>CALFSW010000470.1 GCA_937916505.1 uncultured Verrucomicrobiales bacterium | reverse complement strand
GGTAAACGACCAGGGCCACCTGCCCTTCGAGATCGTTATAATCAAACTCGCTCAAGTTTTGCAACGGAGCCGACCGTGGTGCCTGGGTAAAGCCAATGAGTCCCGGCAATTGCTGCCCCACCGAAGCTTGAGCCTGCAATTTTGCAACTGAAGCCAGCCCCAAACCGGCCACCGCTAATATTTTCTTCATCTTCATGTTTCCTAAAATTTATGGCTCACCGCCAATCGCACTGCGGTAAAATCACGGTCCTGGTAGAGCCGGGAAAAAAAGACATTTCCCGTCCCGGCAACACTTTCGTAATCGATCCCGTAATATCCGACACTTCCAAGAACGCTGGTGTTCCCATTCGACCACCGGAGTCCGGCCGAAATCTCGCGCGTGGCAATTGCCGGTGCCGACGTATTAAAATTCGAGGTGTTCACCTCCCCGGTGTCCTCATAATAGCGATAGTTGAGGCTCACCTGCCATTGAGGATTAAGCTCGTAAACCACACCCAATCCTCCGTAACGGGCGATAAAGGAAGGATCTTCGTGCGCTCCGCCCAATTGCAATCGAACGGTGAGATCGTTGGTGACCGCATATGAGAGTTCGCTTTGAAAGCGGGTTCTGATTTTGCGGCTCTGGGTTCGACCAATCCTCAAGGTCTGCTGGGCCCGCATTCTCGAATTCACCACGGCATTCCAAATCGCAGTCCCGCTGAAGGTCCGCAGAGTGTCATTCGTTGAAAACAGAAACGAATCTCCCGTCATTTCGTCGAACTCCGTTTCCCATCCCGGAACGATGACCGTATCAGCTTGCGAGAAAGTGACCGAGACAAAGCTGTTCCCCGGATCATAGTTCCATTGCAGGCCCAGCGATCCCGAGAATGATTCGGGGTCCGCCTCCCGGTAGGCCGGATTCAAGCCATTCAATTGATCGTAATACTCGGAGATCCAAATCGAGCGATGATCGGTATACCCTTGGCTAGAAGCGAGCGACCCGGTCAGGGTGAGATAGGGATTGATCGTCTTCTCGATCTGTAAATCGAAACTTTGGGCACCTTCTCTTCTCGTAGCTGCCGAAGTCACAAAAGTCGGCGTGTATTCCACGCGATGATGGGTTTGCCCCACACTTCCGGAAAAATTCCAACTTCCCCGGACCTGCTCAAAGCCAAGTTTGGAGCTGATGACATCGATATCTCCGCTGAAAAGGCCATCGGTTTCGAAATCCAGCCTGTTTGCCCCGCGTGGAAACAAATCGTGGCTCTGGGCAAAGATCGTCGGGGTCAAAACCGCGAGAATGACAGGACGGAGAAAGTATTTCATAGCTCTGGATATCGATGGATAGGTGGCATTTGAGGAACCAACTGGCTCCTTAATTCGAGCAAGACGCTCATCCGCCACCAGCGGCCTGGCTGGCACTGGCCCTCCCCTTTTCAAACTGGCTCACCAACCCGCATTCTCCGAAATCCGCTCCTTTCTGGTTAAAGGTCATGGCATTTTTGTTCAGATTCGCATGGAAGCCCGATTCGCCCGAGGAACACGAGGCCGTCAATAACGCGGCAACCGGAAGGAGTAAGATCAGGGTATTCATGATGATCGAAGTTGGGGAGTATGAGAAATTTCTATCGCATTTATTCCGGAAAACCCGAAAAATTCTCCACTTGGCATTCAAAGCATAGGACTTTGCAACAAGCACCTCCCAAGGTAGTGTGCCATCCCCATGCGAATCCTTCTCCCGGTTTTTCTGATCGCTTTGGCCTTATCAGCCACCGCTGCCACGAAATACGTTCCCGCAAACGATTCCCAGCCCCTGATTCGTCGCGACCTCCTCCCTCTCGACGTGGACGCCATTCGCGAACTCGCTCAAAATCTTGCCACTTTGGCCGATGGCCCCCTCCCGAAATCTGCCAGCCAAATCCGCCATCGCGCCCAAGCCCTCACTCTCAGCCAGCGCCTTTCGCCGGCCCAACCCAGAACCCGGGCCATTCAGAGCGCCTTCCTCAGTGGAGAAGACCGTCCGCAACCCGGGGGCGCGGAAGTCAAGTCCGCCCAACGCAACCTCTTCGCCGTCGCCGGTTGGCTTGCCAAACTCCCCACTGATTCGGAAGGCTACCGTCTCGGTCAGCTCCTCCTCGACATCCTGAACCAAACCGACGGGAGTGATCCGGCCCTCAAACTCCATGAGTCAGCCGGAACCTCCAAACGTTGGCAGGGAGTCGTCGCCAAAGTCACCGATTTCGAGGTGATCAATCTCCCCGTGGTGCCCGGGAAGCCTGACAAACCCGGCCCCGCCAATGGGAATAACGCCAAATATGCCGTCACCGCCCTCCTCACCGAAATCCCCATGTTCGCCGTCGGACTCGAAGAAGGCGACAAACCCTCCTCCGGGCTCATCACCACCAGCCTCGTCATCACCACCACCGAAGCGACCACCCGCACCGATCCAAAGACCGGAAAAGAAGTCACTTCTAAAACCGACGCTCTTCGTTTTCAACCCGAGCCCGGCTTCGACCTCTCTTCCTTGCACGGGACACTCGAGACCTTCTTCGCCGCCAACCTCAACCCCCTTCCCGAAGGATACAACCTCAACATCAACACCAACAAACGACGGTATCTCGCCAAAAACCGTGAAAACATCGCGACTCCCATCGCCATGATGCTTGATTCCGCCGTTACCAACCGCCCCCTGCGTCGCAACACCATCCTTTTTGCCCGCCTCCGTGCCGATGGTCGCCTTGAAAAACCGGTCGCCGCCTGGGAACTCCTCCTCCGCCTCGAAGCCCTCAAATTGGCTCCGGGCACCCGGCTGATCGTGGGATCCGGCATGATGGAGGAAATGACCGCCCTCCTCGTGATGGAGAAGGCCTCCTTCTTTACCAAATACGAGGTCATCGAAGCTCCCACCTTCAAAGCAGCCCGCGAACTCTACTTCGCCGATGGCAAACCTGACGCCAGGCTTGTCTCTGCGATGGCCGGATACGAGGAAGTTCGACAAAAAGCCCTGCAAACCAAAAACCTGGCGACTTTTCTCGGCCTCTCCTCCGTGGAAGGCCGCTTGGTCAAAGCCCGCGATTTTTGGCCCGGACACCTCTCGGCCACCTTGCTCGCCGAGCAAGCCATTCGCCGCCCGGCCTACTTCACCCGCTTCATGTTCGCGCAGGAACTCGACCGCCGGCTCGAGGAACTTTCCAGGTTTCGATATACCATCGACAAGACCCTTGCACGGGCGATGAAGGACGCCTACAAAAAAACCAAGGAAACCCTCGACCCCATGAAGCGACGTCTCCAGCGGGCCGAAGAAACCGTCTTTGATGATGCCATCAACCTCATCAAAGAGCTCAATTCCGTCGGACGCGGGGCCTCCGCATTCCTTGATAATCAGGAAGAACTCCGAAAAAAAGACCTGGAGACCTTCCAGGCAAAGCTCGCCATCTTCCGAAGCAAGCTTCGCAAAATATACCTCCCGGCAGAGAACAAATAAAGATATCCAGCCCACATCCCCTCGCTTTGGGATTTGAAACTTAAACAAAAAACGTCATACCTCGTCCCTCATCATGAAAATTCGCCTGTTCTCAATCTTTCTGCTCCTCACCGGAGTGATTTTTGCCAAAGCTTATCGCCCTCCCAACATGGAGAAAAAGATCTTTAGTGAAAAGAAACTCTCACTCGATAAGATCTCCCAAACCGCTCTTTTCTCCGGGCTCCTCTCGGTCGCCCGTGACTTCGACGAAGAAGAAAATGAAGTCAATTACGAGCTCCGCTCAAACTCCCTGGCCATTGCGGGCCGTCTCGAGCCAAAATCGGAAACCTTTAAAGACGTCCTCCAGGACCTTAAGGACCGGGGTATGACGGTCAAAGAAGACGCCAACAAATCCGACATTTCCTCGAAAATCTACCGTGGCATCCGCTCGCTCATGCGTAAAAAGGGCAATAAGGACAATGAAAAGTGCGCGGCCTACTGCATCGACATTGCGCTGCGTCTCGATCCCGATGGCAAATATGAAGACAAGCTCAAGGGCTATCAGAAGAAAGTCGGAGAAGCCGACTGGAAAGACATGCTCGAAGCCCCCGTCTTCAACAATCCTTGGGATCGCAAGCAAGGCGAGTTCAAGGAACGCTCCGAAACCATCCCCGGTGGTGAAGCCGCAAAATTCGCCGCCACCCAACGCACTGTCTATGGACTCTCCGTCCGGACCCTCTCAAACGGTCGCCATGCCGGAGCGGCAGCCTCCCTCAGCGCCACTGCCCTTCGCGACAAGGACACCGAGGGCATCGAGTTTCACATCGACCAAAAGGTCGGCGACATGACCGGAAACTCCCTCGAGGAGATCAAAAAGCTCATGCGCGTCCGCCACGAAGAGGATGGTCGCATTCCTTCCGGATACAAAGTTGAGATCACCTTCGAAGACAAGGACACCCTTCTCGATGGCCCCTCCGCCGGAACGGCCATGTCCATCATCCTCGACTCCCTCTTCACCGGACTGGAGCTCGACGACAAGTTCGCCTGCACCGGAGCGATCACTGCCGATGGCAAAGTGACCCGTATTGGTGGAGTTGCCGGCAAGATCCGCGGCGCCACCAAGAAAGGCTGCAACCTCGTGGGTGTCCCTCACGAGAACATCAAGGGGGTTTCCGACATCCTTGTTCTTGATGGCATCGACAAGCTCATCGCCATTCAGGTCTTCAGCTTCAAAACCCTCGACGAAGCCCTCATGGTTGCCTCCAAAGACAAACCAGCAGAAGTTCAATCCACCATCGACGATTTCGCCAAGGTCGCTGCGCTCATCAAAGCCAAACCAGCCGCTCTCGCTGAGGCCAAGATCATTGCCCTTCTCGAAGACGTGGTGAAAAAGATGCCCAACCACCAATCGGCCCAGATCCTTCTCAGCGTTGCCAAGAAGAATCCGAAAACGGTTCTCTCCCTTGGTGGTTCTTTCCACCAAATCGACACCAACACCTCCGGAATCTCCAAGAAAATCCAAAGAATGGTCTGGTCCGGTGAGTTCGAATTTGGTGCAGCCGAAAAAGAGGAGGCAAAGGAAGCCCTCGAAGAGCTCGAGAAAATCGCTCCCAAGATTGATTCCCGTATCACCGACTTCAGCGATGCGATGCTGAAAGCCGTCAAAATATACTCCGGAGGCCGGGAGGACGGCGAAAAAGATGACGATTTCGTCAAGCGCCTGAAAAAGGAATGGGAAGAAGTCTCCGCCAAACGCAAGAAGCTCATGGGAGACCCTGAAATCATGGAAGAACTCTACGGCTAGTCCGGAGTTCTCCAAAGATCACCAAAAGCCCGGCTCGTCAGAGTCGGGCTTTTTGATTTCTCTTTGTTGAGCTCAGCCTCGATTCGGACGGCCAAGCAGAGTAGTCCCTGGGATCAATCTAAAAGTAAGCGCCTAACTGCAACGCCCGACCAAAATGAGGGAGAAACGTTGAACTCAGACACCCTACTCCTCCTTCGCACCCGGGAACACCAGGTTCATGCCATGCAGCTTCCAGTGCTTGGCAATATCAGCTTCCACTTCGGCCCAAGGGCGTTCACGGAAGAATTTCTGGGTCGCATGATCTCCCATCTCTTTCTGCTTTTTCTTCAACTCGGCCACTTTCTGATCCAACTCTTCCTGGTTCGCAGCAGTGATCCTTTCGGGGAGATTCTTCTGAAAATCAGCTAAATAGCGTAACCCGTCCCTCATCCCAGTCGCTTTCCCCTCTTCGTCCAAGTAGACAAGATAAGTCATCACGATCAATGAATGCCCCAGGAAGCGGCGACGCGCGTCTTCATCGGCCACGCCATTGGTGCTGGTGATGATGAGATCAGAGATATGGGGCATCTCGATTTCCTTTTTATTGAAGAGCGGCTTGGCTCCTGACCGGCTCTTTTCGAGCAAAAGATCTTTGGCTTCCTCGATCACCTCCTTGTAGTCAAAGGAACTCTTCTCGTAGATCGCGCAGTTGATTAAATTGGCCAAACCTTCCTTAAACCAGTCGGTGAGGTTCCGGTCATAAACCTGCGGCATCATCGCGCCGGTGAAATGTAAAATCATCTGTCCCGCCAAGCTCCTCATTCTGTCCTCGCCTCCACTCCCTCCCGAGCTGAGCCCAAAATTTTCGAGGCAGATATTGATCTTACCCGTCGCTGGGTCGTAGTTGGATCGGGTCTTCTCCTGATAGCCGGCTTCAACCCAGTCCTCATCCTTCGCGATGGTATGGACTTCATACTTTCCATTGACCGGCTCGTATCGGGATTTCATTCCAAACGGCAGGGAACCGCAGTAGATCCAGGTCAGTTCACACGCTTCCAGAATGGTCTCGATCCCTTTGGACTTCAATCGACTGTCTGCCACGATGCGGAAATTTCCCGATGAGTAGTGATTAAAATCGCCCTTCTTTTCAGACTGGGGTTCAAGCGGTGCCGCTAACACCGCCTGCCTAAGAATTGGCTTGGTCCATTCGGCAGCGGGAACACCAGCGTCCTCCGCCGGTTTCTCCCCGTCACCCTTGTCTTCCTTCATCTTATCATCGCCCGGAGTTTCTTTCGGTGGGCTCTTTTTGGCCTCTTCGATATCCAGATCGATCAAATACGACAAATCCTCGCGGCTTAGGTTCTTGATCGGAACGGTCACCTCCTTACCGCTCTTGAGCTTCAAGATCACCGCATCAGCGCTCTGGGACACGTATTCCGCGACAATCTTGCGCCCCTTGACGTCCGTCCAGGTGCGTCCGCACAACTGGCCGACAGCTGCAAACGTCAACAAGCCCGAGAATAAGAACCTTTTCATGGTTTTACTCTCCCCCCGAACCTCCTCATTATCAATCTCTCAATCGCCCAAATGCGGCGGATCAAAGCCCGGCCGGAACCTTAAAATCGACCGGCACCTTGATCACTTCCAAATCGGTCCAGGCGTCGAGCCCCAGAATGATTTGATCGACCTTCTTCTTGAGATTAAAGGTCACGGAATACGTTCTCTTCCCAAACATTCCCATCGAACCACTGCTGGTTCGGTCGGACTCCACAACCTTCCCGTCGGAATCATAAAAGACGAAACCTTTGAAATCCTTGTGATTCACGGAACTGGTAAAGCTGACAGACATGGGATCATCACCCCAATCAGGTTTCCCGGCTTCCTCCACTTTAAAGGTATGCTCTCCCACCACCACCTTGGCGCCCTTCTTCACTTCCACCGCCTTCGACTTCTTCATCTCGCTCTTCGAGGCAACCGAGACCAAAAGCTCACCTTTCAAGGCCAGGTTCCCGGCCCCTTTTTCAGGAACACCGGACGATTCGATTTCGACGATCAAGGCCTTCCCGTCCTCACTCAAATTGGGGAACCCAAAGTTCGCTCCTTTTCTCGAAAATTTACCCTTCGCCTTGGTAAAATCAGTCCCCAAATCATCGCCAAACACCGTCACTTTTGAGCCATCCTTATCCAAATTCACGATCGATTTGTCTTTGCTCGTCAAAAGAAGAGCCACCCTCGTTCCAGTATGCCAATTGAAGGCACGCAACTCCTGGGCATTCTTATTTGCCTCTCCCCCCGGCTTGTATCCCTTCCCCACAACCTGCAATCCGGCAACCGAAACATCCACCTGCGCCGAAGACACTCCCACAACCAATCAAAAAATCATCAATGCGTTTTTCACGATTTACAAGCTAGCGTGACTACGAACGGAGGCAATCTGCTTTTCACCCCACAAAAAAACCGCCACTTTCCAATCTGGAAAAGTGACGGTTTGAAATAGTTCTCCCAAATTCTTATTTAGACCCCTTCAAAAATCTAAACAGGTCCGAGTCGGTCGAAAGGATCACCGTGGTCTTTTCGTCAAGGATGTCTTCGTAGGCCTCGAGTGTCTTCACGAACTCATAAAAACTCTCCTGCTCGGGAGTTCCACCGTAAGCCTCGGCGTAAATCCGGGTCGATTCGGCATCGGCCTCACCGAGAATGGATTGCACTTGCTTGTAGGATTCAGATTCGATCTTTTTCACTTCTCGTTCCATCGTTCCCTTGATGCGCGCAGCCTCACCGGCACCCTCGGAGCGGAAACGCTCGGCGATCTGCTGTCTCTCGGAAATCATGCGCTGATAGATATCCGGAGCGACCTCACTGTTGTAATTGATCCGCTTAAAACGCAGATCAAGCAAGGTGATCCCAAAGTCTTCAAGCTTGGACTTGGCTGTCTCAAAGACACTCTGCTCAATCGTTCGACGACCGACCTGAATCACTTCAAAATCAATCTCCGACTCGGTCTGCAAATCGGTCCTTTCAGGCTGGCGGTCCTTGGTAGAGCGGACCACCTCGATCAGGTCGTGTTTGGCCACCGCATTCCGCGTCTCTGATCCCAGGATGTCATCCAGACGAGACAGGGCACTTCGCTCGTCACGCAACTTCTGAAAGTAAGCGAGAGGATCGGAGATCTCCCATCGGGCGAAGGTATCCACCTGAATGTAGGTCTTGTCACGCGTCGGCATCTGGGAACTCATGCCATCCCAGGCCAGAACCCGTTTTTCGATCACATTGACCTTCACGATGAAGGGCATCTTGAAATGCAATCCCGCTTCAGTGATCGGCTCTCCCACCGGCTTACCAAACTGGGTCAAAACCACCTGCTGGTCTTCTCGCACCGTGTAGATCGTCCCGGTCATGAACAACAGGATGATCAGCACGAAAGCCGCTATTAAAAATCCAATCGCTTTTTTCATCGGGCACCTCCCTTTCCATTTAAGGCGTTATTGAGGTCGAGAAGGGGCAGCGGTTTGGTAGCCTCTCCATCCATAATTACTTTACTTTTTAAACGTGGCATCACTTTTTTTATTGCTTCCAGATAGAGCCGCTGGCGGGTAATCGCCGGAGCCTTTTCGTATTCCTTGAAGAGCGCCAGAAAGCGCTCGGCATCACCCGTCGCTTCATTGACGCGCTGCAGCTTCCCCCCCTCGGCGGCACTGATTTTTTGATCGGCCTCACCCTCTGTTCGGGGCACTGCCTTATTATAGAGGCCCTTGGCCACGTTGATCTGTTTCGCCTTATCCTGTTGCGCCTGATTCACCTCGTTGAAGGATGACTGAACCGCCCTCGGCGGATTCACGTTTTTAAGCTGAAGCTGGTCGATTTGCAGGCCAAGTCCGTAGGAATCAACCAACCCCTGAAGCTTGACCAAGGCATCCGTTTCGATCGACTGACGGCCGATCGTGATCACCTCGTCCACGGTCCGGTCTCCCACGACCTCGCGCATCACCGATTCGGAAGCATCCCGCATGGTGTCCTCGGGGTCGCGGACCCGGAAAAGATAGGCTTCAGGATCGCTGATGCGGTATTGCACCACCCACTCGACCAGCGCCGAGTTCTTATCCCCGGTAATCATGGTCTGTTCGGCCTCCCACTCCCGGGGGCGGGTTTGATACGAGTTGGTGCTTCCCTCGGTGCCGAAACCAAATTCCATTTTGAGCGTTCGCGCCACCGGAATGATTTCCTTGGTCTCGAACCAGAAAGGCATCTTAAAGTGAAGCCCCGGCGCGGCCGTCCGGTTATATTTGCCAAAGCGCAAAATCACCGCCTCGGAATCGGCCGGGACCGTGAAGTAACTTGTGAACACCCCGGCGACCACAATGATCCCGGGAATGATCAGACCGGCGCGCGTGGCGAGCTTCTGAAAAGCTCCACGCGCGGCGTCTCTATCGATTCGTATTTCTGCCATAGGTTCAGAGAGTCATCGCGGGAAGCATTTCCCGCAATGAGAATATCAGCCTGCTTTTCTAATCACTTCCGCTTTTGCCAGGAGTTCTTTGATCCCGGACGCACCCATTTTCCAAAAGCCGAACAAGTTATCCAGGAATTCTGGCTCTTCGACGCCAGGGATCGCGAAAAGACCGAAAAAATCTCCCGAACCTTGCTCAGGCGGCGCGAAGCCGAATTCGCCGCAGGCAAAAAGAATACCCCCACCCACAAGGGCCAGACCGACGACGGTTTCCCGCAGAGGTATCCAATCAGATACTTCATCCTGCTCCAACTGATCAACCAGCTTTCGCAGCATATTCCCTTGCTCTCATAGGGAATCTTTGGTGGAGTCTCTCATTATCTCTATGAACAAAAATTTCTTCCGTATATGTACCCCGATGCTCGCATCTCTGGGATCGATCCAAGGAGCGATGGTCGCCATCACCAGCCTCTCCGACCTCGGAGTGCCTGATGAAACCCTCAACGCCCTCAACAACGCGCTCCCCACTTTCAACGGCCGCACTGTCAACGGGGTGACCGGAGTCGATACCAAAGACGCCACGTTTGCCCTCTCCGTCGATTTCAATGCCCCCGCCGGAGCCAGCTCACAAAATCATGTCCTCTGGGAAACCGGCGGCGGAACCATCGGACTCTCGCTTGTTTACGTCCCCTCAACCACCACTCTCAGCCTCCGCCAAGCCAGCAACGGCGGAAACACCGTCCTCCAGGTGGACAGCATTCTCTCGGGAGCGCAATTGGCAACTGGAGACATCGAGCTCGTTTGGACTTTAACCACGAACGGCGGACTTGGCGGACAACCTCAAATCGAACTCTTCCTTGATGGCATCTCCGGTGGAACCGACACCGATCCCTCAGCGATAGGCGACTGGTCCGGCGGAAACGGTGCCGGATTCGGCGACGCGGGCGGAGGCGGGATTGCCGCAGCCGGAGGAAACACCAACCTCGGAAACACCACCGCATTTGCCGACGGGACCATCAACCTCAGCGACGGACTCCAATTCTGGGCCGACAGACAAGCGACCTTCGTTCCCGAACCCAGCAGCCTTCTCTCGGCATTCGTAGGTCTAGGACTCCTCTCGATCCGCCGACGCCGATCATCAAACTTCTTACCAAAAGGGTAAAAGGAGAGATCCTTTTTCGTTTTAGAGAAGTCGGTGACTGGCTATTCCCTCATCACGAAGAAGCCTCCTTCTCTACGAGCCACAAGACGCGGACTTCGCTCGTTTTTCCGGCCCAAAGCTTCCCGATATCGCGCAGCCAT
>CALFSW010000469.1 GCA_937916505.1 uncultured Verrucomicrobiales bacterium | reverse complement strand
ACAATTCTACATCGCGCGACTACGGATCTTGAAAGCGTGCGAACTGTTGCTCCACACACAACTGCAGATCACAGAGATCGCACTCGAGATCGGCTTCTATGATCACAGCGTTTTTTCGAGGAAGTTCTCCGAGATGATGGGAGTTTCCCCACGAGCCTACCGCAAGCGCTTCGAGCCACCCACTGAGAGCCGACACACGGATTAAGGGGAAACTAAATCCTTCGCTATTCGTATTTGAGCAATACCTCTCGCGACTGCTGTCCGATCGCGGCGCTCGTTGTCTTTCCGTCCGGCCAGCGCACCGAGACCTTCTCCGCCCGCGTGCCCTGCGGCGGGCTGAAATAAAGCGTCGGGGGCGACTGGGACAGGTAACCACCGCCTGCGGTAATCTCGCCCACGCGCTGCGCGCCGTTCCCAAACTCGAGCGTCACGCGAGCGCCGATCCCAGATCGGTTGCCCCTCGGACCGGCAAGCCTGACCGATATCGGTAGCGCCGACCCAAGATTATCGAACACCAGCACGGGGCCATCGTTGACTCCGATCACGAGGTCAGGCCGACCATCGCCCGCCAGATCGGTCATCGCCAAACTCTTCGCATCCTGCGCCACCACGAGCCCGCTGTCACGGGCTGGGATTGGTGAAAACCCGCCCTTGCCATCACCCACCAGCAGGACACTCAAGCCACCATCCATCGGCCGTGTCTCGATCTGCGGACCGAAGAAATTCTGCACGAGGTAGATGTCGAGATTGCCATCGGCGTTCGCATCGAAGATCGCCGAGCCGAAGGCCGGAGCCATCTGCGCCATGCGCGGCAGCGGACGGAAGCGGAACTTCGCGCCGCCATCGTTGATCAACACGCCCGTCTCCAAGGTGTTCACTTCAAAGCGCTGCGCGCCTTTGAGACGATCCGGCGAGTAGACCTCGGCGAGCTTCGAACTGGCGAAGCCGTGATAGGTCTTGAGCTTCACGCCGAGGGACGGCATCGCATTGCGCGAGCAACTGAATCCGCGGTGCGGGTAGAGGACGCCATCCTCGAACCCCGCTTCGATCAAACGCGATCGACCCGAGCCTTCGACGTCGCCGTAGTAAAGCAATTCCGGAGCCTCGCCCGTCGCCTTGTATTTTGTATTTAGTCCAAAGTTCGTGATGAGGTAATCGATATCGCCATCGTTGTCGAAATCCCCGCCGTTGATGCCGGTCCACCATCCGAGCAGGCCATCGAGCCCAGCTTCCGCGGTCGCCTCCAAGAGTTTTCCCTTTTCATTGCGGAAAAATTTCACCGGGCCCCACTCGTTGCTCACCAGGAGATCGAGCCAGCCATCGCCATCCGCATCCGACCAGAGCGCGCCGGTGACGAGCCCCGATTTTTCGAGGGCGGGCACCTTGTAGGTCACATCACTGAAGCGACCGTCCCGGTTCTCCAATAAGCGGCTGCGCGGCGTCACCGGGTACTGCCCCGGAATGACGCGGCTACCCACAAACAGATCGAGATCTCCGTCGCGGTCGTAGTCAGCTGCAGCCACCACACTACCGCTGTCGGCGTTGCCCGGTAGCACCCCGAATCCGGCGGCGCTAAATTTGCCCTTGCCGTCATTTAGATAGAGCCGGTCGCCGTACGAGTCATGTTGCGGTGGCGCCTCGATGCTGCCGCTGACGACGTAGAGATCGAGATCACCATCGCCGTCCGAGTCAAACAGCAACGCACCAAGATCCTCGCTCGCCTTGTGGAGCTCGCCCGCAGAGAACGATCTCGGCTCGAAGCGCCCTGCCCCATCGTTGATCAACAGTTGTCCCGGATATCCCGCACAGCCGCCCAGATAGAAATCTTCATCGCCATCTCCATCAACATCGCCACAGGCCATCCCGGGGCCAGACTGCGACAAGCGGTTCGGCAAAAGTGGCTGCAACGAAAAATCGTTGAACGGCATCTCCCAGTGACGCGCCCCGCGCATGACGTCGCTTTTGCCAAACATAGTCTGCGCCGGCTGGTCGCCTTCAACAGCAGGAGCCGCCGCCGTAGATTCAGCAATCGTATAGAACCGGTCGGCACGCAGATTCTTGAAAGCCGATACCTTTCCGCCGGGCCAGGTCACTTCCAGTTCGTCGATCACGGTAGCCTCCCCCAGACCAAAGTGCACCAGCGGTTCATCGCAGGAGGAAAACCCGCGCATCGGATTGAACTGTCGGATCTGCAGACCGTTCTTGGTACGCAGTCGCACGCTCGCTCCGATCCCGAAGCGGTTGCCTCCCTCGCCCTCCAACCGCAATGCGACGCGCGCACCATCCTGGCCGTCGTTGCGGTGAATAGTCGGCGGCTCGTCGAGATTTGCCACCACGAGATCTATATCACCGTCGCCCTCGAGATCGAAATACGCCGCCGCATAACTGATCGCTTTCCTTCCCAGACCCCAGGTCTCGCTCTCGTCAGCAAAGTCGAAGTCGCCTCGGTTACGAAACGCGAGGTTGCGCTCGGGGCGGGCGGGCGTTCCCTCGTAGAGATCCCACTCTGTCCTGCCGACCAGATTTTCGAGTTTCAGCGGGTTGTCGGAGTCATTAAAATTCCGCGTCATGCCGTTGGCGATGAAAACATCGATGCGCCCGTCACAATCGAGGTCACCGAACTTCACGGCCCACGACCAGTCGGACGAGGCCAGGCCCGACATGGATGCGGCGTCCATGAACCGACCGGTGCCGGTGTTCACGTAGAGGCAGTTGCGCATGTATTGCGGCGGGTCGGCGTTCTGCATGAACCAGGTGCTCTGCCCCATCGCCCCCATCGTAGTCTTTGCCATGTAGTGCGTCGTCCCCGCCATGTCGGCGGCGAGAAAGTCCATCAGGCCGTCGTTGTTGATGTCACCGCAATCGGCTCCCATCGTGAACCACGCCGTGTGCGGCAGCTGCTGCTTGGCGACATCCGTGAACGTGCCGTTGCCGTTATTGCGGTAGAGCAGGTCAGGATCTTCGAAGTCATTGCCGACATAGATGTCTGGCAGACCGTCGTGGTTGAAGTCCCACCAGGTGACTGAATTGCCCTGGTTGCGCGCCATCGAAATCCCCGCCAGTGCGGTCACATCGCGGAAGTGCCCGCCATCATTGCGCAACAGCCGGTCGCTGGCACCGACGTTGTTGATCTCGAAGTTCTTTCCACCGCGCCACATGATTCCGTAGTAGTCCTCGTATTGCGGCAGCATCTGCAGCTTGCCATCCTTCACCACCGTCACGTTCTCGTTCGGGCGTCCGTTCGGTCGGTAGTGGCGGTGCCCTAGTAGATAAACATCGAGATCACCATCGTTGTCATAGTCAGCGAAGGCCGCCATCAAGAACGCGCCGGATTGGTCGAGCCCAAACGCGCGCGCCGATTCGCGGAACTTGCCCTTGCCGTCGTTGAGGAACAGCTGGTGGGGCGACTCGTAGTTGCAGACATAGATGTCCAAATCGCCATCCGCATCGATGTCGACCAAGG
>CALFSW010000468.1 GCA_937916505.1 uncultured Verrucomicrobiales bacterium | reverse complement strand
GGCAAGCGCGCTTAATTCCTTCTCCACCAAACCAACACAAATTTGTCACCCGCTTGGTCGGAGCCGACGCTTCAAAGTTACGTGTAATGGGAAGTTCCCATTACACGTGTCCATGCTCCCGCGTATGAAATCCCACGTCCTGCTTCTTACTGCCGCCCTCTTCGTCACCGTTATTCCCGGCCATGCCCTTCGTAAAAACCCCACCTGGAACAAGCAAACCAGAGCCACCTCAGATGCACAGGCCGGGGGCTGGCTGATCAACCTTGGCATCACCGGAGCCCGCGCGAAGATCAATCTTGAACGACCACAGGAATTCGAAGTCGCCTATCTTTTTCCGGACACTCCGGCCCATGCCACCCTGAAAATCGGCGACCGTATTCTCGGCGTCAACGGCACTCCGTTCTCCGAACCCCACAAGTTCGGCTACGGCCCCAAATTCTTCGGCTACGAAGGCCCCATGATGGAGCTCGGCCAGACCCTCGATTCTCATCAAGGGAAGATCACCCTCCAGATCATCCGTTCCGAAAAGAAACAGAACGTCACCCTCGGGCTCCCGACAAAATACGGTTCCTTCTCCAAAACCTTCCCCTACGACTGCCCCAAGACCGACCTCATTCTCAAGGAATGTTACACCTTCCTCCTCGAAACCCAGCGACCCGACGGACTCTGGAATGGCCGCCCCGATGCCGACACCTTTGCCGCCCTCGCCCTTCTCGGCAGCGGGAACAAGGACTTCCTCCCCGCCGTCGAGAAATCGATGCGCATCTTCGCCAAGTCAACCAACGATGTCATCGACTACGGCGGACTCGATTGCTGGAAATACACCCTCTATGGCACCGCCCTCTGCGAGTATTACATCCTCACCCGGGAGGGCTGGATCAAACCCGAGCTGGAACAGATCAAAACCTGGCTCTTGAAAGCGCAAATGGACAACGGCGGCTGGGGACATCGCCCCGCCAACAAACCCGGCGGCAATGGCTACGGAGCCATCAACGCCATCACAATGCAGGCCAAAATGACCCTGGGCATGATGATGCGCTGCGGCCTCGAGGTCCCCGCCGACAAATTCCGAGCCACCCACGACTTCGTGGCCAAGGGCACCAACGACATCGGCTACGTTTGGTATAAGGATGGCGGTCGCCGCAACCCCGGATACGCCGACATGGGCCGCACCGGGATCACCGCTCTCGCCCACCACGTCAGCCCCGTCGGCGGAGAGCAATACCGGGATTTTGCCCTCCTTACCGCCGGGTGTATCGGCAACTACCCCAAGACTTTTCCCGACACTCATGGCTCCCCTCTCCTCGGACTCGCCTGGACCGGCCTCGGAGCCCTCGCCGATCCCGCCCAATTCCGTAAACTCATGGACTACAACCGCTGGCACTTCGCAATGGCCCACACCCCCGAAGGGAATTTCTACTACCAGCCCAACCGCGACAACAATCCCCAGGACTACAGCGCCGGACCCAGGATCAACGCCACCGCCGCGAACGCCCTGGTCCTCACCGCCAGGTTTAAGAATCTCCAAATCACCGGAGCCAAGCCGGTTCAATTGAAGTAACTTCAATCCTTCTGCAAGGCGGACCTAATAGGCACCCCTCGCTCACTCCAACGTGATCCCCACCAGGAAGGGCGCGGCTTTGGCCTGGGCCGGGATGAAGTCGATGCTCTTGATCTCCTTGTCCGGGGTAGCAATTCTCCGAGGCAGACTCAACAGTGTGGGGCTCTTGTATTTTAGCCCGGCGATCTCACCAAGAATCGTGAACCTTAATGCGAAGCTCAACATCTGCAGGACTGAGATCGTATCCCAATTCGCCCATCAAGGCAGAGACCGAGGCAGCATCTGCCCTTTCAACCTCACGAATTCGAATGGATGTCATTTTGGCGGATGAGGGTGAGCTTTGGCACAGAGAGTTAGCGACAGTGATTAAAACCGACTCAATCTATGCCAATCTCCTTTCAGAATCGATTTCAAATCTCGTATGGAACTCTAACATCCGGCCACTCTGGTTTCAGATCTTTGGTGTTTCTGGAAACGATCAAGCAACCTTCCGCACGGGCCGTTGCATAGACAATCGCATCTGGAATCTTGAGCCGTAGATCCTTCCGCAGAGTAATGGTTTCTTGTGCGATTTCTGCTGACAACTCAACTACTTCAAAGGAGGCCAAGAATCCTCGAATTGTTTTCTCTTCCCCGGAAGTCTTGGCACCGCCCATCACCTCAATGAAGGTGATCACACTAATCATTCTAAGCTGATACCGAGCGATTTCTTGCCGCGCCGCTTCGATTCCATTGAGGTAATCAATGAGGATATTCGTATCGAAAACCGCTTTCATCGGGTCTCCCACTCGTCCCTGAGATCGTTTTGATATTGGACTCCTTCATTCGGAGTCTCCTTCCACAGGCCAAAGGCTGCCTCTGCCGGAGGCACCGACTTCAATTTGAGATATTCTGCGATTGCTTCCCGGATCAAAGAGGCACGCGAGCGCTTCTCCACCCCACTCACCTGATCCAAGGACTGGATGATCTCATCCGGCACGTCAATAACCGTTCTCATGAATGACATCATACACCGACATCAGTCACAAGCAAGTGTTTCCATCATCCCAACGGGCTTTCCGTACGATCGGAAGGTCCAAATGGTCCCGGTAGAAAACGACCGACGCCTCAAAGTCTGCTGCCGGGAAGGCGATAAATCCTGCTTTTTCATTTTTCATTTTTCATTTTTCATTTTTCATTTTTCATTTTTCATTTTTC
>CALFSW010000467.1 GCA_937916505.1 uncultured Verrucomicrobiales bacterium | reverse complement strand
TGTTACGAATGTCGCGCGTTTGAAAAATTCCGTGGTCGTTCTGAAAAGAACGCCCGATTGCTAGATGAGACCGTCATTTCTTTCCTCGACTCGAATCAGTCACCTGGCGCTTTGCAAACAAGTAAACGCGCGGATAGCAGGCTGTGATCGTCGAATGGACGACACTTCCAGGGGAAGAAAGACCTTCGTGAAAGACAACCCGGGTGCAATTCCCCGGCGGCTCCAAAACAGGAGGCTTCATTGCGCTCCAGGACGAATCCGGCATAACTCGCTGCGCTCGGCCTCCGGCACTTATTCCGTTTCGTCCTTGATCTCCATTACGCCACCCGTTGGGGGTAAATATGGGCTTTCAAGAAAGTCCTTCCACTCAACCGAACCAGAATCAACACCTCGACCGAACCAAAGAAATCACACTTCGACTTGACCAACCTCATAGCAGGAAATTGCTTTTGGCGGGAAGGCTTTGAAGGCGC
Organism: uncultured Verrucomicrobiales bacterium; assembly: GCA_937916505.1. GTDB lineage: Bacteria > Verrucomicrobiota > Verrucomicrobiia > Verrucomicrobiales > Akkermansiaceae > SW10. The sequence goes on along the minus strand of CALFSW010000467.1, from coordinate 8,171 downwards.
ATTTGGCCCGGAGCAGAGGGGGGCGAAAGGGGTTGTTCACCGTTTGCTGATGAGCCGAATCGCTCGCGCTAAAAAGGGAACGGAATGATTGAGTTAAATGTCCGCCATTTTAATAAAGGTCTTTGTGCTCGGAAGTTAGACAAAGGCCAACGCCGGATTCAGGGAAGGCTGAAGTAAGAGATTTCTCCTACTTTTCGAGAAGATGGAAATGGAGCTTTCGAACCATGAGGAAGTTAAGCCAGTTGCGCAGGGCGTAGCCGCAGTTTTTGAGGTTTTCCTCATCGTAGAGATTGCTCTTGCCGCCGCTAGGATGGACTCCGTCTTTTGAGATCAAGGTGCCATCCCAGGTCTTGCCGGGACGGCGGGTCAGGATGGCGGCGTGATAATCCACCAGGGAAGTCTTGGTCGTCTTGGCGAGGTCACGAATGATGGTGTTTAATTTTTCGACCGAGTCTTCGTGATCACGGCGGGGTGGAATGGTGTTGAGAATGGGGATGCAGTTTGCTTTTACGCATTTCGTGAGAATCTTTTCCAGATCCGCTTGGTAATTGTTCGGAACCTTGTTGCCGGAAATATCATTGGTGCCGATCATGATGATGGCAAATTCGGGCTTCTCGCGCTCGAGCACCGGGTCAACGGATTTCAAAAGCTGGCCGACTCTCCACCCGGAGTAGTTCGCGAACTTTGCTCCTTTATCGCGTGCTCCCTTGATGGTGTCGCGCCATCTTGAGTTGACGGGTGTTTTTGGGAGTCCGTCGTCCTTGAGGAATTTAGAGGGATCATCCCAGCTCATGGGTGACCAAAAGGCCATCGAGTAGGTGATGGAGTCGCCGAATTGGGCGACGTAGCCTGTCGTCCCTTTGAATCCCTGGTGCGTCTCACTGACCTGCTTTGTGGTTTCAGGAGGAAGGAGAATCTCGGTTCCAATGCCGTTTACGATGGAGATCGCAAGGAGCGTGGGTAAGAGCTCTTTGAGAATCATGCCCCAGCTTGAATGAATCCTCAGGTGAAGGAAATGCTAAGTTTGGGATGGGAAAATCCGAAGCTTATTATTACCGGAGGAATTTGAATCGGCTCCGCTGGTCTTGTGTATGAAAAAATACTTAAAGAAGAAATGGCCGTCATGGCGGGGAACCGTTCTCTTTATATGAACGAGAAGCTTCGAAGCCAGTCGGTCTTCGCCAGCGAGAAGCTCGGAGACCGAAACCATGCGGTGATGGGCGATAACCGTGACAACTCGAAGGACTCACGATATTTTGGAGTGATCCCGCGTGATGAAATCGTGGGCGAGGCCACTCACGTCGTGATGTCATTCGACAAGACCGACCGCTTCCAACCCCGCTGGAAGCGGTTCTTTGCCGAGTTGATGTAAAAGTTGGTCGGCGACATCGGGCTACGGTCTCTGGTTAATAAGGAGGCGGTGGAAGTTACGGGTCCCTTCAGTGGCCTGAGTCGTCGATCTGTTTTCGAGGGTACCATTGACGAGGCCCGGGGTGGTTTCGACGGTGGTCCAATCCGTGAGATTGGCGGATTGTTGAAGGGTGACTTCGATGTCATTTCGTCGCAGGTCGACCTTGTAGCTGAGGGAATAATTGCTCCCTGAGTTTGACATGGTAAGGGGTGAATGGAAGTCAGCGGCATGAGGGTTCAGGCCGAAGGCATATTCGACGAGGTTGCTGAGGCCGTCGCCGTCGTCATCGAGGTCCGGGTCGGAGACGCCGTTGGCGGCGGCCCAGATCGCGAAGCGTTCGCCGGGGGCGATGTCGCCGGGTGAGGCTGGAAGGGCGGTCCAGTTGAGGTAGTCGTTGCCGTATTCTTTTTCGGCAATCTTGGTAAGGGCGGGGCCGTTACCGTCGGGCGAGGTTGGCCAGGGGGCAGTGTCCTCGTAGTTCACGCGGTCGACACGGACGTATTGGATGAAGTTGTTGGCGTCAGTGGGTCCGGGGCGACCGAGTTGGATGGCTTCGCCTGAGTTGGAGAGTTTCCCGGTGGTCCATTCCAACACCTGAGTGCCGGCGGGGACGGTGAATTCGTCATTGAAGGCGGGAATGTTGCCGGTGATGACGAGTCGTTCTCCGGGAGCGAGGGCGATGGGAGAGAGGGCCGGGAATTCGTATCCAATGCCGGAGGTGAATTTCCAGGCGGTGTTGGAGTAGGTATCAAAGAGCGTGACGTCTTGGTTGCTGACGTTCAGGAGTTCGATGTATTCGGCGTCTCCATTACCAAGAGGGTGATACATGATTTCCGAGATCACGATGGGGCCGATGCGGGGTGGGGAATTTGCGGCGTGCGGGGTGGGGGTGGAGAGGGGGAGGAAGTTGTAGGAGTCGGTGCTGGGTTTGTAAAAGTAGCCCTGGGTTTCGCCGGGAAGGGAGGCTCCGAAGTCTTCCTTGAAGCGGTAGTCGGTGAGTTGGTCGTTCTCGGCGGAGGAGAGGTAGACGGTCTCGCCGTCGTCGCTGAGGCCGAAGCCGGTGATGCGGTTGGGGTCGGTCGATGTTGGGCCGAAGTTGAGGTCTTCGTAGTAGGTGAGGTAGCCACCGGCGGGGATGATGGTGCCGACGGGGATGCGGTATTTGGCGAGGTCGAGGGCACTGTCGCTGAGGAACCATCCGCCAATGTCTACGGCGTTGGAGGATCGGTTGTATAGCTCGATCCAATCGGGCGCGCCGCCGGAGTTGGAAAGGATTTCATTGACGACCACGGTTTTACCGAGGGAGAAGGGGTAATCTGTGGCCTGGTAGAGATAGGCGGCTCCCATGTCGATGCGGGTGGTGTCGGGGTCCGGGGCGTGGGCGGGATCTCCGGAATCAATGGCGGGCGAGCCGGGGAGGAGTTGGAAGTTGAGGGCGTTGGAATCGACGAAGAGGGGATCTCCGAGGAGATTGCCCGTGCCGGGGAGAGGGGAGGTGTCGGAGATGCTGTAGCTGGTCGTGATGTTGGAGTAGGAGTCGGCGGCGGCGGGGATGGTGGAGCCTGAGATGATGGTGTTGGTAACGTCGGCATTACCCCCGCCGTTACCGAAATTTTTCTCGTAAACGGAGATGGCCTCTTCGCAGTCGATGAAGGTGTTTTGGTCAATCTCGATGGTGGAGCCGAAGTCCTTGACGCCGACTCCGAGGGGGCAGCCGACGATGAGGTTTTTACGCAGGATGACGGAGGAACCCTGGCCGACGGAGACGCCTTTGTCGGAGTTGTAGTAGATGGCATTACCTTCGACGAGAATGTTGACGCATTGTTCGCCGAGGTCGATGCCGTCGGAGTTGAAGCCCTGGAAATTGTAGAGACGGCAGTTTTGGATGAGGCCGTTGGTGACGCCGTCGTAGTCGATGGCATCGGTATCGGGGGCGTTGTTGCCGAGGATGGTGCAGCGAATGGCTTCGCCATATCCTTTGACGAAGTGAATGCCATCTCCGGTGATGGGGATGTGGATGGTGCTATCGCGGAGGGAGGTGGATCCGCCTTTGAAGTAGACGGGGCCGCGGCATTCACGGATATCGAGAAACTCGAGGTCTGTGGTGGCATTGTATCCGGCGATGGCGGCGGGGTAGCGGGTGGGGTCGTGGCCACGGGTGGCACTTCTGACGATGAGGTGGGAGAGGCTGGAGGTGGTGGTGGGTTGCTCGAAGGAGACTCCACCCCAGGTTTTGCCGTTGCAGCCGTCGAGGGTGACTTCGTTTCCGGGGGTGCCGGCGATGTTGAGGGTGCCGAGGACTCGGATATTGCGTCCGGCTTTGATGTTAATGGTGACGCCGGGTTCGACCGTGAGGGTGATGCCGGTGGGGATGATGAGGTCGTCGGTGATGAGGTAGGGTGAGTTGGCGGAGGAAAAGGTGGTGTTGGAGGCGAGGGTGCCACCGGTCACGGTGCCGGGAGCGGGGACGAAGTTGGCGGTGATGGCGATGGGGTCGCTGGTGTTGAGGGTGGTGGTCTCGGTGCCGCTGATGCCGGTCCAGGAATCGAATTGGAATCCGGGGGCGGGGACGGCGGTGAGGGTACCGTCGAGGTTGGGGAAGACCTTGATCGTGCCGGGGTTGAGGGGAATTCCTTCGAGGTGGACAGTGCCGGATCCGCTAACGGCGAGGGTCATGTTTACGGCGGTGCCGATACCGAGTTCGGAAGAGATTTCTGCGTGGACGGCGGCGGCTCGATCGGTGGTGTAGTCTTTGATTTCTTCGAGATCACCGGCCTGGCCGTTGACGAAGCTGTCGGGCCAGCGGGCGGTTTGGCGGGCGACTTCCGGGGTGATGAGGGCGCCAAGGGTATCGACAATGTTGGCGATGCGGGCGGGGGCGAAGGTGGTGGAGATGTGGGCGGCGTAGCGCTGGGCGAGGCGGGCCTGGAAGGTGGGTTGGTTTTTGATGCGATCGAGGAGGGCATCGTTTCGGAGGATGGAGTCGAACTCATTGGCGTTGATCCCTGAGCGTTTGAAGGTGCGATCCATGTCCGGGAGGAACCAACGCCATTTGCTGCCGGGGGCGTGGGCTTTCCAAAACTCGCGGTTGTGTTCCCAGCTGGTGTTGTTGGCGAAGGATTCGCTCACGACGAAGTCGATAAAGGAATCGATGTCGACGCGGGATTCGACGAAGGCCCAACCGGCAGGAGTATTGATGTCGTTGTTCTCGATAAAGGCGAGGAGTTCCCGCCACCCGTCGATGCTGCCTTCCTGGGCGCCGAGGGTGACGGAGCTGCTGGTGAAGTGGCCGTATCCGATGTGATCGTATGCGCCATTATCGACGCCATATTTTTCAAAGATCCACTCCGGAGTCCAGCGGGAGCGGATGTTGTAGATGCCCCAGTATTCCCCGTTGAGGAAGACGACGGAGGGGCGGTAGTCGGAGGTTTCGGCATTGAGGAGATCGCCGGCGATGGCGGCCCACATGCCGTCGCGGATCATGGCGTCATCCCAGTCGTCACCGCCTTCGCGGAGGGTGAAGGCGGAGTGGTTGGGGATGCCGGAGCCGGGGAAGAGATCGTATTTTAGATTGTCATCGCCGTATTTTCCTTTGAGGGAAAAGTTAAGGGCTTTTTGATCGTGGCTGCCCCAGTTGTTTTCGCCACCGATGCGGAGGCCGCCGTTGACCGCGAATCCTTCGCTGCTGTCGACAGGAAAGAACTCGATGTGGCCAGGGGCGTCCTTGCCTTTGTAGACCTCGTTCATGCCGGAGGTAACGGGTTCGTGGTCGTTTTCGTAGATGCCGATTTCGTCGCCGAAGAGAGTTTCGGGATCGGCGACGACGGACACGATGGGGAGCCCGTTGAAGGTTTCTCCGTAGAAGTAGGATTGGGTGGCGATGGGACCGGGAACCTTGCCGGATTCGAAGACGCGGGCGCGGACGATGGTGGTGTCGGAGATCTCGATGGGCGCGGAATAGACCGGGGACCTGGTGGTGGGGTTGGAACCATCGAGGGTGTAGTGGATGGGTCCGGATGAGGCGGAGAGGGTGATGGTTTCCGGGTCGGAATAGAATCCGGCGGCGGGGGAGATTTCGGTGGCGGGGCTGGTGAGGCGGATGTCGGCGACGACGGAAGTGAGGTTGGCGGTTCCGGGGGTGGGTTCTGAGAAGTGTTGCCAAATGGTGGGGGTGGTTTCGTTGCGACCGTATGAGATGTCGGTCACGGCGGTGCCGTAGGTGACAGAGTCGATGAGGTTGACGCTGGTGTAGGAGGAGGCCTCGAGGGTGAGGTCGAAGCTCAGGTCACTGCTGCCGGGACGGTGTTGGTGAACCTCGGCGGCGATGACGTTGTCGCCCGCGATGAGGGCGGAGGGAGGAAGGTTATAGGCGGTGTAGGCGGTTTCGCTGGGCGTTGATCCGAGAGCAAAAGTGGTGGAGGTGAGGATGCCATCGGGAAGGTTCTGACGGAAGAGTTCCTCGCCGTTGAGATAGACGGCGGCGGCATCATCGACAAGGAGTCCGATCGTGAGACCGGTGTAGATGGAAGGGTCGGTGACGTTGAAGGTGTGGCGGAAGTAACTGGTGGGGTATTTGTTGTCCTCATCAGGGCCGAAGGAGATGGTGGTGGTGACTCCATTGGAATATCCGAGGGGTGCGGGCCCGTCAGACCAGGTGGAGTCGTTGTAGGTACGGGCGCGCCATTGGGTGGACTGGGATGACCCGTCGTCGAGGTATTTCCAGGTGGCTCCGGAGGCGATGAGATTGGAGGTGGTTTGGCCAAGAGTCCGGGTGAGAACGACGTCTTCGCCATCAGCGGAGAGGTTGAAACTGGTGTGGTATTTTTCGGTTCTGAAGTTTTTCCATGGCCAATATCCACGGGGGAAGGATTGTCCGGGAGCGGTGTCGTGTCCGTCGGCGATAATGGTGAGATAGCCGCCGGCTGGGATGGAGGTTCCGGCAGGGAAGGACCATTTGAAGGGGGCGTTGAGGCTGTCGCTGAGGTAGTAGCCATTGAGGGAGACGGCGGAAGCCCCGGTGTTGTGCAGCTCGATCCAGTCCGGGTAGTCCTCGAAGTCGGTGATGTCGGGAACCGAGCGGGTGTTGGAGGCCATGATCTCGTTGATTCGGACCTGGCCGAAGAGAGGTGTGAGCAGAATGGCTGCGAGGATGGTCGGTTTCATAGGGTTACGCTGGAACGAGAGTCTGTGACGCAATGTTCACGCCTTTGGTCTTGGGTGATCGTGATGTGAGGTAACAAGAGTCACTGTTTGCAACCTAAGAACCATTGTGATTCAAGAAGGTTGTGAAAATCTTTCATGAAAGTGAATTTGTGGGCTCTTTGTAAGAGCTTTGGGCGAGTGAATTGCGGTTATCGGCCTACTGCTGATCAAGCAATGAGGTTGTGAGCGAAGCCACTCATGTCGTGATGTCATTCGAAAAAGACAGACAAGTTCCAACCTCGCTGGAAGCGCTTCTTCACGGAGTTGAAGTCGTAAGCTGATTAACGCTCGTCATCTGGCGGGCCGTATGGGTCGCAGGGCCATGAGATCTTCCGGTATTCAGAATACTCCAGGATAAACTCATCGAAGTCATTGGCCTCCTTCTTTACCCTGTGCTCTTGCATCATCCACCAACCTACACTGCCATCTTGGCGAACTAGGATAAAGCAGCCGTTCAGGGCGTGAAAGAGCATCAGGGAACCTTCCCACTCGTCGAAATCCTTGATCGCGCCATCCCAAGAGTCGGTAAAAGTCGGGAAGGGAGATTCCGAGTGCATGAAGTAGCCGCTGGTTTCATGACTTTCAGCGAGATCTCCGAAGTGGTAGAGAAAATCACCGAGGGCTTTGTTGTCTGCGAGTCCTATGGGTTCAAGCTGCTCCTGAATGACCGATCTCTCCGGGGGAGCCGGCAAATACCAAAAGTCGTCGTTTCCGCTTTTGTAGGTATCCGGGCGGGTGGCGCAAATCATCCCACCTTCTGGTGAGTCTACAAGGTAGGTGATTTTAGACTCGAGGAGAACGTTGCTGAGAGCTCTGAGAGATGGGCGGTCGATGGTCTCCCAGCGTTCTTCAAGGCGGGCTTTTGCTTGTTCCGGGGAGAGGCCAATGAATCCGGCGATCCAAGGATGAAGGCGGGCGCGGACGTCATCGGGGATCTCATCATCGATGAGGGAGTAGTGACCGGTTTCGGCGGGGTTGTTAAAGTCCCAGCCGACCCAGATTCGGTAGAGGGTGGCGGCGATCATAAGTCCGACCAACACTTTTACGATGAGGGGGTGCTTCATTTGGCCGTCCTATTTCGTTATCACTCCGTTGTATTCCTCCTCCTTCTCCGGCTGGGTGAGCCAGTAGGTGTGGGTATAGGGTTTCCGGAGAGCGGGCGGGGCGCCGGGTTATGTATGGCTATAGGCACTTCTCTCAGACGCTTTTGGTGCGCCGACTACTGCTTGAGAAAGTGTCAGCGGAGCGAATCGCGAGTGTCATGGTAAACAATAGCGCTGAGGAGATGAAGAGAATGTTCCTCGGGGGCTTGGAGATGGTGATACAGAGCCAGGAGTCGCCGGCCGTTATTGATGACCCCATGCCTGAGGGAATCTGGAGATGCATTCGTTTAATCCCGGGGGGTGGAGCTTCACATGTGTTGTGACCTGCCCAAGCCCAAACCGGATGATCTTCAGAAGCTGCGAGTGATCATCAAGGATTTATTGTGAAGCTGCTGAGTATGGTGCCGGCTTATTGGTGACTGCAGGAATTTACTTTTGGCGGGAGGTCCTTGAAG
>CALFSW010000466.1 GCA_937916505.1 uncultured Verrucomicrobiales bacterium | reverse complement strand
ACGTGATGCAGGAGACTTTTTTGACCATTTCCCGGAAAGCCGCCACCTTTGAACCTGGCACCAATTTCCTCGCCTGGGCCTGCGGCATTGCCCGCCTCAAGGTGCTGGAAAACTTCCGACAGCGAAAGCGGGCCAATGTCCTCAGCGAAGCCGCCATCATCGCCTTAACCGAAGACGCCCCCTCGCCCCAATCTCTCAGCGAACAGGAAGGAGCCCTCGACGGCTGTCTCGAAAAACTGACTCCGAAAGTCCGCGATCTTCTCTGGCGGCGTTATTCCCGCAGGCAGAGTTCGACCGAAATGGCGGAAGCCGCCGGCATGACCTCGACTGCCGTCCGGGTCGCTCTTACCAAAGCCCGCAAAGCTCTCCGCGATTGCATCAACACTCAAATCCAAGCTGCCAAATGAACGAGAAACGTAACGACGATGAACTCGACACCCTGATCGACGCCTGCCTGGACGACCGCCTCAGCATAGAGGAGGCCGAACGGCTCAGCCAACTCATCGAAGAATCCAGCGTAGCCCGGAAACGCTACTGGGAGATGGCTTCCGTGCACGGGATGATCGAGCAGTCGATGCAGAACGCCTCGCTGAAGGCGGTCACCGGAGAAGAGTTTCCCACTGCGATCGCCAAACCCAAAAGGCATTTCACTTGGCCCAGATTGACCGAGATTGCCGCCGGCATCGCCATCGGAATATTTAGTGCCTCTCTGGTATGGGCCTACAAGGTGCCTACCCTTGAGAGGTCACCCCGGGAGACCACCGAACTCTTGTTCGAGAGCTTCGAAGATCCCTCGGCCCAATACTCCGCGCGATTCCCCAAACAAGCCGGAGTTTGGACAGGCGACATGACCATCGTAACCCCAACGAGCGGAGTCGAGCCCATGCGCGGTGAGTATGTCGCCAAGATGTCTCCGGTTCCCGAACGCAAGTTTTCCTATGCCCGTCGGATTCTCGACTTGTCCACCTTGCCCCCGCTTGAGGAAGGAAAGAACCGTGAGATCCAGGTCCAATCCTCCTTCCTCTCCTTGAACACCGAACAGCCTTCCCATTATCAAATCCGCTTGGCCGTTTTCAATGAGGCACCGGAAGAGCTCCGCCCCATTTGGAACGATGAAGCGGTTCTCTTCGACCGCGTCCTGCAACACGTGGGAAAGAATCACATGACTGAATCAACCAGCAGTGAGTGGCACAAGGTGCGCGCCTCGATTGAAATTCCACCCAATGCCCGCTGCGTCCTCGTCTCGCTGGCCGTCGCAGATGTGGGGCACGATCCTGACTCCGAACATTACCTGGACGCCATCCGCTTCCGCATGATCGAGACTCCGGCTGCTGCCGAATAGAACGCGTTACTTCTTTTCACTAATGACTCTGGACTTCTTCAAATACTCATGGACTGCGGTCGCCGCATTCCTTCTTTCCCCGCTTTCTGCTCCGGCAGAAGAATGGGTCGAACTCTTCAACGGCAAGAACCTCGACGGCTGGACCGAACGCAATAAGAGCGGCTCTTTTCGAGTCGAGGACGGCACTATCATCGGCACCGCCAAAGAAGGACTTGGCTCAACCTTTCTCTGCACGAACGAAACCTATGGCGACTTCGAACTCGAATTCGAAACCAAGTTGATCGATCATGAACTCAACAGCGGCGTCCAAATCCGTTCGGCCAACCGCGCTCCCAAAGGAAAACAAAAAGTGGGGCCCGTCGAAGGACCACAGGTGGAATTCGCGGCCAAAAATCCGGACCGGGGAACCCGTTCCGGAAACATCTACGGCCAGGGATGGGGCGGATGGCTCACCCCGAAAGACCAGATCCGCAACCACACCTTTGTGAAAGGCGGCGAGTGGAACCTCTGCCGCGTGGTCGCCAAAGGCGATCAGGTGACGACTTGGATCAATGGTGAAAAGGTCATTACCACCACCATCCCGGCTGAGCGCCACGCGACCCATTCCAGCGGATTCATCGGCCTTCAGATCCACGGAATCAAGGAAGGGACCGGCCCCTTCGAAGTGGCTTGGCGAAAGATCCGCATCCGTCCCGTCATCGGTGAGGATGCTCCCGCCAAGACCGCACCATCCAATGCAGCTCCGCCCAATTCCGCCCCCGCGAATAAAAGCGCCAAGAAGATTTACTTGAAACACCAGGGTCCCAAAACACCCTTCCGCGCTTTACCAGAATTCAAAGATCACAAACTGACTCGCTTCGCAATGGCTCCGGAGATCAACTGCCCGGTCTCCGTCGTCGCGGAACCAGGCGGCGCGGTCTACGCTCTTTGCGATGGCAACGCCGGCTTGGGACGTCTTCCCAATCAAGGATCGGTCTGGAGATTGGTCGACGAAGACGACGATGGCCGCGCCGATTTCGCCACGCCCTACCTTCCCAACATCGATACCCCGCGCGGCGGACATTTTCTCAACGACACCCTCTATCTCGTTCATCCACCCTACATCTCAGCCTGCCGCGATACGGACGGCGACGGCATCGCCGATGAACGCAAGGTCCTCGCCAGCGGCTTCGCCCATGACTTGAAGTGGAAACGCGGCGGCGATCACTCAACCAACGATCTGCGGATTGGCATCGACGGATGGATCTACGTCGCCGTCGGTGACTTCGGCGCGAGTGCGGTTGGATCCGACGGATCGAAGGCCACCCTCATGACCGGTGGAGTGATTCGCATGCGCCTCGATGGCAGCGATCTCGAAGTCTATGCCCGGGGAACGCGGAACACCTACGACATCGCCATCAACCATCGCCTCGACATCATCACGATGGACAACACCAACGACGGCGACGGCTGGGACATGCGTCTCCATCACCTCACGCCGCTGGCTCACATGGGCTACCCGAATTTCTACAAGAACTTCGGCGACGATGCTATGCCTCCCCTCTTCACCTATGGCAGCGGCTCGGGTTGCGGAGCGCTCTATCTCGAGGAACCGGGCTTCCCCGATTGGTTCAACAAGCGCATGAACACCATCAGTTGGGGCCGAGTCTATACGCATGATCTCAAACCCCACGAAGCGACCTTCGTCAACTCCGATGAAGTCACCCTTTCCATCAACAAACTGGTCGACCTGGATGTCGATGGCAGCTCGCGACTCTACCTCGCCAACTTCGAAGGTGGCGGAGCCCGCATCGAGCCCGGTGCCATCGTGGGACACATCGTGCAAGCCAAGCCCAAGGGATGGAAATATCGCGAGTTCCCCGACTTATCCAAAGCCAGCATCGCAAAGTTAATCAGCAATCTCGATCAAGGATCCGCCGTCCTTCGTCAGCAATCCCAATGGGAGATTATCGACAGGAAGACTGCGGGAATTCAGAAAGCGCTTCAAGCCGCCGCCAAGAACTCTTCCTCTTCTCTTGAGTCACGCCTCGCCGCCCTCTACGCGATCAATCTTCGCAACGAATCCGGAAGCGCCGACTTACTCAAAGGATGGTTGAAAAACGACGACCTCGCCGAGTATGCCCTGCGCGCCTTGCTGGATCGCAAAGACCGTCAGAAGCTCTCGCTGGAACAAGTCATCGAATCATTCCTCAAGAACAAGAATCCGCGCGTTCAACTGCAAGCCGTAGCCGGAACTGCCCGCCTGGGAATGCCTTGGACAACGACCACCCTCCTCGCTCTCTCCGTCGAAAATGACCGCCAACCTTTGATCAAGAACGAAGCCCACGTTCACCGGGTCATTCCTCACACCGCCACCCGCGCGCTCATCACGATGGCTCCCGTCGAGGAACTCCACGCCGCGCTCAAAGACAAACAACACCGACCCGCCGCTTTGGCAGCCCTTCGACAAATCCACACTCCGGAGAACGTGGCCAAGCTCATCGCCGCTCTTGAAGCGAGCGGAAACCCTGATGAGTCACTCGACCTTGTCGCCACTCTTCTCAGGCTCTACAACCGCGAGAAAGTGTGGGACGGAAACGCCTGGTGGGGCACGCGCCCAAACAGCGCCGGCCCCTACTACCTGGGCGTCGCTTGGGACGAATCAAAGAACATCGCCAAGGCTCTCCGCAAAGCCGTTGCGAAAATGAGCGAGGCCGGACAAAAGGCCACCCTCTTCCAGGTTCGTCGTCACAATCTTTCGCTCGAACAGCTGAATCTCCCCATCGAAGTCGATCCGCTGGAACAGCTTCTGGAGCAGCCGTCACATCCCTTCGAACAGCAGAAGGATCTCCTTTCCATCGTCACCGACAAGGAGCGTCCGAAGGCGATGCGCACCGAAGCATTCCGAGCCGCCCTGCAGGTCACCGGCTTCACCTACGCCGAGTGGTGTCTCGCCAACCTGAAGGCTTTGGCCGCGATCGAAAAAGAGACCGACCTCTATCAAGCTCTGAGCCGCGACTTTGTCCAAAGTCCCTCCCACCGCATTTCCATGATGCAGCGTCTCACAAAAGCGCCGTCAAAATTGAAGAAGTTAAAGCCCGCTCAGAAGTCACTCTTCTACGATACCATTTGCACCCTCGTGCAGAGCCCCCTGACTTCGGACTCTGACCGAAGCAAACTGGTGAGGGGCATGACCACCCTGACCGATGAGTTCCTTTCCTGCATTAAGAGTCATCGAGCCACCGCATTCACCCCACTCCTCAAGAAAGCATCGAAAGACCCCAAGTTCAAAGAAGAAGCCGAAGCCATTCTCGCTTCCTTCAAGCAAGGTCCGAACAAAAAACTTGTCGGAGAAATGACCGTCAAGGAAGCCTCGTCCGCCGTCCTGAAAATGGAGGGCGACGCGGCCCTCGGAAAGGAGCTCTTCACCCGCCAAAGCTGTAACGCCTGTCATTCCATCCTCCCCGACGAACCCCAGAAAGGTCCCTACCTCGGTTCGGTCGGCAACCTCTTCAATCGCGAACAACTCATCACCCACGTCATCAATCCCGGAGCGGAAGTTGCGCAAGGATTCCAAACCTACAATTTCCAACTCAAGGACAAGTCCTTTGTCTCGGGCTTCGTCACCGCTCGCGATGAAAAGCTCATTGAAGTCAGAAATGTCGCCGGCGCCATTCAGAAGATCAACGCCGCCGACGTCACCAAGGAAGAGGTCCTCAAAACCAGCATGATGCCTCCCGGCCTCGTCAACACCCTGACCGTCCAGGAATTCGCCTCTCTCATCGAGTATCTCCAAAGCCTGCATTGATCCACATGAAAGCCATCCTCACATTCTCCGCCGCCTTCATCATCGGCCTCTCGTCAACGGCTGCTAAAACCAAACCCAACGTTCTTTTCCTCGCCGTCGATGACATGAACGACTGGATCGGTTGTCTCGCGGGCTCGGCTCCGGGCGAGGGACCGCGCGCGATCACGCCGAACCTCGACAATCTCGCTGCTCGCGGAGTGAATTTCACCAACGCCCACACCGCGGGCGTTTTCTGCGCTCCGAGTCGGGCCGCCATTTTCTCCGGACAGTTTGCCTCGACGACCGGTTGCTACGAGTCCGCTAACTACTTCGTCAACCGACCGGAGATCGAGAGCCTGCAAAGTAGTTTCGCCAAGGCCGGTTACACCACGCTGGGAACTGGAAAGCTCTACCATCACCCGGTCGCCGCGATCGATCAGCGAGGCTGGACGGAGTTCTTTCTCCGCAGCAAGGCGCAACGCGAAAACGGCTGGGCGCTCGATTCATGGAGCAAAGGGACGCCCTTCCCGAAACCCTTCCCGGCCAGCACCTACAACAAAGGTCAGCAAATCACCGGCGGAATGTTTCTTGAATGGGCCGGTCTTCCCAACGAGCAGGAAGAAGAAATGGCGGACACCCAACGCGTCAACTGGGCCGTCGAGCAGCTCAAGAAGAAGCACGACAAACCCTTCTTCCTCGCCTGCGGAATCTACGCACCACATTACCCGCATTACTGTCCGCAGAAGTATTTCGACCTCTACGATCCGGACAAAATCGAACTGCCGAAATACAAGACCGATGACTTGGACGACTTGCCGCCGAAGATCAAGAAGGCAAAGACAGGCCGCTTGAAAATCCGCCAGAAACTGGAAGACCTCGACGCCTTGGACGACTCCATTCACGGATACCTCGCCTGCATCAGTTATGCCGACGCCATGATGGGCCGTGTGCTCGACGCGCTGGCCGCGAGCCCGCATGCCGACAACACGATTGTCGTTCTCTGGAGCGATCACGGTTATCATCTCGGCGAGAAAAACTGGGGCAAGCACACTCTCTGGGAAAGAACCTCGAACGTCCCTTTCATCTGGGCCGGCCCGGGTGTTTCCAAAGGCGCAAAGACCGACGTGACGGTGAGTTTGATCGACATGTATCCCACCTTCATCGAGATGTGTGGACTCCCCAAACCCAGACAGCCTCTGGAGGGCAAGTCAATCGCCGCGACGTTAAAGAACCCGGCCCAGGCCAGCGATCGAAACGTCTTTTTGCCTCACACAAAGCCCGGCGAATTTGCCGTGATCAATCGCGACTGGCGCTACATTCGTTACGGCGACGACGGAGAAGAGCTTTACGACGTTCAAAACGATCCACACGAATGGAACAACCTGGCCGCCCTTCCCGAACACGCAGCTCGCATGGCTAAGCTTCGCGAGTTCGCACCGAAGACCTTCGCCGAGCCGGAAGCACGCTTCAATGCGCGAAGAGATCTCGTGATCGATGGAGAACGCTACCGCTGGGAAAAGGGGGCCGGAAACTACACCCCGCCGCCGAAGCATCTCCCCTACACCAACCCACCCGTTTCCGAAAAAGCCCGACCAAAACTCAAACCAGGAGAGAACTTGGTTCAAAACGGATCATTCGAAGAAGAGGACCAAAACGCCTGGAGATTTCAGAAAGGAACTTACGAAATCGTTTCAACCGAAAAGGCGAAGGACAAACAGTCGCTTCGTTCAAAACAAGGACTGCAGCGAGGCAAAACGGCCCGCCAACAGATCGCGATAACACCGGCTACGAGATACGAAGCATCCTATCGAATCTACTTCGCGCCCGGATCCAGCGGTCGGGTGGTCTTTGACACGCTCGATCGCTTCGACGACACCGCTCAAGTCGTGATGGACGCCTCGCAGGATGGAGAATGGTTGCGATTTTCGAAGCGATTCCACAGCGGGAAATACAAAGACGTCACGCTCCGATTCTTCCCCGGAGAGGGATTCCAAGGTCAGTTTTTCGTCGATGAGGTCTCCCTCCACGCGCTCTCGCCTTCACCCAAGCAACGCAAAAAATAAACCCATCTCATGAATCATCTCAAAACGATTCCCCTTCTTTTCACCTTCCTACTCGCGCCCTTCGCGAAGGGCGCTGAAAGGCCCCACATCATTCTCGTGATGGCCGATGACCAGGGCTGGGCGCAGATGGGATACATGCACCATCCTCACCTGAAAGACCGCATGCCTCACCTCGATGCCATGGCCGAGGCGGGAC
>CALFSW010000465.1 GCA_937916505.1 uncultured Verrucomicrobiales bacterium | reverse complement strand
CTAGGAACCTCCGGCGTCCTCAGCGGACAATGCCGCGACCTCGCTTTCGGCCCCGCAGACAACACCCCTGAAAACATCTTAAAGATCGCTGAGGGGAAAACCGTCACCCTCCTTCGCCTCTCGCTCGTCCTTCCCGCCATGCTCGCAGGGGCTTCTCGTAAAACCACCACCCTCCTCACCAAACTCGCGCACACCCGCGGCCTCGGCTACCAAATCGCAGACGACTTTAAGGACGTCTTCCAAGGCGAAGGAAGCTCCGGAAAAACCTCCGACCGTGACCGCTCCCTCCACCGTCCAAATCTTGTCGTTTGTGAGGGCGTCCCCTCCGCCGCGCGCCGCCTGAAGGCCCTCGTGGATGAAGGCGATGCCATCACCAAAGAACTCTCACGCGGCACCAGCGGCTGGAGCTTTCTCGATGACCTCCGCATCACCGTAGGGCCACAACTGCTCAATGAAAATGGCATCCCACTTTCGGGAAACCTCTAAAGCGATGCAGTTCCTCCGCCTCGCCCTCCTCAATCTTCGTCGCCACTTCGTCCGCACCCTCATCGGGGCCGCAGGCATCACCTTCGGCGTCGTTGCGATGCTCTGCGTCGTCACCATTCTCCAGGGTGCCGTCCGCATGTTCGA
This sequence comes from uncultured Verrucomicrobiales bacterium, assembly GCA_937916505.1. Classification (GTDB taxonomy): domain Bacteria; phylum Verrucomicrobiota; class Verrucomicrobiia; order Verrucomicrobiales; family Akkermansiaceae; genus SW10. Next base: position 6,737 of record CALFSW010000465.1, on the reverse strand, counting down.
GCGTATCCTCAGCAGCGATTCCGAGATCATCATGTTCGAAAAAAACGTCTCGGACCTCTTCTTTAGCAACGTCCCGATCCAAGCGATTGACGACCTCGCCCAGCACGACCTCATTGCCGAAATCGAGCCCGCCCTCTTCGGCATCGTTTCCAGCCCAGATAACCCCGTCGTCACCTGCTTTGGCATCCGCTCAGACTCCACCCGCCTCTCCAAAGCCACCTGGCTCGCGGGGGACCCCACAAATTTCACCGACGAGGGATCTCTCGTCGTCCTCGGAAAGCGAGCCGCTGACTTCCTAAAAGCAGAAATCGGCAGCACCATTCCCGTCGGCCACAAAGAGTTCAAAGTCGCAGGCATCATTGAAACCGAAAACGGCTTTGAGGATGGCGGCGTCTTTATGCCCCTCGCCCTCTGCCAAGACTACTTTCACAAGGAAGGAGTCGCCTCTGTCGCCACCATCAAGATGACGGATCAGGACAAAATTCCAGAACTCAAAGAGCACATCGAAAAGACCTACCCCAATCTCGTCGCCCTCGAAAATGAGGAATTCAACCAGAGCTACTCTCAGTTCCGCATCCTCAAAACCACCTCCTGGCTCGTCGGCGGCATCGCCTTCCTCCTCGGTGGACTCAGCGTCGCCAACACCATGACCCTCTCCGTCTTCGGCCGCATTCGTGAGATCGCGATCCTGCGGGTCAACGGCTTCTCCCGCAGCCAGGTCGCCAGCCTCATCTTTGGCGAATCCATCCTCATCTCTCTCATCGGAGTCATTGCCGGAACCTCCATCAGTTTCCTCTCCCTTCACTTCCTCAAAGCCCTTCCGGCCCTGCAAGGATACATCGACACTGAGCTCTCACCAAAGCTCATCCTCGCCGTCATCGCCATGTCCTTTTTCACCGGCATCGCAGGCGCGCTCTACCCGGCTCTCTACGCCATGAAAATCAAACCCGCGGACGCCCTCCGCTTCGAATAAACATGATCCCCATAAAAACCTCACCCATCGAAGTCAGACAAATCACCAAGAGTTTCGACCACGGGAAAATTCAAGTCCTACGCGGAGTCGACGTCTCCGTCCCACGCGGAAAACTCGTCTCCGTCTGCGGCCCCTCCGGCTGTGGCAAGTCCACCCTCCTCCACATCATCGCCGGCATCGAATCCGCCGACCAAGGCTCGGTCGTCATCGAAGGCCAATCGCTCGACTCGGAGAAAAACCGCATCGAAGCCCTCCGCCACCGCATCGGTTTCATCTTCCAACTTCACAACCTCATCCCCGATCTCACCATGGAGGAAAACTGCCTCATCCCCACCATTGCCACCGGCATGGACCGAGGAGAAGCACTCGACCGCTTCCATGACCTCGCCAAAAAAACCGGCCTTTCCCATCGTAGCAAGAACCGCATCCAAGACCTCTCCGGCGGCGAACGTCAACGCACCGCGATCTGTCGAGCTCTCATGAACTCGCCCTCCGTCGTCGTCGCCGATGAGCCCACCGGAGCGCTCGATGAAAAAACCAGCTGGTCCGTCTTCAGCCTCCTAGGCGATCTCGTCGTCTCCCACGGCGTCACCATGATCATGGCCACCCACGATCTCGAACTCGCAAAAAACAGCGACCGCGTCATTCAAATGCGCGACGGCCGAATCGAATGAACCCCAAGCCGCTCCCAACTCCCGACCCCGATCCCATCCTCAGCGGAGCGCGCCATGCCCTCTTCTGGATGGTCGCGGCAAACTGCGTCGGCCTCCTTCTCTCCGTCCTCCTGCTGGCCCCAAAACTCGGCCTCATTTTTGGAGAATGTACCTATGGCCGCTGGCTCCCGCTTCACCTCAATTGGCAACTCTACGGCTGGACCGCCCTCCCCCTCGTCGCCTGGGTCTTCTTCCTCCTTCCAGAGTCCTCCCGCTCCCTCGCCCGCGCCAGCTCACTCGGCATCTGGGCCTGGTCCACCTGCCTTTTTCTCGGCGGGCTTTCCTGGCTCTCGGGCCACACCAGCGGGAAGATTTTCCTCGATTGGACCGGCCCCATGCGCCTCCTCTTTCCCGCTGCCATCCTCGCCCTCTGGGTCATCCTCGCGCTCGCTTGGTGGCGAGATCAAGAAAGACCCCTCATCGCCATTCCCGGCCTTCTCGTTCTCCTCGCCATTCCCTTCGGCCTCTACTTCGCAGCAGATCCCGCCGTCTATCCACCGGTGGACGAGACCACCGGCGGCCCCACCGGAGCCAGCCTTCTCAACTCCACCCTCTCCGTCGTCTTCCTCCTCCTCCTAGTCCCACGCGCCTTACGAAACCCTCCCAAATCACCTAAGCTCGATCGCACCCTCTGGACCGTCTTCATCCTCAACTTCGCCCTCGGCCTCTACGCCGAAACCCTCCCGCCCTCCCACCACCATCCGGGCCAGATCGCCAGCCTCGCCACCCTCCTCATCTGGCCCCTCCTTCTCCCATTCTACTATTCCCGCCAGAACTGGAAAAACCCTCACCCCCGCTGGCAACGCGCCCTCTTTTTCTGGTTCGGCATCCTCGTCATCAATGGCGTCATTAGCTTCCTCCCCGGCATCCTAGATCACCTCAAATTCTCCGATGCCCTCGTCGCCCACTCGCACCTCGCGATGACCGGATTCACCACCAGCTTCCTCATCTTCATCCTCCAACAAATCCTCCCACCATCCCGCTCCGCGACCTTTAACCATCACCCCTCCTTCCTTAGCTGGCACCTCGCCACCGCTGGCTATATCTGCCTCATGCTGGCCTCCGGGATCTTAGACACCAGCGCCGATCTTCACTCTCTTCTCTACGCTCTCCGCTCCCTCTGCGGACTCATTCTCACTCTCGTCTCCATCCACTGGTGGCGAGGCCTCAACTCATGAATTCTCCACGCTTCATCTCCCTCATCCACTACGGCACCGGCCTCATGGATGCCATCACCGGCTGTCTCCTCATCTTCCTCCCCACCTGGACGCTGAGCCTCATGGGTGTGAATCCCCGAACGGATGAAATCTTAGTTTCCTACCTTGGCGTCTTCGTCTTCGCCGTCGGAACCAGCCACTTTTTCGCCGGATCCTACCCGACCGATGCCACCTCCTGCGAACGCTGGCACACCATCTGGAAAATCTCTTCCTTCGTCCGTCTCTGCATCGCCTTCTTCGTCCTCATCAAAATCATCTCAGGCCAACTCGACGCCGCCTGGATCTCCGTCAGCGCCACCGATTTCGTCGTCGCCATGATCCTCATTCATTTCTGGCGACACCGCGTCCTCTCATCGTCATGATTTCCTTCCTCCGTCGCAATGGCTCAGGCATCACCCTGATCACCGCCACCTACTTTTACTTTCTCATCTTTGCCCAGTTCGCCTTCATCGAGCTGCTCAATGCTGACCTCCCAAAAAGTCTCAAAGCCATGATGGCCACCATGGCTCTCAGCGGAATCATTGGGAGCCTGATCACGCCCCTCATTCTCCCTCGTTTCGGAACGCCCACCATCCTCCGCGCCGCCCTCATCGCTTGCGCAGCCGCCAGCGCCCTCGCCATTCCCGCCCATCACTTCTCCACCTACCTCGCGGTCTCCGCACTCATCGGCCTCAGTCTCGGAGTCCTCACCGTCTCCCTCACCGCCAGTCTCCAGACCCTCCTTTCTCCAAACTCCTGGGGCCTCGCCATCGGCACCGGAACCGGCCTCGCCTATGCCTTCGCAAACCTCCCCGCCGTCTTCGCCACCTCCCCAGAGGTCCAATCAATCATCTCGACAGCCTGCGTGATCGTCGCCCTTCTCTCGATTAGACAAACACCGCCCGATCCAGAATCACCAGCCCCCTCGCCTTCCTCACAATCCCTCATCTTCCCCCTCGCCCTTCTCAGCTTCCTCGCCCTCGTCTGGCTCGACTCCGCCGCCTTCTTCATCATTCAGCACACCCCAGCCCTAAAAGACCAGAGCTGGGCCCAGAGTCACCTTTGGAAAAATGCCCTCATTCATTTCTCTTTCGCCCTCCTCGCAGGCCACCTCCTTCAACGCAAAAAAACCACCCTCGTCACAACCTCCGCATTCGCCCTCCTCACCATTGCCAGCCTCTGCCTCAACCATCAGGAAATCGCCCTCGTCGGTGGTTGGCTGTATCCTGCCGCCGTCTCCCTCTACTCCACCGCTCTCGTCGCCTGCCCCGTCTATCTCACCCGCTTCAAAAAAAACCATTCCCCAGCCTGGGCCGCCGCCATCCTTTATTCAGTCGCAGGTTGGTTCGGCTCCGCAAACGGCATCGGGATGGCCGAAAACCTCAAGCACATCCCTCTCCTCTTCCTCGCCATCGCAGCCTGCATCTTCATCATCCCCCACCTCCTCCCTCATCTCAAAAATCACCGCGCCGCAGCCCTCCTCGTCCTCGGAATCTCTGCCCTCGCCTTCTTCATCCCCACCACCTCAGCCACCTCACCTCCCCAAAGCGGCCAGCAAGTCTACCTCTCGGAGGGCTGCATTCACTGCCACTCCCGCTACATCCGCCCCGATAGCCCGGACCTCCTCAAATGGGGCCCCGTCGTCCCTCTCGCCGAACTCCGAAAAGAAGCCCCCGTCACCATCGGCAATCGCCGCGCCGGCCCCGACCTCCTCAATGTCGGTAATCGACGCTCCTCCGCATGGCTCAAACAGCACTTCATCGACCCCCAATCGCTCAGCCCCGAATCATCCATGCCCTCATACCGCCATCTCTTTGAAGGCGACGACCCAAGAGGAAATCAACTCATCGAGTTCATAAGTCAACAAGGCCTCAAATCCCTCGGCAACCGCATTCAGACTGCCCAAAGCTGGACCCCAAATTTCTCAGGAAATGCCGACGGCCCAGACCTCTACACCCAACACTGCATCGCCTGTCATGGCTCAGATGGCCTCGGCGAAGGTCCCCTTTCAAAACGCTGGAGCAAGCCCCCCGCCAACCTCGTCAAAGGCCCCTTCACCTACTCTCGGGATGGCTCCCAAAACTCCCTCGCTCGAATCATCAAATTCGGCATTCCCGGCACCGACATGCCGGGCCACGAGACTCTCAGCGACAACGAGGTCCTAGCGCTCGCGCAGTATCTCAAAGCACTGCGATAAACCCGCTACTTCAAGTGGGTCGCCACATCTTGCGTCGCAGGATCCCAATAAGAAATGCGCGTCACCTTACCCGCTGAATCCAGCTTCAAAACGGTGACGTGTGACGGATGCTTGGGAAAAGGAGTCATCAGATCCTTCTCATCTCCATAAACGATCCGGTGGCTATACTTCTTCATCTTTCGGAAGGCAAACATCCGACCAATCGCAGGCATTCCATGAATATTGGCTACATAGATCGCCTTCTTTTTAGGGAGGTAATCCTTACCCTTCTTATCCAAAGCGGCGTTGGTAATCTTGCCGGTGGCCATATCGTCACTCAGCAACAAATACGTCGTCTTTGAATCCAGTGTGAACTCTTTCCCATGCTGATCATTCGCCGTGAAAGGCTTCACTTTACTGCCCAAGGCGTAAGGAGCGGCGGACGCAGTCGCCATTAAAAAAGTAACGAGTAAGGCCGAGGCGATTTTGAAAATCTTCATGCCCATTTCTACTCTTAAAACTCCTCAAGTGAATCCCAATCTTTCTGATCCCCCCAAATTCTCTCCCACAACAAAGCAAAGGCCCCTGGATAGTCCAAACCCTTGGGACGCAGCATCGGCGCCCTCACCTCACCCTCCTCATCACGATCAAGGTGCCATTGAAAAATCGGCTGTGATCTTCCACTCCGAGGATCTCGGATTTCCGTAAACCTCATATCAATCAACACCAACTTTCCATCCTCTCCCTCACGCGCCACCCAGTGCCCTCGGGAAAACCACTTCAAAGCCTCCAGCGCGTCCTCACCCTCAAACTCCCGGGCCAACTCCCGCGTCTTCGGAAAGAATTCATAAGTCGCTTCGCCCGAATCAAAAGGCGACCAGTAGGTCAAAAAATACCCCCCCTCCGTCTCGATCAATCCCCGCCAAAGGATCGTATTAAATGAAGTCGGAGCCACCGCCACCAAGACGCCCTCAGGATGTGAATTACTCAAATCCGCCGCGATATTTTCCTCCGCGCGGAACTTCATCACCAGCACAAAGCCAAGATACAAACACGACACCCCAATCCCCCTACACACCATCATACGCCGCTTCGCAAAGCGCAGAGGGTCTGTCCGTAAGGCCAAGACCAAGCCCACCAAAAGCGGTAAGGTCACCAACGGATCGACAATGAAGACCAAATTCGCCGCGACCCGCTCGTGAGAAAACGGCTCGAAAATCTGCGTCCCATAAGTCGTCAGACAATCGATCAAAACATGAGTGCTCCATGCCCAAAAAACCATCCATCCCATCTCCCGGGCCGTCACCCCACGCTCCACATGACGTCGAGCAAGCGGCCTCGCCAGCACCAGCGCTGCCAAGACCATCACCAAAATCGAATGCGAAATCCCCCGATGCCAGCGAATCCCCGCCGCCGGATCCAAAAACGGTAAAGCCATCACATCAAGATCCGGCAAGGTCCCAAAAAAAGCGCCCCAAGCAGCCGCACGCCACCCCAGCTTCTTTCCCAAAACCAACTCACCGACCGCCGCCCCAAGAACAGCCTGCGTTAAAGAATCCACAGTTCAAAAATATCGAGCTCTCATCATTCCGCAAGCCCAGCGATAGCAGACAGTTCCAAACTGCTAGGAATTTTCTTTTGACGACAAGGGAATGAAATCCAGCGTTGAGCAGATCGGA
>CALFSW010000464.1 GCA_937916505.1 uncultured Verrucomicrobiales bacterium | reverse complement strand
AGAAAGCGGCCAAAAAGGCTCCGGCAAAAAAGGCAGTGAAGAAAGCGGCCAAAAAAGCTCCGTCCAAAAAGGCCGCGAAGAAAATTCCGGCGAAAAAAGCGGCTAGGGAAACCGCGAAGGTGGTGAAGAAAGCGGCGGTGAAGAAGGTTGCCAAAAAGTCAGCTCCCAAGGCCAAGGTAGCCCCGATTCCGGTGAAGAAAGTCGCCAAGAAAGCGTCCAGACGTGCAGCGAAAAAAGCGGCCAAGGTAGAGGTGGAGTTGCCACCAGTGGTGGTGAAACGTCGTTACGTTCGTCCGGAAACGGTCGCGAAGTTGACCATTTTTGAGAAGAAGCAAAAACAACGTCTTTTGGATCTTCGGGACCAGATCACGGATATGATGTATGGCATCCAAAACGATACCATCAAGAATGGCGGGGAAGGGATCGACACCAGTGGCTCGGGGATGCACCAGGGGGATGCTGGATCTGATGCCTACGACCGTGATTTTGCGCTCAACATGCTGTCCAAGGAGGCTAACGCCCTCGGTGAAATCGAAGAAGCTCTGCAGCGTCTTGAATTGGGAACGTATGGAGTTTGTGAGGAATCAGGAGCAAAGATCCCACATCCTCGCCTGGACGCCATGCCTTTTGCCCGTTTGACGGTTGAACGCCAGGCTGCCAAGGAGCAAGAAAGTTCCACGAGGGACTTTTCGGCTCGCGATTTTGGCTTTAATTAGTCATTTTTTGGGTTTTAACACCCGTGACCGTAACTTTTCGGTCTCGGGTTTGTTTTATCCGGGAATTGAACTATTAGTTTTAGAGTTATGAAAAATCTTCTTCCTATCGCCGCTTCATGCCTCCTCGCCGGAGGAGCCATCGGCTACATTGCCGGGAATTCCGGATCCGATTCCGGAAATTCTGATTCCGCGGACGCAAAATCGAAGCCTGCAGCGTCGGGAAGCTCCCGGACAGTTTCTGGTTCGGGGGCGTCTGGTAGCGGTGGCGTAAAGAATCAAAAGCCGCGGACCTACGAAGAGGTGGCTGCAATGCCCGGGCAGACCGATCGGATTCAAGCGATGGTGGATCTGTATTCCGGAATGAACAGCGAGGAATTTGCGAACGAGGCCGAGAAACTTGATAATTTGCCCTTCAGTGAGCGCATTATGGGCGCCTACGTTCTTTTCGCAGCTTGGGCGGAGGTTTCTCCATACGAGGCATTCGATCATGCCAATACCAAGATGGGACGGACTGGAATGTTTGTGAAACCCACCATCCTCCAGAGCTGGGCAGCGACCGATCCAAAGGCTGCTTCCCGATACTACGAGTCCAACAAATCCGAATTCGCCATGATGGGAATGATGGGTGGCGGACGTGGCGGTTCATCTGGTGCGGGGACGATCGCCGGGGAATGGGCGAAGCAAGATCCCGAAGGGGCTTTGGCATGGGCAAAGACTCTGGAAGGCCGGGATCAAGAGCAGGCCACCGTTAAAGCTCTTTCCCAAATTGCGGCGACGGATCCCGAGCGGGCTTCCGGACTGACCTCGGGGCTCGAAGGTGATTCACTCGCCAGTGCCAATAACTCCATTGCCTCCGAGTGGGCCAAAAAGGACTGGAACGCCACGGAAGCCTTTGTGAAGGGGCTCCCGGCAGATCAACAAGGTGATGCTCTCGGTGCGGCGGTTCGTTCGCTTGCAAACGAGGATCCAACGCTTGCCGCCAGCAAAGCTCTGGAGATTCCCGAAGGGGATTCCCGGGATGAAGCGGTCGAGAGCGTTGCCGAGGCTATGGCTCGCGAAAACCCGGCAGATGCCGCAAAGTGGGTCGTTGCAAACGGAACCGAGAAGGCTCAAAAAGACGCCATGCGCGATGTTATGGGCAGCTGGGTCAATCAGGATGCCGCCGCCGCCAAGACGTGGGCGGTTGAACAGCCGGAGGGAGAGGTGCGCGATTCTGCCGTGTCATCATATGTGATGAGCGATACAAAGGGGAACCCTCAAGAGAACATCCAGCTTGCGGAGACCATCACCGACGAAAGATCACGCGGTTGGGCTATTGGGATGACCACGATGCGTTGGATGGGTGAGGATCGCGAAGCGGCCACTGAATACATTCAGTCATCTGAAACCATCAACGAAGAGATGAAAGAGGGTATTTTGAACGGCGGTTGGGGCCGCGGCAGAAGGGGGCGTTGATTTTTTTGCCTCTCATTTGACACTGCCTCCGATGATTCCCATCTTGTCAGATCAACAAGATGGGTTCTTTCGATAAAAACTACGCGCTTGCGCGGATTGACCTTCCGGGTGCCAGGACCCATGGGTGGCAGGTCCGCCTGCAGCGTCGGGGTGTGAAGTATGGGAAGTATTTTGGTGATCGGGTCTATGGAGGTCCTGATGAGTCCCAGAATGCGGGGCGGGAGTGGCGGGACCAACTATTGAAAAAAATCGAAGCGGGTGAGCAGGCCCGCGTGTGCACCCGATCCATACGAAATCGCTCGGGAGTAGTCGGCGTTTCAAAAGTTTCCGTGATCGCAAATGGCGCAACCTATGAGTTTTGGCAGGCGACCTGGTCCCCTGAAGCCGGATTGAGACGGTGTGTGAAGTTTTCTGTTCGCCGCTATGGAGACCGGGAGGCCTTTCGTCTTGCCGTGGTGGCGCGGGACAATGGGGTGGGGGCCTCTTAATTAAGAATCCCTCATGACTTGGCTTGCCACATGAGAGCTGACTTGTTTTTCTTTCACAACAATATGTCTGAATCTCCCGAAGTCCTTTGCAAGCCCACCAAATGGTTTATCTGGCGGGCGCTTCTGATGCTCGCCATGTTTGGTGGTTTCGCCTTCTACTTCCTTTACGATTGGAAGGCAGGTTATCCGAAAAAGAATTACGTCATTGCGAATTACGTGGCTTTTAACCAGGCCGGCAAAGCTTGGACGGTCGACGCCAACCGGGCGAATCCGGAAGCTTGGAATGCGTTTGTTGAGAAGCAGACGATTCCTTTTTACGAGGATCGGGCGATGTATCCGCCTGACACCAATTTCGAGGAAGGTTGGCCGGAGATCCTGAAAAAAATGGATGATCATAAAAGTGACGATCTTTGGACGGAATACAGTGGGGAAAAGGGGTGGCCCCAGAAGATCGATCCTATTGAGGACGTGAAAACCTCAAAGCAAATTGGAGAGCAATTGATTGCGGCCATCGTGTGTTTCGCCCTCGCCGCTATTGTTCTCTTCTTCTTGGTTCGGACAAAGTCACGGACAATGAAGGTTGATGAGCAGGGATATTATCCTCCCGGGGGGGATTTAATCCCTTTTGGGAGTATGCTCACTCTCGATAAAAGGAGGTGGGAAACCAAAGGGCTTGCCACCTTAACCTACAAGAACGGAGAAGGAGAAAAGAAGGCCAAGATCGATGGCATGGTCTACGGGAACTTCAAAGAGGAGGACGGAGCCCCTGCCGAGGCCCTTTTTCAGCGTGTTTTGTCGAATTTTGAAGGCGAATTGATTGAACTCGTCGTTGATGAGGATGAGGATGGGGGCCCGGAGGATCAGGCTGTTGGGAAGACCGATGATGCTCCCGCCGACAACGAGCTTTCGGCAGAAGAGGAAAACGATTAAATTTTTGGAGTTGCCAATTGAGCAGACTCACATTAATCCAAAAAGTCATGGCAGAAAACATTCAAGAAAAAGTCACCGAAATCATCGTGGAGCAACTCGGCGTTAGCGCTGATCAAGTGAAGCCCGAATCCAAGATGATCGAAGATCTCGGCGCCGATTCGCTCGACGCAGTGGAGCTCGTGATGGCTGTAGAGGAAGAATTTGGCATCGAGGTTCCAGACGAAGATGCAGAGAAGTTGGTGTGTGTCGGCGATATCGTGGCACACGTCGAGAAAGTCCAGAGCTAGGCTCCGGTGGAATAAGATCCAATATCTCTTTTAAGTGGCAGGTTCCCCCGGGAACCTGCCCTTTTCGTTGGCCACCACCGCTGAATTGAGCGATACTGGCCACGGCAAGATGCTTACCCCCGATAACTTTCAGTATGCCATGGAGACGACTCAGGTCATTCATGAACCGGATCGACGGATCGAAACTTTTGGGGTGACCCGCTTTGAGTTTGAGATCTTGAGCGAGCCCATGGATAGCGTGGGGAAAGTTTGCATTCGCCGGGGGGAAGTCGAGGCCCAGAAACCCCAGTTGATCAAGCCGGATGGATTTAGTGACATCGAATTGGAGGGATTCGATCCGAAGGTTCTTCGGGTCATCGAGCATCTGAAAGAGCAGGGGCTGGATTTGAGTTTTTTACAATATGGTTTTCAGTTTAAGCGCTCGGATATTTCAAAGGAGGTCATTCACGACCGTCTTGAGAGCGTTTCCGACAAAGCGCTTGAGGCCGTTCGGTTATCGGGGAATCCCTCGTTGGCCATCATTCAAAGTGTCGATGATGCCTGGGAGGTCGGAATTATGAAGTTCACCTTGGACATGATTATGAAATCGACGGAGATCAATCGGTTTGATCTGAAACGGCGCGGCCTCCTCTAAGCGGTATTCCGGATGAACGGCATCATTACCATCATTAAGATTTTCGCGGCGATTCTCGTCCTGGCGATTCTTGGGGGCTTGGTTTACGGACTCAAAAAATTTAAAGAGGATTTTGCCGACCCTGCTTCTGCGACCGCAAAGCCGGTTGAGAAAATTATTGAGGAAAACGACAGCAAACTGATCGGCTTCGAACCGGGGCAATACGAATTTAACCGGGCTTTGGAACTGATTGCCCTGGGGAAGCTCGATGAGGCGCGGGAGAAGCTCCTGTTCATCCAAAATCTTTATCCCAATTCGAGTAATGGACCGGAAGCTCGCCGCATTCTTGGTGAAATCAATCTCGATGAAATCCTAACCGTCGAAAACATGACCAATAAAAAAATTCACAAGGTTGCTCCGGGAGAGGGATATTTGAGAGTTGCCACTGCGAATGAGACCACTCTGGACTGTATCATGTTTCTCAACGGACTGACGGAGATGGGGAGCCTGCACGCGGGAGACGAATTGATCGTGATGCCGTTGGACTTCAAGCTGGTCGTTGATCTGGACAAAAAGCGGGTGGAACTTTTTCATCGGGACGATGAAAAGAAGGAACACGTTTTTGCCAAGGATTACCCCATCCAGAATCAGGACACGCGAAGAGTTCGCTCCGGAGTCCATCAATCAAAAATTTCCCGAAAATTGGGAGAATTGAATGGCAGATCGTATCCTCCCACACACTCCAATTATCGCCACGCAACCAAGGTGCTGGGGTTCACATTGAGAAATATTTATCTTCAATTTCGCCCGGTTCCTGCTGCTGATGCCGAGGATCCGGGACAGGGGATCTTTTTGAAACCTTCCGATATGGAAGAGCTTTCGATGCTCATCCGGGTCGGAAATGAAGTGGAAGTGAAGACCGCCGGATGATAAACTCCCAACGCCCGATACATTATGGAACTGCTTGAATTTGAGAAGCCTATCGCTGAACTCCAAAAAGAACTGGAATTGCTCCAGAATAAATCACGGTCGCAGGAGATTGACCTGAGTGCGGAAATTTTTGCGATTGAGGGGAAACTGGTGGAAACACGCCGACATATCTACGAGAATCTCACTCCGTGGCAACGTGTTCAGATTGCCCGCCATACCAAGCGACCCTATATGTTGGATTACATCGCCAGAGCCTTTGAGAACTTCACCGAGTTACACGGTGATCGGATCATTGGCGATGACGCCGCCATGCCGGGAGGATTTGCCACGATTGATGACCAGCGTTGTGTGGTAATTGGTCATCAGAAGGGGAGGGATCTTAAAGAGAATTTGAAGAGGAATTTTGGCAGCGCCCATCCCGAAGGGTATCGCAAGGCCCTGCGTCTCATGGAGATGGCCAATAAGTTTTCGCTGCCCATCGTTGCTTTAATCGATACGCCGGGAGCCTTTCCGGGGATTGGAGCAGAAGAACGCAATATTGCCGAAGCGATTGCCCGTAATCTCCGTGAAATGATGGTTCTCAATGTGCCCATTGTTGCGGTCGTTCTTGGTGAAGGCGGATCCGGAGGAGCTCTTGGAATCGGGGTGGCCGACCGGGTCCTCATGATGGAGAACGCCTACTATTCGGTGATTAGTCCGGAAGGGTGTGCTGCCATTCTTTGGAAGCACCGCAAGCATGCTCCGGAAGCAGCCGATGCGATGAAGATCGCGGCTCCCGACCTTGTTAAACTTGGTCTGATCGATGGGGTCATCAAAGAAGTCCCGGGAGGTGCCCATCACGATGCGGATGCCGCCGCAGACGCCTTCAAGCAAGAGGTCTCAAGTCAGCTCAAGGAATTGCTCAAGCTTTCTCCGAAAGATCTCAAGACCCTGCGATACGAAAAATTCCGCCGCTTCGGTGATTGGGAGCTGGGGTAATCATGCGAAGTCAGTTTCAGTTGATTTGTAAAAGAAAACAGCAGAGCCATTGAGCGCTTTTGTTCGCTTTATTCCTTTGTGGGAAGCTATTTTCTCAACAGAAAGAGCTGAGCGATGATTGATTTGGAAGATCTACGTGATAGCTGATTCAAGGGCAGCTGTTACTTCTTTATCAGTCTCAGGGAAGATCGTTCTGAGGTCGAGGAAGAGGGCGTCGTCGGTGGTGTAGCCTACGATGGCGGGGGTGCCGAGGCGGAGTTTTTTGGCTAGTTTTGGGACAGATTGGTTACTGGGGACGAGCTTGATGGCGATGGAGGGGAACTCGCTGCGGGGCATGGTTCCGCCGCCGGGGCGGGCGAGGGTGTCCTCGATGGCGATTGCGGTGTTATCGGTGGGGAGATCTTTGATAAGGGCTTCGGCACGGGCACGGAGGTCGTCAGTTGATTTGGCGAGGAAGGTGAGGACGGGGACGTCGGCTTGGGTAGGGTCGGCTTTGGTTTCGAGGTATTGGTCGATGGATTCCTGCAGGGTGGTGAGGATGAGCTTGTCGCAGCGAACGGCGCGGAAGAAGGGTTCCTTTTTGATCTCAGCAACGAGGTCCGCTCGTCCTCCGATGATCCCGGATTGCGGGCCGCCGAGAAGTTTGTCGCCCGAGAAGATGACGAGATCGATGCCGCGGCGGAGGCATTCCTGCGGAGTGGGTTCGTGTTCGATGGGCGCGAGTTCATCGGTATTCATCATGGCTCCGGAGCCGAGGTCTTCAACGAGAGGGAGACCGTGATCGTGGGCGAGTTTGGCAATCTCGGGGATCTCGGGTTCGCCGATGAAGCCTCCGATGTAGAAGTTGGAGCGGTGGACTTTGAGGATGAGGGCGGTCTGCGGAGTGATCGCTTTCTCGTAGTCATGAAGGTGGGTTTTGTTGGTGGCTCCCACTTCGACAAGCTTGGCTCCGGATGTTTCAAGGATATCGGGGATGCGAAAGCCTCCTCCGATTTCGACGAGCTCCGAACGCGAAACAATGACTTCGTTTTTGCCGTCTTCGACGAGCGTGCGGAGGGTGAGGACAAGGGCGGCGGCGCAGTTGTTGACGGCGGTGGCGGCTTGGGTTTCGAGAAGGCAGGCGAGGGCCGTTTCGAGATAGCCGGCGCGCTTGCCCCGGGCTCCGGAGGGGAGGTCAAATTCGAGGTTCGAGTATCCGGTGGCGATTTTTTGGAGGGCTCCGGCTGCGCGTGGACCAAGGGGCGAACGGCCCAGATTGGTATGAATAAGGACCCCGGTGGCATTGATGACCGGTTGCAGGCGGGAATTGGCGAACTCGCGAAGGCCCTGACGGGTCGCCTTTTCGATGTCCTCGCGGGAGTGTTCCTCATCGACAAGGAGGAGTTGGCGGAAGCGGTCGATCTCGCGGCGAACGAAAAGGTTCACCAGCGGGCGTGGCAGGGAAACTTCGGGAGCGAGGGCGGCGGCGAGTTTTTCGACGGAAGGAAGGGCGGAAAGCTTGCTCATAATGGTGGGAGAAGCATGGAGCGGGATCATTCCCGCGTAAAGTCGCAGTGTCTTCTAACCGATCCAGCGGATCCCCCCGTCTTCAAAGACGATCTTACGCTTTTTAAAAAGAGCGCCGGTGGCTTTTTTGAAGACTTTTTTACTGACGCCGAGTTCAAGGTTGATGGTCTCGGCCGGGGACTTGTCATCGATGTCCCAGAAGCCTCCCCTGGACTCGAGTTCGCGTTGGAGTCGGGTTTCAAGGTCTTCTACTTTGGCGTTGCCGGGTGCGTAGAGGGAGAGGTCAACTTTGCGGTCGTTGCGGACCTGGGTGACGTAGCCTTTGATTTCGTCGGTGTAGAAAAGTTCCTCGAAGACCTGGTTTTTGAAAAGGAGTCCGGAATACTTGCCATCGACGATTGCTTTATAGCCCATTTCGGTTTTTCCGAAGACAATCATGTCGACTTCCGCGCCGTCGGCGTAGTCAGGAGTATCGGTGGAGAAATAGCGGGCGACGCGCTGAGAGGCGACGAGGCGTTCGCTTTTGGGATCGAGGTGAACGTAGACCACGACAGGCTGTCCGATGCGAGGGAGGTGGCGTTGTTCGCTGTGGGGAAGGAGGAGGTCTTTGGTGAGGCCCCAGTCGAGGAAAGCTCCGGTGTTATTGGAAGAAAGAAGGCGGAGGACACCAAAGTTCCCAGGCATCACCTTGGGCATTTTCTCGGTGGCGATCGGACGGTCCTCCGAGTCGCGGTAAATGAAGACATCGACAAGCTCGCGATCGTTGGTGAGGCGTTCGCCCTTCGGGAGGAGGAGTTCACCCAGTTCGCCGCCGTCGAGGAAGGAGCCTGCGTTGACCTCCCGAAGGTAGGGAAGTTTGGTGCGCTCGCCGATCATTGCCATGTCGGGAGGCTAGCGGGCTTTGATCGCCACGTAAACCGTGCTCTCGAAGTCTTCGTCCTGAATCGGGTTGTGAAAAGGGACGATGTGCGACTCGACAGACTCGAAGACTTCGGAAAGGGAGTTGAGGAAGGTTTCTTCGGGAGGGTCATCGGACCAAAGGCCGAAAACGCCGCCCGGTTTGATTTTTTCGGAGAACTTGCGAAGACCCTCGGTCGAATAAAAACGGGCATTGTCCTTCGTGAGAAGGTGGGCGGGGGAGTGGTCGATATCCAGGAGGATGGCATGATGGTCGGAGAGATCCGGATCATAGCCCGCATCGAGGGAGAGCTCAAAAAAGTCGCCGAGGACATATCGGCAGCGGGGATCGTCATTGAGACCTTTGCCAAGGGGCACGAGTTCCTTTTCGTGCCACTCGATGACGGGCTTCAGGTAGTCAACAATGCGGAGGGAGTCCACTTCTTCAAATTCGAGAGCTGCGCGTGCGGTGTAGCCGAGGCCCAGGCCTCCTACGACGACATCGAGTTTGTCACCGGGGAAGGAAGCCTTGGTGGCTGCGAGACCAAGGCGGGAGAGTTCTTGCTCCACAACGGTGAACATGGAGGACATGAGAAAGGCATTTCCGAGAATGATTTCGTAGATTTCCTCGTTCTCGAGGGAGAGGACGGTGCGCTTTCGCAGGATGAGGTCACCAATCGGGGTTTTTTTGTAGTCGAGTTCCTCGAATCTCGGAATGTGCGCCATGCCGGAGATGTATTAGGGACGGGGATTGGAGGCGAGTCAGAAAAAAATTCAAAAACCTTCTTGCTTCAAGTCGCGTCGGGTTATACTTCCCCGCCGTCCGCAACGACAAAACGACCCGTTCGTCTAATGGTTAGGACTCCGCCCTTTCACGGCGGCAATAGGGGTTCGAATCCCCTACGGGTTGCCATTTTTGAAGTCCTCGTAGTTCCTGGAGCTACGGGGACTTTTTGGGTTCAATGTCATGGATGTTGATTTGAATTGGTAAACGCTTTCGTAGCACCCCGGTGGGAGTGCCCCAACCCAGAAAAGCAGCCAACGATGTCTCAGTTCCCCGCTTCGGGACCAATTTTCCTATGATCAATGAGGGAGGCCCAATTTTTTGAGCTTTGGCTCAATTTGCTGTGGGCAGTATGGGTTTTTACCTTTCATGCGGAAGTAGTAGTCCTGATCTTTATCGCTCGCGGGATAAAATTCTTCGGCGTCTTTGACTTTCGTGACAATGGGTCTGTCGTAATTGTCCTTGATGCTTTCGATCGAGGTCTCGGCAGCGAGACGTTGATCATTAGAGTGGGCAAAGATGTAGCTCATATACATCGGACCATGATCGACTCCTTGTCCGGTTGGGTTGGTGGGATCATGTGATTTCCAAAACCATTCGAGGATTTTTTCGGTCGAGATTTCGTTCGGGTCATAGACGACCTGGACAACCTCGATGTGACCTGTGAACCCCTTGGAGACTTGTTCGTAGGTTGGGTTGGGAATGTGGCCCCCCATGAATCCAGAGGTCGCGGATGCGACGCCATCCAGTTGTTGGAAAACCGCCTCGACACACCAGTAGCATCCACCGCCGAGGGTGATGATTTCGTGCTTCGCCTCGGTGGGCTCGTCGGGTTTAACGTCGACAGTCTCTGAACTGCCATCGCAGGAGGTCAGGAAGCACGCGAGTGCGGAAAGAAGGGCGAAAGGGGTGAAAAGTTTTATCATATCAATTTTTTATTTTTGTTCCTGCGTCATGTCGGCTCGTCTCTTGATGCTGTCGGGAACAGGATTGGCGTTGATGTAATTCATCGCGCCCTCCTTGTCCTTCTGCATCCATCCACTTAGAACGCGGTGGAACGTTCTTTCCTGGTCGCGGTCGCTGGAGAGTTTCATGATCCAATTGGCGCCAGTGGTGGGTTCCTGATTCATGGAACGCCAGACCAAGGATTTGACGGAATCATCGAAGGCGGGATTTCCTTCATAATTTGAGAGCCAGGCACTGGCAGTGGAGATGTCTTCTTTTTCGATGATGTTCTCAATCAGCTGGGGGCCCGAAGCGGCGATGATTTCCTCGGACTGACCGTTTACCCAGGCTTTCGCGGCCTCGAGATCGTTCTCAGCCCATTGGTCGACGATCGTGCCGGCTGAGCGCTTCATGATTTCAGGACCCAAAGAGGAAGCCCAAATGGCCGCGGCCTCGGGATCTATGCTTGCAATTTGTCCGGCCAATCGCGAGGCGGCCCCTTCCTTTAGGCTTTTGTCGGTTAACTGGGCAATCCACTGCTTCGCGCTTTCGGTTCCGCTACTGGTGACCTCGGCGAAAACAGCATCCAGAGCTTCGCCGCGACCACGGGAAAAGGGAAGTTCTTCCATGAGCTGGGTCGCCCGGCCGAGATCGATGGAAGCAATTCCCTCGATGACGCCGATCATCCACGGGTTTGAGCGGTTTTCGTCCCCTTCGTTGTCAAAGTTTTCGCGAGCCCATGAGACGGCTCCTTCCGTATCGTTCTTGGCCCAGGCAGCGAGAATGGTTTGGCGGGCAAAGGGACTCCCGGTGTTCTCCTTGGCGTAGTCGAGAGCCTCCAAAGGATTGACCTGGGCCCAGGCGGTCAGGAGGAGGCGGTATTCACCAAATTGTTCGTCATTAATTCCCCCTTCCCGGTAGGCGGCTACCGCGTCGAGAAATTCGTCGGGTTCCAGATCTTTTACAAGTTGGAGAAATCCTTCCGCACGGGCGATGGGATCCGACATGTTCTTGAGATCCTTGATCTGCTTTTTAACAAACTCGATTTGGTTGGAGCGATTATCACTACCAGTTCCGGTTGTTCCGCGCCGATCATTGGATGGGGAATTTTTTCCTGATCCGCCCCGTGTCCCACTTCGAGAGCTGGTCACGACAGGCGCTTTGCCGGCCGCGCCCGAATCGTCGGATCCGGTGGTGTCGGACGAGGTTCGTCCGACGAGAAATGCGGAGCCACAGCTTAAAGCCCAAGCGGCGGTCAAAAGTCCTGCTTTCTTGTTCATTGATAGGATCCTACTCTCTAGAACGATGTTTGGAGGCATTTTTTTTCGAATCGAACCTAATGAGGGGTGAAATAAGGAGAAATCTGCGGTTGCGGCTGTCACCAGACGGGCGTATGTCCCGCTTATGAACCTTTTAGAGGACAATTCAGCCGTGATGTTGAAAACGCGGGACCTTTGCGAGACCATCGCCAATGATTCCGATTACAAGGGCCTTCTGGCCAAAGTGGAGAAATTCCTCGGAGACGACGAAGCCCGGCTGACGTATCAGTCGGTCCATGAGCGGGGGCAGGAACTGAACCAAAAGCAGCAGTCCGGTCTGGAGCTGGCGGAGAGTGAGATTGCGGAGTTTGAAAATGCTCGTGGCGAACTCCTTAACAACCCTGTTGCTTCCGAATTCATGCAGGCCCAACAGGCTCTTGAGGCGCTTCAAGGGAGTGTGAGCCGGATGGTGGGGATGACTCTTGAACTCGGCCGCGTGCCGACCGAGGAAGACATTGCGCAAGCTTCAGGCGGTGGATGCTGCGGTGGCGAAAGCGGCGGCGGTGGTGGTGGCGGATGAGGCTGCTAGTCATCTTTTCGGCAGTTTGCCGAACATCAATTCAAGCAATGAAAAAGGGCGGCCAGATTGGGCTCCTCTTTTTATTTCCTCTTCTTCTCTTTTGGGAGGACCGACTTGAGCACCTTCGGGGGGAGTGTTTCAGAGTTGGCGACTGCCCACGCAACGGCGGCATTCTGATCTTGTTTTCTCCACCGGCCCAAAATATCCCGGTAGTATCGCTCCTGATCTTTCGCCTGCGAGAGGGTTGAAACATTTTCGAGGGCGGTTTTGGGGTCACTCCGTCCGGCTTCTTGAAGAAAGCGAAAACGGGCTCCATCGAGGTCCGGATCGTTGCCAAGTTTCTGAAGCCAAAGCGCCGCCTCGGCAGGGTCTTTGCGGGCGAGGTATTTGGCGACCCCCTCAGCGGCTTCGGTCATGGTATCCTGCGGAAGGTTTTCGGCCCATAGCTTGGCACCATCGAGATCTTCCTGGGCATAAACCTCTGAAACGACTTCGGAGGCATCGCGACGGGTTTCAACGGCAGATATCTTGCTGATCCAGTCCGAGGCGGATTCTGGATCCCTTCGGGCAAGGGAATGGGCGAGGCGCTTTGCCGTTTCGCGTTGCAATTTTGGCTCGTCAATCTGCTCGATCCAATCGCCCGCAAAATCAGCTCCGCGAATGACCACTTCGGGAAGAATTTCACGAATAGCTTGCAATTTAGTGTCCCCTCCGGGGAGGCTTTTGAGTGTTCGCAGAGCTCCTTCGGGATCGTTGCGAGCGATTCCCTCGATTAATCCCACGACCCAGTCATTGACTTTTCCTTCATCTTCCAGTCCCTGGATGGCATTGGCGGCGGCCTCGGGATTATCGGCAGCCCAAGCCGAGATGGCGGTCTTGCGGGTCCAGCCATCGCTTTCGTTTTTATCGAGATGGGCAATCGCGGTGAAGGGGGCACGATCCATCCATGCTGAAATCAGCATAGTGTATTCGCCGCGATTGTAGTCGATCCAGCCTGCGTCGCGGAAGCCATCAATAATTTCTGCCATTTGCCCGTCGTCGACTTGGTCAATGAAAGAGAGCATTTGGCGGGTCCGCTCAATCCGATTACTCGTGTTGAGAATATCGGAGAGTTCAATCATTCTCCGGTTTTGTTCATCTTCCCCAGGGGCAGTGAGAGTCGTCAAAGAGGTCTTGCGATTGCTTCTTTTTTTTTGTTGGGGAGATCCCCCGGATTCCCCGGAACGGAACCCGATTGGTTTTTCGCTTGAGGTCGACCGGGTTTCAACGCCATCGCCACCGGGTGACGCCGGCAAGCCATGCCGGCCGACCATCAGGCCAATACCGAGGGCGATGAACCACGATATGGGAGTGTGAGATGCTCGGGGAGACACTTTCATACTGAAAAAACCAGAAACACTGCGTCTTCTACCCCTTGGAAGAGAGGGCATCTTTCACTTACCAAAACATTCGTTTCGCAATTCATGCACGCTTTATGTTGCATGAATTCACTTCTTGGCCTTAGAATCTATTCCTCGCCGTCGCTTTTCACGTATTCTTGATTTAAGCACCGGTGATTTTTGCACCCCATATTTTGACAAAAAATGGCCAGTAACATGACAGCTCTTAACCCTGATCGGGCGACTTTAAATTTTCTAAATAGCTTCCCGGAAGCAGCAAGGAAGAGGGGGGAGCATTTACAGGAGGAGGGAGCAGTGACCCAAATATTTGGCAACCACCTCTTTATTCAAGGGCGGGTTGAGGACCAAGGTAATGTGCATCGAACCACTCTCCGGCTGCAGGGGAACCGTTGGTTTGGAAGTTGCTCCGCCGAAGAAGAGCAAACCGCCGGAGCCGTGATGTTCGCGGCAATGTTGGAGCGGCTTCATCGTGGGGAAGATCTGCCGGAGTCACCAAACGAGTTTGACGATACTCCCATCGTCGACCTTATCGAGGAGAAGATCGATCGAGAGCTGGATGACAAGGAAGCCGATTTTGTCTTCAGGGTCGAAAAACGGTATCGCCGTTATGTCATTGAGGGTGAGATTCACGACCATGACATGGTTCGACTTAATCCCCGCTGGGAGATTGCGAGCTACGAACCGCTTGAGCTGTGGCCTGTGCCTCCCGGAGACATTATCGAGTTTTGGAACTACCTCGGCTATGCCTTCGATAAGAAAAATCTGCGTTATCCAGACTTCATGGACTCCATTACGGATCTGGAAAATGTCCAGCGCCGCATGCGTGATTGGGAACAGGAGAGGGAGGTTGCCGCGTGGTATGACCGTATTGAAAGCGTTAATGAGCGTCCACCGCAGGAAATCCCTCACAAGATCGAGTTCCGCCTGGTCTCGACGATCAACGAAGCCCGGGTGGAAGCCCGCGAGGAGCACCAGGAAGAGTGGGTCTCCCTGCGTGAAAAGGGTGAGATTGAGCGGATCGTGAAGCTCTTTGATGCTTCGGCCTTACGCATGGATGCGGCTAGCCAGATTCTTTGGGAGCACTTTTTGAGACACTCCGAGAAATCGGGTGAACTTTATCTCGATCTCGAGAATGAAGAGGCCTGCCGTTTTATGAATCTTCTTTTCCATCAAAAGGAATTGAAAGGCTACATGGTTAATCTGGATGAGCGGCCGTTTCGTTTTGTCGATGAGCCGCTTAGGTGGATCTGTGATGATGATCTCGCTGATCCGAATTCCTTTGGATTACAGCTGGTGACAAAATCGGGTGAAAATGTCTCCCACTCGGTGCGCCTTCTCCCGGGCCGAACCGAACTCTATCAGTCGGACGAAACGGTTTTTCCCGGACCTCCGCGCTGGATGGAAGACACCGAAATTATGCCGCGTTACTCGATCCCAAAGGTGGTGATTGATTCTCTCGAGGGGGTTGAGTTTCTGCGTAAAGTTGGATCGAGTCTTCCTCCGTCGATGAAGCGACGTGTGACTGATCTCGATCTCTTTCCACACCTCAAGCTTTGGGTGGAGCAAGGATTGACTGCCGCCGAAACAGAGCACCTGGTGGTCGATGTGAAAGCTCTTGAGGCCAAAAATCGCCGCGAGGAAAAGCTGATCAAAGCGGGCTGGGATCTGATCAAGCAAGAGCCGGTTAAAGGAAAGGCGTTGCTACGCTTTGCTCGTGAAAAACTCTATCCAATTCCCGATATTCTTCTGGAAATGGGTCTAACCTACGACGAAAAATTGGAAGCCTTTAAGGGGCGAATCACCAAGCAGTTTCCGGAAAAATTTGCCGATTGGGTTGAAGCAATGCCCGACTTCGTGGAGCTTGATATTGAAGCCAAGCTTAAGACGATTCTCAGTGATCCGGTTACGGCCGCGATTCGCTTTGAGGTCGTGAATCAGGAAATCGACTGGTTCGATCTTCGTGTCGTAATCGATGTGGAGGGAGTGAACCTTTCAAAAGCCCAGATTCGACAATTGGTGGCAGCCCGGGGTGGCTATGTCCGCATGGATGATGGTTCCTGGATGCGACTTGAGATCAAACTTGATCCTGAGCAGCGGGATGCGGTCACCCGGCTTGGACTGGATCCCTTCGATCTCTCAGGCGAGACGCACCGCATGCATGCGATGCAGCTTGCCGATCCCAAGGCCGCCGAGGTGTTCGACCCGAAAGCGTGGAAGCGCATCAAGGATCGTGCCCGCGATATCCAGATCGATATCAAGCCCGATGTTCCGAAGGAGCTCAACGCTACCTTGCGACCCTACCAGATTGAGGGTTACCAATTTTTGGCCTATCTCGCCACCAATGGATTCGGAGGGATTCTGGCCGATGACATGGGACTTGGTAAAACAATTCAGAGTATCACGTATCTTCTCTGGTTGCGAAAATATGCTGCCGAGCAGCCGAAGGGGAGCAAGAAGCTTGGTCCGGCATTGGTGGTCTGTCCCAAGTCGGTTCTCGATGTCTGGGCAACCGAGGCGGGAAAGTTTGCTCCCGAACTCAAGCTCAAGATTCTCCGGACACGCGACGATCTCGACTTGGATGAGGTGAACAACGTGCTCGATATTTTAGTTCTCAACTACGCCCAGCTCCGGGTTTGTGGCGAACAGCTCAATAAGATTCGCTGGCTGACTGTCATTCTTGACGAGGGACAGCAGATCAAGAACCCTGATTCCAAGGCTGCGAAATGCGCCCGTGAATTGGATGCAGAAAATCGCCTGGTTCTCACAGGTACTCCCATCGAGAACCGTTTGATGGACATGTGGTCGCTGATGGCCTTCGCGATGCCAGGTGTGTTGGGAACTCGAGCCTACTTCAAGCGCCGCTTTGACAAACGGAAGGACCCGAGTAGCCAGAACCGTCTGGCAGCCAGACTTCGTCCGTTCCTTTTACGCCGAACCAAGGGTCAGGTTGCCAAGGATCTTCCACCTCGTACCGAAGAGGAGGTCTTTGCCGGAATGGAGGGAATCCAGGAAGAACTTTACAAAGTGGAGCTCAAACGGATTCAGCAGGCTCTTCTGGGCCTCGATTCCGACGAAGCGGTCAAAAAGAACAGCTTCGCAATTCTGCAAGGCTTGATGCGCTTGCGTCAGATTTGTTGCCACCCCGGGCTCATCGATCCGAAGTGGCTCAAAGAAGAGAGCGCCAAAATGAGTGCCCTTTTTTATCTCTTGGATCAGCTGCGCGAGGAAGGGCACAAAGTTCTTGTCTTCTCCCAGTTCGTCTCGATGCTCGATATTATCAAGACACGTCTGGAAGTGGAAAGCCGTCCCTTTAATTACCTCACCGGTCAGACGAAGGACCGGAAAGGGGAGATCGAGAAATTCCAGACAACCAAGGACGCCTCTGTGTTCCTGCTCTCGCTGAAAGCAGGTGGGGCGGGTTTGAACCTGACTTCAGCCTCCTACGTGATTCTTTACGATCCATGGTGGAACCCGGCCGTGGAAAATCAGGCCATCGACCGAACCCACCGAATTGGTCAAAAAAACAAAGTAATTGCCTACCGCCTTCTCACTCGAGATTCGGTGGAGGAAAAGATCCGGATTTTGCAGCATCAGAAGACCGCGCTCGTTACCAATATTCTTGGAGACGAGGGCTTTGCGAGTAATCTCGGTGTCGATGACCTTCAGTTCATTCTTAGTCACGGAGGAAGTGATGACGACGAAATCCCGCCGCCACCCCCCATGAAGCAGGCACTTGCTCAGAAGTCGACCGCAAAGAAATCAGCAGTGAGAAAGGTGGCAAAAAAAGCCGCAAAGAAGACTCCGAAGAAGTAGGTTTCCTGAAGATAGATATCACCAAAAAGCCCCGGGTCGCGCAAGCGATCGGGGCTTTTTTGATTCAAAGGAAGTAATTATTATTCTGGTCTTGATCCCGTTGGAATCTCCCCCGTGGGTTTTTCGGCTGAAGGCTTGTCCTTGGACGCGTCTTCTCTTGAGGGAGCCGTATCTTTCAAGACCTTGATCAATTTTCCGGTGAGATCGGTTGATTGACGGACATAAAGGACAACCGGCATCTTTGAGTTGGTTGTTCCGCTGGTTTCAATCAGGAAATCATAGCCAAGGGAAGCGGCCAGCGGACCTGCGGCAGCTGCAATTTCGGCGTTGCGTTTTTCTGATTTCGAAGCGAAATCTTCGGTGATTTCCCGGAGTTGATCTATTTTGAATTTTTGCCAGAGATTCAGGAGATCATCATAATTTTCTTTTGATTCAGTGAGTTCCTTTAGAAGCCGGCTCCTGTTTGCATCATCGTCGGGAAGGCTGTTATAGTATTTGGCTTGTTCTTTGAGCGGGCCTTCAATTTTTTCCAGCTCCTTCTTTCGAGGATTTTCTTCGAGCTTTGCCTTGGCAGCCAAATAATTTTGAAAATCTTCTTTCGCGGGTTCGTATTCGGCTCTCACTTTAGATGCGTCGATCGTTGCGATTTTTGGCTTTTCACCGTGGGCAACCGATCCAGCAAGGGTAAGAATGGCGAGGAGAAAGAGTTGAACTTGTTTCACGGGAATTTGAGGGGTGGAAGGGGACGGAGGGGATGTCCCTGGGATCGTTAAAACAGTGGCAGCTGGATGAGGTTTTCTAACA
>CALFSW010000463.1 GCA_937916505.1 uncultured Verrucomicrobiales bacterium | reverse complement strand
AAAGCCGAAGCGAAGAAAAAAGCCGAAGCTGAGGCCAAGAAAAAAGCCGTCGAAAAAAAAGAGAAGTGATCTCACTCCGCCCGAAGGCGGATCGCCTCACAGACTGCGGGGAACAATTGCTTTTTTCGTGAAACAACCCCCGGTGCCGAAAATTCGTTCGTGCCGGTTCGGTCAAATGGAAGTTGGCACAACAACGCTTCTTCACCGACTGCAAGAAAGACGCTGTCATGCTTGCGAATATCAGTCACCAGGATCGCGCAAAGGGAATAGGTGTTTTCATGACGCAGACGCTCCAATTCCTCCAGCAGTTCATCCTGGCGCTTGGTCAGACCCTTAAAACTTGTCTCTTCGACCTGGGACAAGCTCAGGAAAACCCCTTCTTCGTTAAACTCTTTCCGGTCAGTGCCCACAATTTCCCCGGGGGTGGCATGAAGCAAAAGAGATCCTGACGCAAAGAATCCTTCCGCAAACTGATCGGCATCAACCCCCGCCAAACCGGCCAGCCAGCTCAACAACTGACGATCCACGTCTGTCGTCGTCGGTGAGGTCAGATTCAAGGTGTCGGATACCAGGCCGGCGCAAAGACACAAGGCAACCGAAGCTTCAGGCTCGAGGCCCTTCTCGCGAAACCGTCTGGCTATGATGGTTGAGGAACTCCCCACGGGCTCGTTGATAAAGCGAACAGGGTCTCTTGTCACCAGATCACCCGACAGCCGATGGTGATCCAGTATTTCCACAACATGAGCCTCCTCGACCCCTTTCACTGCTTGCGAAAACTCGTTATGATCCACCAGGGATAGTCGTGTCCGCGGAGGGTTCACCAGATCAGACTTTGAAAAGACCCCCATCAGTCGACGCGTCCCGGCTTCCAGTACCGGAAACAAATCCTGCGAAGATGATGCCACCTTTCGGGTAAACCGACTCACGACCTGATTTGATGCCAGAGCCATGAAATCATCACTGACGATATTTCGCACCTTCCTCGCGCAAAGAGCCAGTTTCACCGTCGTTGCGGTGTCGTGGGGACTGCACAACACAAAAATCCCCTTTTCCTTCGCCAGCGCCGAGATCTCCGGAGCCGGCTTGTAGCCACCGGTCACCAGAAGAGCACGCGCACCATACTCGATCGCTTGTTGATGGACGAAAGGACGATCACCACAGATCACCAGATACTGCCCGACATTCCCTTCTTCCCTCGCCGCTTTCAGCCTTAATCCCACCGTTTTTTGGCTCGAAGCTCCCACCATCATGATGAGATCTTCTTCTTCACCCGGAGGCAGAGGACCAAAGTCGTCACTGGCTCCCAGGGTCGCACCGATGTTCTCCAGACTGGCATGGAGAAGTTTGACATTCCGGCCATCCGTTGCCGCGGGAAGCAGCAATTGCAAGAGGTCCAAAAAATGAAGGAGCCCCTTCACTTCACCGCCATTGTTCAAAACCGGAACCGCCCGGACCCCGTGATCCACCATGAGGCGGTAGGCCATGAGAAAAGTGTCGTCCTGTCTCACCGCTACGACACTCTTTCGACAGATTGATCCTGCTGTTGGCCTGACATCGTCGACCAGGAGCGGAGCGGGCAGACCCGCCTGCTCAAGAACAAGTTTCACCCTCGGCGGGACAATTCCGCATCGAGCCGCAACCACTTCCTCATCTCCCGTCGCACGGAGATAGGCGGCATGCCCGATGGCCGCGCAGATCGCATCGGCATCAGGATTCTTGTGCCCCAGAACATACCAGGGCGGGGTCATGATTCGATCAATAGCCACGCCAAACGGTCAGTCCAAGAGTCACGAAAACCAAGCCCACGATCACACCGCCCAATAGAAGCCCACGCCATCTCTCCGTCGATTTTGTGGCCCAATCCACCCCGTCCCGGCAAAGATAGGGCATCCCCACAAAGTAGAGTCCTTTGATGATCATGAGGTAGCAAAAGGTCGGCATGACCCATTGCAAAGGAGCCATTTCAAAATCAGAGGCATAGAGTAACGGAGCAGCCGCCATAAGCAGACACAAGCCGAGACCCCGCACAAAAAGAAACTCCCTGACATACATGATCATTCCGATGCAGAACAAGGGAACTCCAATCATAAGATAGGACTTGGCCTTGTTAAACTCTCCCAAATCCATGGTGAGACTGGAAAAAATCCCCTTTCCAGACGGCGCAACCAGCAACCAGAACCAAATCATCCCGAAACCCATGAGATAGGTTCCCACCTGGGAGTTTCGCGGAAGCTTTTTCACAAACGCCTTTGAGGCCTCCGGCTTCGCGAGCATAAGGCCATAGAGAACTACCAGAATGATCCCGAGAACAAGACCGGCAATACTGAGTGAGATTTCCTGATACGGATGAGGTCCCGGTTTCATGCGCCGCCAAGCTAAGTTCCCCACCCCCGCGGTAAAGGCTTAAATCGAGCCATCTTAATGGATCTCGGGAGTTCCATAGAGGGTATAGCCCGTCGAATCTTCGATCTTAATATCAAGCAACTGCCCGGTCATACGGGCCGCGTCCCCCTTGAAGATGACAATCTTGTTCTGACTGGTCCTTCCGCTCAAGGTCTCCTTGTTCGTTTTACTCGGCCCTTCACAAAGCACCTGCTGCACCGTTCCAATCAACTTGGCGTTTTTTGTGGTCGTCAGTTCTTCCTGAACCCGAAGCAGCGCCTGATTGCGCTCCTCCTTCACCTTTTCATTCAGCTGCCCATCCATCTCGGCGGCCGGAGTGTCTTTCCGCTTCGAATAACGAAAAATGAAGCTGTTATCGAACCCCACCTTCTTCATGCACTCCAGGGTCTCTTGGAAATCTTCTTCTGTTTCACCGGGGAAACCCACAATGACATCGGTGGTAATTGCCAGATCAGGTCGGGCGGCCTTCATCTTTTCGCAGATCGTCAAAAATTTCTCGTTTTGATAAGGTCGACGCATCTTTTTCAAAATCCGATCACTCCCGCTCTGCATCGGAAAGTGAATGTGCGAGCAAAGCTTCGGCAAATAGGTAAACGCTTTCACCAAATCATCGCGATACCCGATGGGGTGCGGACTCGTAAAGCGAATCCGCTCCAGTCCCTCGATCCCGTGCACCGCCTCCAGCAGCTGCACAAAAGGCGACTTCCCATCCACCTTCGGAAACTCCGTACGGCCATACAAATTCACAATCTGCCCAAGCAAAGTCACTTCCTTCAACCCCTTGCCGACCAAAGTCGTCACCTCCGCAACAATATCCTCAATCGGCCTTCCCCGCTCCTTCCCCCGCGTGTCCGGCACAATGCAAAAAGAACATCGCATATTGCATCCCTGCATAATGCTCACAAATGCCGTGGCCTGCTGCGTCTCCCTTGGAATATGGTCGCGAATGGTATTCTGACTCCCCTCCTCCTCATCCGTATCCACCATCCGGGCCGAAATAATCCGGTCCTGATTCACCTTCACAATCTCATCCTCCACCCGGCCGGTCACCATCTCCGAACCCACTTCATCCATCCGCGTCTCCAGGCGACGACTCAGAATCGAATCCACGTAATCAAAGACACGGTGATACTTCTGCGTTCCCACCACCAGATCCAAGTGCGGCACCTTCTCAAAAAGTTCCGCCCCCCGGCTCTGCGCCATGCAGCCCATAAAGCCATAGACAACATGCCCCCGGTGCTCCCGATATCTCCCCATCATCCCCATCTTCCCCAGTGCCTTTTGCTCCGCCTGATCGCGAACACTGCACGTATTAATCAGGATCGCATCAGCGTCCTGCTCTTGGGGGGTGAGAGTATAACCTCTTTCAGAAAACGTCTGAGCAACCTGCTCGGAATCTCTTTCGTTCATCTGTCACCCGTAGGTTTTGATAAAGACCTTTGGCATCGGACAAACCGCTTACCTCCCAAACCCCGCTTTGCCAACTCCGAAGTGTTCACATCTCAAGACTCCATGCCTTCGAATCATTCATCCCAAAACCCTCCCCACTTCCAGCCCTCCCATAAACCTCCGCTGCTCTGCTGCTCGACATCCAACCCCCAGCCAAGCTCATTTATCCATGCTCTCCTCTCAACATTAAACATTCCCCAAATATCACCTCTCCTGTATCATCCCCGTCGTGCCCTCCCAAACCGATATCGAACTCGACTCCTTCATCGAATTCATGACCACCGAGAAGAACTCGTCCCCGAAGACGCTCGAAAACTACACCCTCGCCCTTCGCCTTTTCCGTGAATGGCTCGGCGAAAAATTCTTCAAATGGCGTGACCTCACCCCCGATCACTTCCGCGCCTACCTCTTCCAGCTCCAAAAAGACGGCCTTGCCCGCTCCACCGTCCGACTCCGCTTCGCCGCCTACCGTACCTTTTACAAATTCCTCGTCCACCGCCGCGGCTACCCGAAAAGCCCCGTCGCCGAAGTCGAACTTCCCAAGGCCGACAAACCCCTCCCCGTCGTCCTGACTCTTCCACAGATTGAAGAACTCCTCGAACTCCCGATGAAGTCCGAGCTCCAGGGCCAGGCCCCCCTTTGGATGCGCGAGCGCGACGCCGCCATTCTCGAACTCTTCTACTCCACCGGCCTCCGCCTCGCCGAACTCGCCTCACTCGATGTTGACGACATCGACACCGTCAACGAATCCGTCCGCGTCATGGGAAAAGGCTCCAAAGAACGCCTCGTCCCCATTGGGTCCCTTGCCATGACCGCCATGCAAAAATATCGCAGCGCCGCCGAAGTCTACCAAGGCCCCCTTTTCATTTCCAAACTCCGCAAACGCCTCTCCACCCGCTCCCTCAACTCCGTCCTCAAGAAATATCTCGCGCAATCTTCCATTCCCTTCAACGTGACTCCCCACAAACTTCGGCACACTTTTGCGACCCATCTCCTCGACCACGGGGCCGACCTCCGCTCTGTCCAGGCCCTCCTCGGACACGCCTCCCTCTCCACCACTCAAATCTACACCCACGTCACCAAGGAACGCCTCCGCGACGCCTACAACTCCGCCCACCCGCGCGCCAAGTAAGCGACCCAACCTTCCCGTCCATATGCCCGGAAAGCACGATCTCACCTCCAAGCACATCGAAAACGTCCTCCAGGGCCGATCCGTCATCGACCTCATTTCCCAAATGCGGCCCGACACCAGGTCGCTCCCCAAAAAGCTCCCGATCTCCGCCAAATCCACCCTCGAGCGCGTCGAAAAAACCTGGCAACACCTCCCCAACCTTTTCCTGAAAGACGCCCTCCTCATTCCCGATGATCTCCCCTCCTTCCAGGGAAATATTGAGAACCCCATCGGCACCCTTAAAATCCCCCTCGGCGTCGCCGGCCCCCTCCGTGTCAACGGACTCTTTGCCAAAGGAGACTACCACATCCCCATGGCCACGACCGAGGCCGCCCTCGTCGCCAGCTATCATCGCGGCACTTCGCTCATCACCGAAGCCGGCGGATGCACCGCCATGGTTCTCATTGAATCCGTCAACCGCTCGCCCTCCTTTGCCTTCGCCAACCTCGCCGAAGCGGGACAATTCGTGATGTGGGCCATGGCCGAAATGCCCACCTTCCGGAAAGTCGCCCTCACCACCACCAACCATGGCGAGCTCGTCGATATTGGCACGACCATCGAGGGCAACCACGTCTACCTCAATTTCGACTTCCACACTGCCGACGCCTCCGGCCAAAACATGGTCACCATCGCCACCCAGGCCATTTGCAACCATATCATCGCCCATTCTCCGGTCACCCCAGCACAAGTTTACGTCGAAGCCAACCTCTCGGGCGATAAGAAGGCCAGCGTCCGCGCCTTCACCACCGCGCGGGGGAAGAAAGTCACCGCCGAAGTCTTTCTTTCCGCCGATCTCGTCAAAAAACGCCTCCACTGCTCCGTCGACGACATGTGCAACTACTGGCGCACCTCCGCCATTGGCGGTGTCCTCAGCGGAACCATCGGAATCCAGGGTCACTTTGCCAACGGCCTTGCCGCCCTCTACCTCGCCACCGGACAGGACGTGGCCTGCGTTGCCGAATCCGCGATCGGGATAACTCGTTTCGAAAAGACCTCCTCAGGTGACCTCTATGCCGCCGTCACTCTCCCCGGCATCATGGTCGGCACTGTCGGCGGAGGCACCGGACTCCCCACCCAAAATGCCTGCCTCCAACTCATGAACCTCGCCGGTCCTGACAAATCACGGGCCCTCGCCGAAGTCGCGGCCGGCCTCATTCTCGGTGGCGAACTCTCCATCATCGGAGCCCTCGCCGCCGGACACTTCTCCAGGGCCCACCAAAATCTCGCCCGAGGCAAAAAACAAAACATCGAACAGAACGATGGTGTAGCCTAATTTATTCGATTCACCCAATTCAAGATTCCACCCCTATCCTCCCGACATGCGCTGGTGGACCTACCAAAAAGAACGATTCCCACTCTTTGCGAACGGACTTCTCATTGCGGCTTTTAGCGCCTGCGCTCTTCTCTATTCGTCCTTTCTCTCAAAAGGACCCCTTCCGGGTCCCGCGATGTTTCTCATCGCCTTCGTCACCTGCTTCATTTTCTTCCTCCAACTCCGCATCGCCGACGAGTTCAAGGATGCGGAGGAAGACGCCACCTACCGCCCCTATCGACCTGTCCCGAGCGGCCTCATCAAACTCCGCGAACTCGGTTGGATCTTCGTCCTCGGCGCAATCATCCAGCTCACCCTGGCCCTCTGGTTCTCCCCGCAACTCCTCTTCATCCTCCTCTTTGCCTGGACCTACCTCGCCCTCATGAGCGTCGAGTTTTTCCGCCGCGATTGGCTCAAAGCCCGTCCCATTACCTACCTTTGGACGCACATGCTCATCATGCCCATCGTCGACCTCTACGCCACCGCCTGCTACTGGCAGCCCACCCTCGACGCCCCACCATCCGGCCTCATCTGGTTCCTCGCCGCCAGCTTCACGAACGGCCTCGTCATCGAACTCGGTCGCAAAATCCGCCTCCCTGAAAACGAAGAGCCCGGTGTCTCCACCTACTCAAAACTCTGGGGCACCAACCGTGCCGCCTGGATCTGGGTCGGCTGCCTCACCGCCACTTTTTCCTTCGCCTTCATCGCAGCCAGCCAAATTGGCACTCAGCTTCAAACCGCTATCATTCTCGGCACAGCACTCGCTCTATCTACAATCCTCTCGCAACCCGGCAAACGCCTGGAGCTCCTCTCCGCCCTCTGGACCCTGGCCCTCTACCTCACCCTGGGCATCCTTCCCCTTCTCCTCGAATCGTAAACAAAAACCTCTGCAGCCCCCTCAACCTCGCCCCAAAACCCTCTGCTGCTCTGTTGCCCTGCGTGAGATCAAACCCTAAACCAAGCTCTCCTAAAATGATCCTCCACCCCCTCAACATTCTCCCCACCCACCAAATCGGAGGCAAAGCCCGCTCACTCGCTTCCCTCACCCAGGCAGGATTCAAAATCCCCGCCTGGTTCGTCGTCCCCGGCGGCTCCACCGAACTCCCGCCACTCCAGGGTCCACACGCCGTCCGTTCCTCCGCCATGGGCGAGGACGGCGCCGAAAACTCCTTCGCCGGCCAATACGATAGCTTCCTCAATGTCGCTCCCACAAACATACCCTCCCACATCGAGAAAGTCCGCCAATCGGGCACCTCGGCCCATCTCAACACCTACGCTCAAAACCGCGATGTCGCATCCCACGACCAGGTCGCGGTCATCGTCCAGGAAATGGTCGACGCAAAATTCGCCGGGGTTGCCTTCGGTGCCAATCCCGTCACCGGTGAACGCGACATCTGTCTCGTCTCCGCCGTCACAGGTCTCGGCGATGCCCTTGTCTCAGGTGAAGTCGATTCCGAGAACTGGCGCGTCTCACGCGCCAACTCCATCGAAGGGGAAAGCCAACTCCTCTCAAAAGAACAAATCCGCGCTGTCGCCGACCTCTGCCGCCGCTGCAATGTCCATTTTGGTTCCCCGCAGGACATTGAATGGGCCATCGACCAGGACGACACCCTCTGGCTCCTCCAAAGCCGTCCCATCA
Organism: uncultured Verrucomicrobiales bacterium; assembly: GCA_937916505.1. Taxonomy (GTDB): domain Bacteria; phylum Verrucomicrobiota; class Verrucomicrobiia; order Verrucomicrobiales; family Akkermansiaceae; genus SW10. The sequence continues at coordinate 1,194 of CALFSW010000463.1, read as the reverse complement.
CCACCCTTGCCAAACTCCCCGACCCCAATGACGAGTTAACGGTCTGGGACAACAGCAACATCGCCGAAAGCTACGGCGGCATCACCAGCCCGCTCACCTACTCCTTTGCCACCCGCATTTACGAACACGTCTACCGCGAATTTTGCAAACTCCTCCACGTCCCCAAGTGGAAAATCGCCCGGAGCGACCAGGTCTTCCCGCAAATGCTCGGACAAATCCAGGGCCGCGTATACTACAACCTCGTCAGTTGGTATCGTGTTCTCGCCCTCCTCCCCGGCTTCTCCGTCAACCGCTCCTTCATGGAGCAAATGATGGGCGTCAAACAACCCCTGCCCGATGAAATCGTCGAAAAAATCATCGCCGAAAACGCCACCTCAAAATGGCGCGACTCCCTCGCCCTCCTCAAAACCACCTTCGGCCTCGTCCGTTCCCACCTTGGCCTTCCCAAGCAAATCACCAACTTCCAAACCCGTCTCAACACCGCCCTCGAATTGGAAATACCGCTCTCCCAACTCCGCACCGACGAACTCATCGCCCATTACCGCGATCTCGAAAAACAACTCCTCCACCGTTGGGACGCACCCCTCGTCAATGACTTCTTTGCCATGATCTTCTACGGCATCCTCGCCAAAAAAAGCGACGATCCCAATGCCTACCTCTGCAACACCGGCGATATCATCTCCGCCCGCCCCCCGCGCCTCATCAAGGAAATGGCCGAACTCGCCCGCCCCCATCCTGAGCTTGTCAAACTCCTCACCTCCAATGCCACCCCCGCCCGAAAACTTGCCGAAGTACGAAAACTCCCCGAGTTACATCGTCGGTTCACGGACTATCTCGAGGAGTTCGGGGACCGCTGCCTGGAGGAGTTGAAGCTGGAAAGCCCCACCGTCGACGATGACCCCGCCCCCCTCCTCCAATCCATCGGATCCTTCGCCACCCTCGCGCCCAGGGAACCACAATCCGATCAAACCGATCCCCCGAAGGGCTTCTTCAAAAAGTTCCTCGTCAATAAAACCCGCTCCCTCATCCGCAACCGCGAAAATCTCCGCTTCGAGCGCACCCGCGTCTTCGGTCGCGTTCGCCGCATCATGCGCGAACTCGGAAGCCGTCTTCATGCCGATCAACAACTCGACGCGATCGATGACATCTTCCATCTCACTCTCGATGAAGTCCTCGAAACCGGGAAGACCCAAG
>CALFSW010000462.1 GCA_937916505.1 uncultured Verrucomicrobiales bacterium | reverse complement strand
GAAGTTACCGCCGAAGCTGCCAGCGCCGACACCGTCAACTGTCACGTCGTGCGGAGCGTTTTGGGCATTCTGTCCGCCAATCACAAAGGAAAAGCCATCGTGCGTGTCGATCGCCCCGACCGTCTCGGTAAAGACCGAAATCCCATCGACGAAAAGTCCCACGTCATTACCATCGTAGGTGTAGACCAGGTGGTGGAACAGGTTATCACCGACCGGAGGACGCTCAGCCCCACCGGATCCCCATGGGACATCGGGGCCACCGCCCCATTGGCCGACTGCGCCAAAGGCACCCTGATCCGTCCATCCGAACGACATGTTGGTCCCATCTGGGCCGCCGCGGCGTCCCCAACCGACCATCATCTCTTCGCCAGTGCCGCCCGATGGATTGTGCCCCCAGACCTCGATTGAACGGGAAGCACCAGCCAGGGTCAGGCTGTTCGGGGTAATCGGTCCCTTGAAGACGTTCTGAGCTGCTTGCTCGCGGTTGAGGTGAATGCCTGGAACGCCACCGACGACTTCGATGACGGGAGCCGGCTGGCCGGCTTGGTTGACCAAATTAAAATCCCCTGGGACAGAACCGGAGTTCGTCAAGGTGGAGGGAGCGGAGCCAGCCCCTAATCCAGCGACGCTCACGTCGATTAGAAGGGCCGCCGGAGCAAGCGAAACTCCCATGAGGAAGGCGCCTGCAGAACTGATAGAAGTAGAAACTTTCATGATGATAGTGGGTTTATTGTGGGTCTAAATTGAAGCATTCTCCAATTGTTGGTGAGTTTTTAACTACTTGGGCGCAACAAATCTATGCGAATCACGCCAAACTTGTGTAACATCGTGACAAACCTGTCACTTCTCAAGCATTTCACGTGCCTTTTCGAGGTTTCTCCGGGCAATTTCGGAGTTGGGCTGTAGCTCTAGCACCTGCTCAAAACACCTTTTTGCCTGCTCTGGCTCGCCCCTGTCCAGATGGATCAACCCCAGGTTGACGTGCGCCGGCAGGAACATTGGGGCGAGCTCTACTGCGCGGCCAAAGGCCCCGGCCGCTTCATCTCGTTGCCCGAGGCGTTTGAAGGCGATCCCCAGATTGTTGAACGCGTCGGCGTGCTGCGGAGCCAATTCGACCGCCCGCCCAAGCGCAGCGACCGCCTCCTTTGGCTGGTTGAGCGAAAGATACGCCATGCCCAAGTGGTTGTGGCCGTCGACGAACTCCGGGCTGATCTCCGTCTCCCTCTTGAAAAAGGCGCGCGCCAGCTCGAACCCGCCACGTTTCGCACACAGCATCCCCAGTGCGTTGTTCACTTTCCCCAATTCCGAATCGAGTTCGAGCGCGCGCCGGAAGTGCCTCTCTGCAGTCGCCGGGCTCGCCAGTTGCTCGAGTGCCAGGCCGAGATTCAAATGGATCACCGCCGAGTCATCACGCAGCTCCAGCGCTTTTTCATAGGTCGCCACCGCATCGTCCAGCTTGCCCTGTTTCGCGTAGGCAAGCCCCAGATTGTTTGCCGCCGCGGCGAAGTCAGGTGCCAGCGCAAGCGTGTCACGAAATTGGATCGCGGCGTCATCGACGAGTTGGCCTTGCCACATGTCCTGCGCGAACTGGAAGCGCTGCGTCACCTCAAGCTGGTCGGCTGCGGCGGCGATCGTCGGGTGCCCGGACTCGAGAACCGTCCCGCCCAAACCAAGCGAAGCCAGCAGCCTCGCTGCGCGATCTCTCTTCGAATGCGCCAAATCCGCGATGACCTGATCCACACCGACCGTCCCTTTGTAGAGAACCGACACGCGCCCCTGCGCATCGACGAGAAGGCTCATCGGCACCGCCAATTGAAGTTCCATCGGGGTTAGGCGCACGTGCAAGCGCTCGAGAATCGCGAGAATTTTTTCATTTGCCCGGCCAAGGGCGAACGGCAGCTGCAGACCCGCCGCGCGCGCGGCCGCCTTGGACGGGTCGGTCTTATCTGCCCCGACACCATCGAGCGCGAGCGCGAGAACATCCACACCGGCGGTTTCCAATTCCGCGGCCCGCGATTTGAACCCGCGTAACTCGGCGAGACACGGCGCGCACCAGCTCGCCCACAGGTTGATCAGCAGCGAGCGGTCGGTGCCCGATGCCCGCACCGGCAACGCTTCGCCAGCGAAGCTCTGATACCGCATCGCTGGCAGCTTTAGCAAGGTCACCAGCGGAATCCTTGCGGCACCCGATCCTCGGGAAAGCTCCAAGTCCGAAGGCGTTAGCGCGATCGCAGCCTGCGGGCGGGCCCATTTTTTCACCTCGCCACCCTCAGTCAAAACGAGATGCTGATCGACCTCAAGCCCCGCATAGACATCGGTCTCGCCTCTTGGCCAACGCACCTCGACCCGCTCCGTTCCGGCAGCCTCCCCCAAGCCGAACAGCAGGCACTTGCTCGACTGCGCGAGGTAACCATCGCCTGCCCGCAGAGTTTTCGAAAGCGACTTGCCATTACCCACCGGATAAACCGTCACCCGAGCGCCAATCGCGTCACGATTATTTTGTACTCCGCGCAGCCTGATCCCGAGAAAATGGTTGTCGCCCGCGCTCTCGTTGCGCATCAACCGCAGCTGCGGCGCGGTGCGATTGGAAACCCAGAAATCCACATCGCCATCGTGATCCCAATCCGAAAGGCAGATCGCGCGACCATCGTCGGCAAAATCGATGCCGGATAGAGCCGACACATTGGCGAATCGCGATGGCGCACCGTCGGCGCCGCCACCGAGGTTCAGGTAGGCGCAGTGGCGCTCGCGCCCGCTCCACGAACGCCCGCGCTTCATCATGGTCGAAAGATCGAGGTGCGCCTGCGAGACGCTCTCGGAAAATTCGTTGGACTGGGAGCGCGACACGACCTGCCGCCAGAAGAAGCTTCACAAATCGCCGCTGTCAGGCGTGGTGATGTATCCGTTGGCGACTAGCAAGTCCTCCCAGCCATCGTTGTTGATATCGGCGAACAACGAACTCCACGCCCAACGCCCCATGGTCACGCCGGCGCTCAAACTCTGGTCGGCGAAGCCACCATCCTGTTGCACCAGCAGGGTGTTGCCGCGCGCAAATCGCAGCAGCGCGTCACGCTCCTCATCAGTCGAACCCGGGCTGAAGGCAGACTGGCGTGCGATGCGACCACCCGCCGCCGAGAACATGTTGCCGACATACAAATCCATGCGCCCGTCGCGGTTCGCATCGCCCCAGGAAACCGACATCCCCGAGGCACGGTCTTCACCGCCGATCTGCGCTGCGATGTCGGTGAAGTGACCCTCGTCATTGCGATACAGATTGTTGCGCCCGAAGTCGTTCGCGACATAGAGGTCCTGATCGCCGTCGTCGTCGAAGTCCTCCCACGAGGCGGCGAGCGAGAAGCGGCGGTTATTCGCGTCCAGCCCGCAGGCTTCCGTGATGTCGGGAAATCGCCATCCGTCGGCGTCGCTGATCTCGTTTTTGAAAAAGTGGTTCGCGCCGCCGTTATTGGCATCGTGGTAGACAAAGCTGCCACCCGCCCCGATCACCGTCGCGCCCGCCTCGCTCTCGAGATCGCCCGCGCTGTACTGGCACGCATACAGGTCGAGATCGCCATCCTGATCGAAGTCCACCGCGCTCAATCCCATCGTGCCGACACCGACATCGAGAATCGCCGCGACCGCAAACTTCCCCGTCCCGTCGTTCTCAGCCAAAACGATGCGCGCATAAGTCGCGACCGCCAGATCCTGGTCGCCATCGTTGTCGAAATCGACGATCAGTGCGCTGCGTGACGATTCGACCCAGCCGACACCCGCCGCCTCGCTCGCATCACGCACCGTGCCATCCGGGTTCTGCAGATAGAGCCGGTTGGGCAAGCCGCCAGCCTGACAGAGATACAAATCGTCCAACCCGTCGCCATTGACATCGCCCAGCGCCGCCCCCGGTGTGCCGAGCAAGGTCATCTTGCGGGTGTCCTGGATCCGCCCCAGCCAGTGGTTCGCCCCGAATGCAATCTGCTCATGGAAGCTCGGGTTGGCGGCGAGCGCCGATTCCGTGCAGTCGCGGAACAGCGGCGATTGTGATCCCGACGTCGTCCGTTCGAATTTTCCCACCTGCAGAGTCCGGATCAATGGTGGATCACCGAGTTCCCATTCGAGCGTCCATTCCGCGTGAATCTCCACTCCTGGCTGGCTCAACTCGACCAGTTGCCGGGTAGATATTTCGCCATCCCGGTCGAGAAATTCGATCACCTTGATCTTGCAGCGGAGATCACCCGTCTCAGCTCCGAGGTCATTGGTGAGGAGCATGAGAGCATCCGCGAATCCCGTTGCCCCGGCGAGATCACTCCGTCCGCTGGCTTGACCTCTCCTAACTCGCCAGCCCGATTCTTCGAATTCCGTCACCACGTCTCCCGGCACCAACTCGCTCGAGGAAAAATCTTCCGTCACGATCCCGGATAGGAAGTCGCTGGAGATTTCACCATTGACGATCGCCTCTGATAACGCGTCCAGCTGCTTCTTGATCCGCTCGCTCTGCACCTCGCTGTCCCAGCCATCTGCAGACGGGTCATCGAGTTGCTTCCACTCCCCTTCACCCGAACCAATCACCACTGGTGCCAGCGCCGCAGTCTTGACGGACTCCGGAGATTCGCGATCATCCTCATTTTCCGCCGCCTTTTTCCCGCACGACGCGAGGGTGACGATCCCGACTCCCATGCAAAACAGGAGGGATTTCGCGAACCATGGTTTCGGTCGAGGATTCATTTTTTTTGAAGGACTAATTATTCTCCCTATCGGCGCACGGCGGTCAACCCAACCCGATCAAAACTTGCGTATTACTCTCATCATGTCGTTGTCCTTTCACGTGATCATTTCCTCTCGATTGTTTTGGGTTACTCGTAGAAGCCCGTCCATGACGGCTCTCCCAACGACTCCCTAGCCCATCTTTAACACCCCTGACTGCCAGGTCTTGTTTTTCAAGGGTTTGCGGGGCTGGAAAATTTCGCCTGGCACTACATTCCTTGAATTCTGTGGGCGGCGGGGGTGGACGCTTGGTCAGTTCGTGATTTTTCGGAGGCCGCCGGGATTGGGGTCGAGATCGAGTTTGGTGTAGGTGCGCCAGAGTTTTTCATCGTTCCAATCGGTGAGCGTTGTTCTCAATTTGTAGACTCCGGGGTGGGTTTGTTTGCTGTTTTCCTGCGGTTGGTATTCCCAGGTGAGTTTGCTGACGTTTCCGCTGGTTTCTTCAACTTCTATTTTAATATCATAATGTGCGGAGACTCGTTTGCATTTTTCCTTGAGCCGGCCGAGGAGTTCGCCGAGGGCGCTTTTTTCCTTGAGCCACCGGTCGGTGGCCCGTTCGCTGCGGGGGGCGCACATGCGGGCGATGATGTTGCCGAGGGCTTCGGCGCGTTGCCGTCCGTTGAAGCCGGCTTCTTCGAGGATTTGCGGGATTTGGAGTTCTTTGCATCTTTCAAACTCTCCACCTTCGCTTTCTCAGAAGACTGAATGTGGCGATCAAAAAGGGTGATGTATCGCTGGTAGCCATTGCCCTTTACCGCTTCGGTTTTCCAATGCTTCAGCTGCTCATCGTACTTCGCACGCATCTCCTCGAGCACTGGCTTCTGTCCCGCCATCACGGCAAGATTGGTCAACTCCATGGGATCATCGCCAAGATGAAATAGCTCCTCGGTCGGTGTCATCACCTTATCCTCATACCACCAGTAGGTGTATTTGTAGGGACCTGATACGATACTCATGCAGGTCGTCGGAGCCGGTGGGAAAGTATTCATCAAGGCGAGAGTTTGATGCCCCCCTTTGTCCGGCTCCGTGAGCAAGGGAAGGAGGCTTTGCCCATCCATATTCTCCGGAGGTTTCAATCCCGCCAACTCCAGAATTGTCGAGGCAAAGTCAATGTTCCCCGTGAGTTGCTGACAGCGGATCTCTTTCCCTGCGGAAGTGCTCCGGGGATCGTAAATGATCAGGGGAACCCTCGATGATTCCTCCATCGGAAGCACTTTGGATCCATAACCATGTGATCCGCAAATGAAGCCATTGTCGCTGGTGTAAATGATGATCGTGTTTTTCTCCACTCCCTGTCTCTTCACCTCCTTCCGGATCATTCCCAAGGCCACGTCGATCGCATAAATTTGTTGGTAATAGGTCGCCATGACCTCGTCATATTTCTTGTCATAGTCCCACTCCTCGAAACGCACATACTGCCTGCCTTGCTTACTCTGGGGGGCAAGATGTTCGCCGTATCGCCTTCCGTAGTTTGCCGGTTTGCTAAACTTTTGCCCCTTGTAGATAGGGTCAAATTTCGGATCCGGTGTGGTGGGCCGGTGCGGCGCTTTAAAGCTGATCGACAAACAAAAAGGCTTCTTCTTCGCCACTGAATCCCGAATGACATCGCGGCCAAAAGCTCCATACGAAAGGGTGGAGTGAGGATACTTGTCGGCATACTCCTTCATCGAAGGATTCCGGGCCGTGCGATAATCCGACTGCCCTTTGGCCCCTCCGTAGAAGTCAAAATCCTCTTCACAAATCCCCTTTCCCTCGACCACAACCCCAAACTTCCCCGCAAAAGCAGTAAGGTATCCCGCCTCCCCCAGTAAGACCGGATACGACTTGGCCCAGAGTTCCGGAGCGAGATTTCCGTGAACGAAATTACATCCGGTTTTATATTCATACATGCCTGTGAAAACATTGGCGCGGCTCCCCATGCAAATCGCAGTCGTAACGTAGTGGCGGTCAAAGATCATGCCATCCCCGGCAAGGCGATCCATGTTGGGAGTTTGAACATCCTTATTCCCATAGCACCCCATCGAGTAGGTATTCTGATCGTCCGCCATCAGAAAAATAATGTTTGGTCGCTCTTCAGCGGGTTTTGGATCTCCGTAGGCAAAGAACGGGAAGATCAGGAAGAGGAAAAATTTGGAATGCTTCATGAATGGTGGGAATGTTTCATCGTTTAAAAATTAGCAAAGATAATTTCGTGGGCACTCTATTTCGGGTCGCGCTCGCTCTTCCAGAGCTTGATTTCGTCGACATCGTTTTTGGAGTTGGGGCCAGTGGTGCTGCGGCCGAGGGCGATGTCTGATTTGAGTTGATTGAGGAGCTGCTTCACGACATCAGGGTTGCTGACGAAAAGGTTCCTGGTTTCGCCGGGGTCGGCATCAAGGTCGTAGAGCTGGCCTTTTGGAGTATCCTTGGGAGCTTGTTTTTCAGTCGGTGAGGACCAGCCGCCGGAGGCCTTGGCAAGGTTCAGTTTCCACTTGCCCATGCGATAGGCAAAGTGTCCGCTGAAGGAGTGATGGATGATGCCGGAGCGGGTGGAGGCGATGGGTTTTCCGTGGAGGGCGGGAAGGAAACTGACGCTGTCTTCGGATGAGCCTGCGGGGACCTTTTGTCCGGTGAGCTCGGCGCAGGTGGCGAAGAGATCGATGAGACAGATCGTTTGCTCGTTGGTCGCTCCGGCGGCAACTTTTCCAGGCCAGCGGGCGATGAAGGGAACGCGGTGGCCGCCGTCCCAGATGTCGGCCTTTGACCCACGAAGATGGGCGCTGGGGAAGTGGCCTTGCTTTTGAAGTTTTGGAATGCCGGCCGCTTTGGAACAGCCGTTATCGGTGCTGAAGATGACGAGGGTGTTTTCAGTGAGATTGTTGCGGTCGAGGGCGTCGAGGATGGCACCGAAGCCAGCGTCGGTCTGCATGACGAAATCACCGTAGGGGCCGAGACTGCTTTTGCCCTGCCATTCCTTGGTGGGGAGGATCGGAGTGTGGGGCGAGCCGAAGGGGACGTAGAGGAAGAAGGGTTGCCCGGGAGTCTTGGCGCGGGTGTCGATGTATTCGACGGCTTTGCGGGTCAGTCGGGGCAACATGTTGATCTCGTCATCGTGAAGGATGACGGTGTCGTTTTCGATGACGGCTTTCATCTCACGGGCGTGGTGGAAGCCGTGGTAGTAATTGAACCCGCGATGGTTCGGGCCGTCGGGAATCTTGCTGCCGACGGGTGGCGGTCCTTTCTTTTTTTTGCGGATGAGTAATTTTTCAGTTTTGGGGTCCTGATACTGGAAGTCGAGGTGCCACTTTCCAATGAGGGCGGTGTGGTAGCCTTGAGATTGCAGAAAGCTGCCGACGGTTGGGCGATCCGGAGCGATGAGGCAAGGGGCGTATCCGGTGGTGACGCCTTTTTGAAGGCGCGTTCGCCAGCTGTATCGCCCGGTGAGAAGGCCGTAGCGGGTGGGACTGCACACTGAAGATCCGGAATGGGCGTCGGTGAAGATCATGCCTTCCCTGGCGAGGCGGTCGGCGGCGGGGGTGGGGATTTTTCCGCGCTCGGGATTGAGGCAGTGGATGTCGCCGTAGCCGAGGTCGTCGCAGAGGACGAAGACGATGTTGGGCGGCTTTGCCGCAAATCCTAAATTCGAGAAGAGGAGAAATGCTAAACAGGTTGAGAAAAGTTTCATAAAGCGGCGGTGGGGTATTTGAACCGCAAAGACGTGAAGACGCGAAGTTTTTTTGAGAATGGTGATGGCTGGTCCGGGGAGTTTCAGATCAGGGGGTCTTGGCCTTGAATCCTTGGTCCTTGATGGTGATCGATTTGTCTGAGCGGAGATGTTTGGAGAGGAAGTCGGAGACACTGCGGTTCACCTGATCGGTGGCTTTTCCGAAATTTCCGTGGCCGCCGTCGGTGATGGTGACGAGATTGGAAGAGACTCCGGCCTCGACGAGTTTTTGATTGAAGCTGACCGACTGAGGGTAAGGAACGAGGGCGTCGGCGGTGCCGTGAACATTGAGGATGGGCGGATCGTCTTTGCTGATGTGGGTGATCGGGGAGGCGCTGCGGGCTTTTTCTTTGTTCTCAAGGATGGGGCCGCCGAGGAGGAGGGATTCGGGAGAGTCGGGGGCATTGTGATCGATGGAGCTGGGGTGGTCGCCCATGGTGAGTATTTCACCGGGGCCGAAGAAATTGACGACGGCGTCGACGCGACTGCTCTGATCGAGGTGCGGGCCGATCTTTCCCTCGAGCTCTTTGACCTCGCCGGAGGTGCCGAGCATGGCGACGAGATGTCCCCCGGCGGAGGTTCCCCAGACGGCGATCTTTTCCGGGTCGAGATTGTATTTCTTGGCGCTCGCGCGGACCCAGCGGATGGCGGCCTTGCAATCGTGGATTTGCGAGGGCCACTGGACTTCATACTGCTAGGAATTTGCTTTTGGCGG
>CALFSW010000461.1 GCA_937916505.1 uncultured Verrucomicrobiales bacterium | reverse complement strand
AAACCTTCACCCTGCCGAGATCTATGCTGATGGGCCGCTCGGACGCTTACGAAGAAGGAGCTACGTCTTACGATTGAAATCGACGGAAAAGTAACAACCAAGAAGTTCAGGGAAGGAAGCCGTGTTCAGCTGGACAAGCTAGCCCCATAGGAACCGTTATTCACATCTAGTCTCTGGATAGATCCTGCTCCCAATTAGCTTTCATCGTATTACCAAAATGAAAATCACCGTTACTTGCCCGCATTGCACAAGCCCGCTTGAGTTGGAGCGCCCAACTGGCCCCGTTGAAGCGTCATGCCTTGCTTTGCGCCAATACGCTGACAATTGATCCCGCTCTAGCACCCCAGCTTTGTGCTAGATCACCAAGCCCTTTCTACTCTATTCATGAATGAAACTGATCCATCACCCTACTTCATCGCCAATCTCGATGAGTCATTGAAAAGTGTCTCCAGACACAACGAATCACTCTCGGCCGAAGTAAATGATGATGACATCAACCCTCCTAAAGAGACAATCCATGAGTGAAAAAATAGCACCACTTCTCGAAAACTGTTGGGCAAAGACAGATCCCGAGAACAAGTTGGCCCTCACTGTTCGGGATCATTGCATTAACGTCGGCGCTGTTGGAGAAATTGTATTTGCCACACTTCCAAAGAGAGCAGGTAATCTGGTTCCGAAATCGCTCCCATTACTCGCCGCTCTGCATGACGTCGGAAAGATCTCAGTCGGCTTCCAATGGAAGAGCCTCGAATGGAAACACTTCAGGGAATCACCTCTGCCGAAAGCCGAAGGAAATCACGCTACCATCAGCCAGGCATTCTTCGGCGAGATCATCAAATCCAGAAATCCCGCCAGATGGTCCATTGCCCTCGGAGGGCACCATGGGCGATATGCCTCCAACAAGCCCAGGATCTCTGGGTTGGACGAACCACAGCGGGAATGGGCTATTGGGCTTCGAAGGGAACTTACCCGGCTTCTTGTCGAACTCTTCGGGAATTTGCCCGCTTTTGAGGCTGAGATTCCAGATCGTCTTATTCATCTGGTGACAGGATTCATCACTTTTTCCGACTGGATCGGCTCCAACGAGGATTTCTTCCCTCTAGCGAAACCAGCACGGCTCAAGCATGAAACAAATCTAACCAAAGCAACCGAGCAGGCAAAAGATGCGTTGAAACAACTCCATTGGGGGAGACCAATCCCGACAACCAACCAGGAATTCACTCAACTGTTTCCCTTTTCTCCAAACCCTTTACAAACAGGCCTGCTCAAAGCCGCCGATTCGCCTGGACTCTACATCATCGAGGCCACCATGGGCATGGGGAAGACAGAAGCAGCCCTAGCCTTGGCCGCGCAGCGTTGGGCCAGCGGAGACGAGCAAGGAATCTACTTTGCCCTTCCCACCCAACTCACAAGCAACCGAATTCATCAGAGGATCTCGCCATTCTTAAAAAACGCAATCCAATCCAATCACGCCAACGCATTGGTTCATGGTAGCGCGTGGCTCAACGAAAAACGAATCTCGCCCATCAATGCAAGCGGCGATCCAAATGAAGCGATCAGCTGGTTCGCTTCCAGCCGCCGCGCTCTCCTTGCCCCTTTTGGAGTCGGCACCATCGACCAAGCTTTGCTCTCCATTCTCCCGGTCAAACACTCGGCCCTCCGTCTCTTTGCCCTCGCTGGCAAAACCATCGTCCTCGATGAAGTTCATTCTTATGATCCCTACACTTTCGCACTGATCTGTCGCTTTGTGGAAATCCTCACCGCCAGCGGATCGACCGTTATTGTTCTTTCAGCCACTCTCACTCACAATGCCCGCCGCCAACTCATTGAAGCCGCTGGCGGACGGGAAGAATCTCCACAGTCTGCCTATCCTCTCATATCTGCTGTAAAAACCAACATAGACCAGAAGCCCACCTCTTACGCAGATCTCTCAAATCACGCCCCGACGGAAAAAACGATTCACCTCGAACATCTTTCGACCCCGTCCGATGACTTTGAATCGCGAGCGATCAACGCAGCAGAAGCAGGCGCTTGCGTCCTCATTATTCGTAACACGGTGCAGTCAGCACAGGAGACTTTCGCCTCACTCAAAACTTCAGCTAAAGAAGGATTGAAAATTGGCCTTCTTCACAGCCGCTTTCCATTCTTCGCAAGACAAGAACTTGAGGATCACTGGGTCTTAAGTCTGAGCAAGAACGCCGGGAATCGCCCGCGCGGATGCATCCTCATCTCCACTCAAATCGTGGAACAGAGTATCGATATCGATGCGGACCTTCTCATCACCGATCTTGCTCCCGCAGATCTTCTCCTCCAAAGGGTCGGGAGACTTCACCGTCACGCAAATACGATACGTCCAAAAGGATTTGAACATGCCAGGATCTTTGTGCTCCATCCTGAACTGCAGGAAAAAAACGATCCCAAGCTTCTCAAAAGGGAACTCGGAAAAAGCGCCTTCATCTATCCGCCTGATTCACTTCTCCGAGCACACCACGATTGGCGGAATCGCGATCAAATCACGCTCCCGACTCAGATCCGCGAGCTGCTTGAGCAAGAGAGCCAGCGAAACAGAAAAGCAAGCCCCGCTGAAGTAGCTCTAATTGAAATCACCCAGGCAGAGATTTCCAAGATGCTCGGGACCGCTCAAACCCGTAGCCAAAACATGCTCGATCCACTCTCCGTGACCGATGACGATCAAGGTCACCAGACCCGATGGGCAAGCCTTCCGTCCTCGGTGGTCATTCTTCTTTCAGAAACGCCCGAACTGATCGGTCGACAACTTACCCTTCGCTTTCTGAGTGGAGAAAAGCACACAACCTCGTTGGACCAACCTTTTGACTTCTCTCTGGCCAAGCTCCTCCATCAGAACGCTGCTAAAGTTCCTTCCTACAGCTTGCCCACTGCTTCGTTCACCGAAAGCGTTCTAGGAACTTACTTCTTCGAACACGCCGTTTGTGCGGTGTTGGAAGAAGGATACGGTGGTCGCTGTCTCTTCCCGGGCGCAGTGACCGAACTTCCATACGAATTCGGCTACACTTCCGAAGCTGGACTTTCACTTCACAAAAATGAGGAAGTTGAAACGATCTACGAACCCGCAGACGATGGAAGTTGGTTTTAATCCAGTTTCTCCATGACCAAATTATCCAAACTATGAACCTCGTTACCGACCCCTTCATCCCTGTCCGTTTCTCGGATGGGAGATTCCAGTGCCTAAGCCTTCTCCAGCTTTTTGAGAATGCCGAAATTATCTCCGATCTTTCCGTCAATACCCAGGAAAGGATCGCCATTCTCCGCTTGCTCGTCGGCATCACCCAGGCCGCCATCGGACTCCCGAGACATGAAGAAGAGTGGGATGATTTCGGAAACAATCTAGAAGAGGAGATCCCCCGCTACCTCCAAGAATGGGAAGCCCAATTTGAACTCTTCGGAGATGATCAGCGCTTTCTACAAAGCAAACTTCCGGCGAGCGAAAAGGCGTATCCGATCAGCCAAATTGACTACACTTCCGCTGCCGGCAATTCTCCGACAACCCTCGATCATCGGCACCGCGAGCCCTCCCCTGAAGAAGGAAATCTTGCCCTAACTCTTCTGGTCTATCAGAACTTTTTCATTGGTGGCTCGATGGCCTCTAAAGTGAAAGGAAACGGACCTGCCCTCAAAACTCTCCACACCTTCATTAGGGGAAAGACTCTCCGCGAAACCCTCCTTCTTAACTGCATTGATCAAGACACGCTGAGGGTTCCCGTTGGGAGACCTGTCTGGGAGAAGTCTTTGGACGCTGCTAATGCCACTCAGACCTACCTCGGAAGACTAATCCCCGTGCCTTGTAAGATCTGGCTGGGAGAAAACGGGGCAAATGTCCAAATTGATCAAGGCTTCATTTACCCAGAGTTTGAAGAAATTGCACCCGAAACCTCATCCACCATAATCGTCCTCACCTTTAATAAAAAGGAAGAGAAGCGCCTCATGAGAGCCCAGCCCAACAAGGGTATTTGGCGGGATCTGCACAGCCTGACCGTTCTTTCCAAATCAGAGAACGAAGGCCGCTCCCCCCAAATCCTCACGAGTCATAAATTCCAACTCGGGGGCACCCGACGTGTCCCAATCTGGTGTGGTGAAATGATCAAAGCAAAGGACGCGAAAATCCTCGATTCAGTGGAATCTTCCTTCGAACTCCCGCCCCAACTTTTCGAGAACGCTGGTCGAGGACTCTATCAACAAGGCGTAAACCACGCCGATTTCCGAGCCAAGCTTCTCGCAGATGCGGTTAAAGCTTATGGTAAGTTTCTCTACGTTGACAAGCCCGATACTTCCGCTGCGCAACGTCACTTCTGGCATCGTCTCGATGTGGAATCAGCGAAACTCCTCCAAGTCGTCGAATCCCCTTCCCTCCTCGACAAAGAGCGGTTTGGCCCCTCTTCCGATCCCTGGAGCCGGGCTGTTCACTTCGCCGCAGTCGAGGCCTACCAAGCCTCTTGCCCAGCCATTTCTTCGCGCCAAATCCAAGCCCACGCCACTGGCCTCACCAAACTCAACCCCCGTAAAAAGAAGGCCGCCAAAAAAGCAACCACCCAAACCACCTTGCCACTATGAAAGACTCCAAACTCATCCCCCGCCTCCTCGCTCTGGAAAGCTCCAAAGACCGTGGACCACTCGCCAATCTCCGCCGATGGTGGAGCCCGGCAACCCGGCATTACGCCTTCCCGGTCATCGCCCGTCTCGCTGGTGGAACTGCACTTGATCGACCAGAGATTTGTCTCGTCGCCGCACTCTTCGCAGAACACCCCAACCACTCCCGAAAAGCTGGCGACATCGGAGCAACCTGCCGCCTTATCGCAGGGCAAAACCCTGAGTCCTTCGAAGCTCATTTTCGCCGACTCCTTTCAAGCCAGGATCTCGCATCTGATCTCGCGCCCAATCTCCTCAAAATCATACGCCGTGCCAAAAAGGGACCCCTCCCGGTCAACTATGAAATACTAGAAAGCGACCTCACCCGCTGGAATCACTCAGCCGAGAAAATCAAAATCCGCTGGGCTAAGAGTTACTACAGCGTCCCCAGTGCAGACCTCCTCGACACCCCCGAAACCTCAGCATCATGATCGCCTATCTCACCCAAGCTCACATCGACTATGAAATCGCGATCAAGCACGGCCTCCGCGACAGCTATTCCTGGCACCAAAAAGTCTGGGAAGCCTTCCCTGAACGTGATGGTGAAAAACGGGACTTCCTCACCCGCCTCGACGACACCGACAGTCGCTTTCGACTTCTCATCCTTTCTGAATCGCCTCCTGTCCGCCCCGATTGGTGCCCGGTCGATTGCTGGCTCACCAAGGAAATGGACGACGGTTTTCTAAATCACGAGACCTTCCAATTCTCACTCCTTGCCAATGCCACCACCAAAAAAGTCGTGCGCAACCCCGATGGCACACGGAAGAAAAATGGACAGCGCATCCCTGTCGTCGGCGACGACGAACTCACCTTCTGGCTAAACCGCAAAGCCGAATTGCACGGCTTCACCCTCGCTTCAAACGACCTGAAAATCTCATCCATGCCCCGCAACTACTTCATCAAAAAGGGAAAAAGCGGTCTTCACCAAGGCACCAATTTCCAAGGCATTCTGAAAGTCACTGACCCCGACCTCTTTAGGGAAGCTCTTGTCAAAGGAATTGGCACCGCCAAGGCCTTCGGCTTCGGCATGCTCTGCATCTCTCCTCTCAATCAATAACCATCAAAACCCAACCAAATTCCAACCTCTTAAATTCATGAAACTTATCGAACTCCACATTCTCCAATCCTTCCCGGTCTCTTGTCTCAACCGCGACGACGTCGGCTCGCCAAAGTCTGCAATCTTCGGGGGCGTTCCCCGCGCTCGGATCTCCAGTCAATCGCTCAAACGAGCCATCCGCATGCATGCCAAAGACCTCGCTCCTGAAGGCCAATTTGAAGGCATCCGAACCCGCCACTTAAAGAAACTTTTTGTCCCGGCTCTTGAGGCGAAAGGAATCGAAGATGTCGAAAGCGTCGCTGAGGATCTTTGCTCGATCCTTAGCAAGGCTGACAGTAAAAAGCCAGAACAAGTCACAACTGCCGTCTACCTTTCACCCGGCGAGATCGAGGAAATCGTATCCGCTCTCGCTAGTGGAAAAACTGCCAAACAAGCCGTTAAAGGCGCAACCCGCAAGGACGCCGCCGACATCGCCCTCTTCGGACGCATGATCGCCAATGATCCAACTCTCAATGTTGATGGAGCTGCCATGTTTTCGCACGCACTCTCCACCCACAAGGTTTCCAACGAAGTCGATTTCTTCTCCGCCGTCGATGACATGAAAACTGACGCCGAAGACGCCGGAGCTGGAATGATTGGCACTTTGGAATTCAACTCTGCTCTCTACTACCGCTACGCTGCACTCAACCTCGATCTCCTCGCTGACAACCTTGGCAATCCCGATTCCGAAGCTTTGAAAAACATCGTAACCCACTTCATCAAGGCCACTCTCGAAGCCGTCCCCGGTGCTCGTCAAAACTCCATGAATGCCAACACACGTCCGAGCTACGTTCTTGGAACGGTGAAGCTCAACGGCCAACCAGTCCAACTGGTCAACGCCTTTGAGAACCCCGTCTGGTCACCAGGAAAGGGATTCACTGACCCATCCATCGAAAAACTCACTGAGCAGCAATCTGCTCTCGCCCAGACCTGGGGCGTCACCTGCGATGCTGAGAGTTCCATCCCCGAGGACGATCTCACCACCTTCATCTCCACTCTCACCAATCATGTCAGTTAAAGCCCATCTCGCCTTTCTCATCCATAGCCCCATGCAAGCCTGGGGAGCATCATCGCGTTTTCCACGTCGCGACACTCTGCCCCATCCGACCAAGAGCGGAATCATCGGGATGATCGCGGCTGCGCTCGGTATCGATAAGTTCTCAGACTCTGAAGCCGAGGAATTAGAACCGCTTCGGCGGTTCACACTCTCGACCTACGCCGTCCCTCGACCAAACCGCTGGGGGAACAGTCTCCCTGTGAATCGGCTTCAGGACTTCCACACCATCGGTGGTGGATTTAACTCTAAAAATCCTGCCGAGAAAGAACACCTCCCCCGCAAAGCCGGGGGGGGATCGTCGCCCAATGCCGTCATTACCCACCGTGACTACCTTCTCGATTCCTGCTTCCTCATCGCTCTCACCGGCGACATCGAAACCTTAAAAAATATTCCATCCGCCATCGCGGACCCCAAATGGGGAACCTGGCTTGGTCGGAAATGCTGCATCCCCTCCGTCCCTATCGTCGCTGAAATCGGCGATGACATCCAAGCACTCGCCAATCAGATTCTCGAAAGAGCAGGTCTAACACCAGCTCCGCTGGAAAGCTTTGACCGAACCTTCGAAAAATCTGGCCACGGAGCCTTTGGACAGCGGGACCAGCCATCAGCATATGCTACCAGAGATTATGAAACACGAAGCGTCATCCGATTGCGGGGTGAAGATTAGGATTCAACAATACCCTCTTGTTAAAATTTATGGCTTCTCAGATCATATCACCCTGACTTGCGGGAGCTTTTAAAAAAAAATGATTATCAGCCGTCAGGAAGATGACATCTTCCACTGTAGCGCGGGCCCCGATTCAGATGTTGTTTTTGGGATTCGGGGCTCCCAGCTTCTTCAGATAAACGTTCAATCAACCATGTTGATGACTCGCAAGACCTTCGCATCACCTGTCTCATGCATGAGTATTGAGCGAATGATGCATGCAGTTAACCAGACTTCACCCTATGCCATTCTTTGAACGCCCTCCTCTCGACAGCCTGGCCCCCGCCAAGGACCGTTGGACCCCCATCTATGTGGAAAGAGGCCGACTGGAAGTCGATGATGCCTCCGTAAAATGGATCAATTGCGATGGTCTCATCGTCGGACTTCCCATCGCCACCATTTCCGCCCTCATCCTTGGGCCAGGAACCACCATCACTCACGCCGCCGTGAAAACCTGTGCACAGTCGAACTGTCCAATTTTCTGGATGGGTGAGGACGGTATGCGCTTCTATGCTTTTGGGATCACTCCAAACCATGATAATTCAATGGCGCGGATTCATGCCACCGCTTGGGGCACATCCAGGCAAAAAAATGAGATCGCTCGCCGAATGTTCTTAAAACGATTTCCCGAGGCCAATGTTCACGGGATTTCCATCACCCAACTCCGCGGGATGGAAGGGAGGCGAGTGAAGCAGGTTTATGCTGAGTTTGGTCAAAAATATGGAGTCACTTGGAAAGGGCGCGACTACAAGACAAACAACTGGAACCTCGCCGACGGGATTAACCGGGCGCTCTCGACAGCCAACGCTTCCCTCTATGCACTTACTGCAGCGGTGACTTGCTCGATGGGATTTATCCCGCAGCTTGGTTTTGTTCACCAGGCCGGAACTCTCCCTTTTGTCTACGATGTGTCCGATCTTTATAAAAAAGAAACATCATGGGATGCCGCTTTTGAGGCAATCTCCATTGACTCGAAAGCGGACAGCAAACTGGTCTTGAAAATTCTCAAGCGAAAGATCGAGGAAGCCCGTCTTCTGAAACTGATGCCGCTCGATCTCAAGAAACTATTTGATGATCTGCCAGGGCGGGCCCCCAAGGAAGTTTCTGATCACCCTCTCCAACCTAAAACCGGAGAGTAGCACATGACTGTTCTTGTTGCCAATGATGTCGCTCCCGCAGTTCGGGGACACTTGAAGCGCTGGTTCATCGAGCTAAAGCCCAACGTCTTTGTGGGGACGTTGAACGTGCGAACTGAGAAGAAGGTTCTCGATTTTGTCCTTCACCACGCCGCGCCCGAATTTGGAATGTTGATTGTCACTTCCGCTCCCAACTGCCAAGGTTACCTAGTTCGCCGGATCGGCCCCGAAGGAAAAACTGGAAGGAAAGAGATCAATCTCTCTGGAATTCCACTCATTGCCGAAAGCTGGATCGACCCGGAAAATATTCCATTCTAACTGAAAAGGGACAATCTGACACAGCTCCGAAAATCAAAAAAGCACTGATCTATCCGCGGTAAACCGTTGAGAGCGCAGGGCTTTCCCCACACACGTGGGGATGACCCGCCATCTTCTAGCAGATTCCAATGCTGCCCATGGCTTTCCCCACACACGTGGGGATGACCCGGAGCCGGGAGGCCGAAAGGCTCCGGC
>CALFSW010000460.1 GCA_937916505.1 uncultured Verrucomicrobiales bacterium | reverse complement strand
CATCATATCTATCAAATCCAACCACTGCTGTTTTAACGATCTGTGGGACACCCCCCCGATTTAGCCAATTCCCACTTTTCCTGGTCCATGTAAACCCTTGCCGCCACATAATGGCGCTCAGGACGCTTGGGCGCCAATTTTTCGACCTCTTTGAGATCAGCCAGAGCTTTGTCGTGGCTTCCGTGTTGGCAAAGCAGGATGGCACGCTCCAGCCGTTTTTCGATATCGGACGGATGACTCGCAATCTCTTTATCCAGTTTTGAGATGAGGAGATGGATATCGCCATGCCCGTAGGCAGGGGCAATCGCCAAGGAGATCATAGTCATTACTATTATCCTTAACACATTTTTATTTAAATTATTCATCGTCGGGAGTTATTATCCCATAAAGAGCCCGTAACTAAAACGCTTATTTAGAGCTCCCTCAATCATTTTATTTACAATAGGGGCCAGTAACCCGAAGGTTACATGGCCCCATTCATTTAAAGATTCGACAATGCCCCGGGGTTCTTTACTCGGTGAGATATCCGGACTAGCAAGGCCCTCTCAAGCGTGCGGGGAGGAGATCGATGAAGCCGCAGCAAGGAAAGCGGTCGCATCAGAGTCTTGCCGCCGGGGAGATATTTCCTGATGGATTTGCCGACAGTGACTTCAGTAGGTGAACTCGATCACGTTGGATTCGTAGCCGTTGCCGGTGATTTTGTAACGGAAGGTTCCGCTTCGAAGGCTTGTCTGATCGCGATACGAACCGCCAAACTCGTTGGTCAGTTCCTCGATGAGCGGGACAAATTCACCACCATTAAGGCTGCGCAGAACGGAAACCGAATTGATCGAGGAGCCGGTGACCCATGAGAGATTTGCGACGACCTTGCCTTTTCTTTTCGAAGAACTGCCGGTGAGCTGGATACCGTCCGGCACCTCAACGGTCACGGTCGTATCGGAATCCGTATCCCAGGAGGAGGTGAAGGCCGTGACCTTGTAATCGTAGTTTTTCGCCGGTTCGACCGTTGTGTCCTCGAATGACGTGTTGTCAGGGCCGACCGATCCAACCAGCGAGTAGTCTTCGCCTTGGTGGGGGGCACGTTGGATTTTGTATCCGAGTTCGTTGACCGCATTGTCAACCCAGCTGAGCGCCACGGCCCCGGAAGCAAACGTTGCGGAAAGGCCGCTGGGAGCGAGCGGCGGGGTATCGCTGGGATCAAGGACAGTGACGATGTACATCTCGTCCACATAAACGGTGTCCAGAGCGGAGTTGCCAGAGGATGAATCCATATCAAGCACCCGAATCAGAACCGGACTTGCCGACGGCACGATCAGATCTGCGGTCCAGATGCTGTCATTCGGAGATCCCTGCGGAATCGTCAGGGCATATTCCCAGTTGCTGCCACCATTGATGGAGTATTCGACCTGGAAGTCATCACCCTCGGAATTTGCGGATGCCCAAGCCTGCATCACCAGCAACACCGACTGTCCGCCTTTGACATCGGGGACCGTCCAGTGGTGATCCAGATAGCTGTAACGGCTGTTCTTTCTGCCTCCGGATTGAACCTCCCTGATCGCCTCGACAACACCGTCGTCGGCCTGCAAATCCAGATAGGTCCCGGTCACCGTGCCGGCGACGGGGTTCTCCTGGCTGGCACGTCTGACTATTTCCGCGGGCGCGGCGGGTGTCGTGGCGGCGGCAACGTCCGAGTAGGCGGAATAGCCCCCCGCGTTGAAGGCGGTGACGCGATAGGAATAGGTGGTCTGCTCGCTCAAACCGCTGTCGGAGTATGAGGTCACGTTGGCCGCGGTTGAAACGACCGGCGTGAAATTGACGCCATCGGTCGAGCGCTCGATGGTAAAACCATCCTCGTTTCCGGATTGGTCGGACCAGGACAAGGCGACCGTCGAATAGGACGAAGCCGAGGCGGCGAGATTCGTGGGCGCGGCCGGTGCGGTCGGCACGGATCCATTCTGGAACTCAAATGACATGGTGCTGCCCGGGGCACTGACATTGAGGATGCGGTTGCCTGTGTAGAGAATAGCACCGCCTTGGTAGGCGTCCGTGTTGGGAACCGTGTCCGGCCCGACTTCGGTCACTTCTCCGGCACGATAAAGGTCACCGACATTGCCGCGGTTCGCCCCCTTCTCCAGCTGGTAAAGTCCGTCGGCTTGCAGAAGCGCCACCCTGTAATGGTTGCCGTTTTCGGGCCATCCCGGCTGCCCCGGGTAACCCTCGTTCACGTAGCTCGCAGTGTCGTCGATGTGGAAGACCGCCAAGCCTCCGTTGGGGATCTTGGCGTCATATCCCACTGGCTGCCGGTTCTCGACCAGCAGGTATTCGCCGGAGGGATAGCCCATATTGATTTTGAAAATCTCCTGGTTGGTTTCGCTCTGCGCGATCGTGTAGTTGCCCGGGGACGAGATCACCGTGGGGGTCACCCAGCCGAGCTGGATCTTGCTCCATGCCGACATGTGAGGAGGATAGTTTTGGCTGCCGTCGAAGCCCCATGAATTCGCCATCAGCCCCCATGAGCCGATCCCGCTTCCGCCTGAACCGTCATAAAGGTCCGGAAGGCCGAGGTAGTGACCGAGTTCGTGGCAGATCACGCCGATCCGGCCGATCTTGCCGCCGGAAGTGCCCCAAAGCGATGGGTTGATGTTGTATTTCGAAACCTTGACACCCTCGGAGCTGGTCCAGGTGGAAAATTGCCATTTGTGCGACCACATGCGGTCGACATAATTCGCTCCGTCTTCATCCGTGCCACCGAATTCCGCCGCGTAGCCGGAATGGACGAAGGTGATCGCATCGATCACTCCGTCAGCGTTTTGGTCGAAGTCGGTGAAATTAAAATCCGGATCGTCATCGAGCTCGCCCAAGGCCTCCTTCAGCGCTTCGTGGGTCCTGGAGGTCAGTCCGCTGTCTCCATTTGCATAGTATTCCTCCGTCCCGGGAAGGTCGATCCAGTAGGTCACTGTGGAATCGAACTCGAATTGGCCGTAGGATGTCTCGCGGTAGAATGTTTTGACGCTGCCGGTCGGCGCGAGATTCGCATCCGGGGTTTCCGAGTTCATCAGGACATTCAGGTTCCCCGTGGTGGGTAGGACGCGCCCGGTGTGGTTT
This sequence comes from uncultured Verrucomicrobiales bacterium, assembly GCA_937916505.1. Lineage (GTDB taxonomy): Bacteria > Verrucomicrobiota > Verrucomicrobiia > Verrucomicrobiales > Akkermansiaceae > SW10. The sequence goes on along the minus strand of CALFSW010000460.1, from coordinate 683 downwards.
GAAAAACGGATCAGCACCACAAGGTTTTTCATCACGTTCGATGCAATAGCCGTTTCCGGAGTCGATGTGCCCCCGGCAGGCGAACCGTCCACTTGCGAAAAAAGCCGACCGGAGCGGTTGGGCTTGACCTGTTTCTTCAAACCGAAGGCGGCGGGGTTGTCGATGCCCGCACGCAATTCCGATGGCACCAAGCCTCCGTTCGGAGCTTTTTCGGCATACACATACCAGCCTTTATGGCGGATCACCGTGTAGGAGTTGGCATCCTCCTCCCAGTGGAGGTGTTCGTCTCCGCGCAGGTTGATATCGAGTTTCGTGCCATCCGGCTGCGTAACGCTCGTGATGCCCGGCCACGCGGAGTTTGCGGAAGATTCGCCCGTGCAAAAGCAAAGGAACGCCACGGCGATCAGGAAGGCTTACGCAGAAGTCCGCCAAGCGGCTTTTTCTGTCATCTGTTCTTTTGTATTCATTGGTTTTTAAAGGGGATTTATTTTTGGGACGTCGTCGGAACCGGAACCGCCCGCAGCGCAATGAGAGGGAGGTTCGATAGAAGATCAATGTCAATCATGACTGTTTTCCGGTTATTTAATTCACTAATTTCCAATGGATTGAAAGGAAAATATTAGACACGCAAACTCAGGGGGTGCAGGACAAAAAGATCAGAACCTTCCTCCAGTCTCCATTTT
>CALFSW010000459.1 GCA_937916505.1 uncultured Verrucomicrobiales bacterium | reverse complement strand
CTTCTCAAAGACGTGATGAAGCTTCGGTGTTGCCCAACGTAACAATTCCGTCATACTCCTGCGCGAGCAGTCGCTCAATAACCTCTCACCGATCTCCGTGGACCTTACTGAAATTCGTAAAATCGTGGAACTGATGGACGAGCATGGGCTCTCCCAGTTCCAGTTTGAAAAGGAAGACTTCAACCTGAAACTCAAGAAGGGCACTGACTTTGAAGAGCTTCAAAAGCTGATCGGGTTAATGCCGACCGGCGGTGTTGCTGTTCCTGCTCCGGTTCCGGCTCCATCAGCAGGTCCTGTAGGGGATGTTCCTGCAGCAAGAGCATCCGCCGACGAAGAAATCAAATCTCCAATGGTCGGAACCTTCTATCGCAAGCCTACCCCCGATGATCCTGATTTTGTCGGTGTGGGTGACACCATCAGCGAAGGTCAGACTCTTTGTATTATCGAGGCCATGAAGGTGATGAACGAGATCAAGGCCGAGCGTTCGGGCACGATTACCCAGATTTGTGCCGATGATGGCACACCGGTTCAGTTTGGAGATACGCTTTTCTGCGTGAAATAGAAGCACCTGATATTATGTTTTCGCGCGTCCTCGTCGCCAACCGTGGCGAAATCGCCCTTCGAATCATCCGGGCTTGTCGTGAGCTCGGGGTTGAATCCATCGCTGTTTATTCGGAGGCTGACATCGATTCGATGCATGTTCAGTTGGCCGACGATTCTGTTTGCATCGGCCCCGGGCCGAGCAAGGAGAGCTATCTGAAACCGGATCGCATTATCGCCGCCGCTGAGATCACCGGAGCTGATGCCATTCATCCGGGTTATGGATTCTTATCCGAAAACGCCCGTTTTGCGGAGATTTGTAAGAGCTGCAATATTGAGTTCATTGGTCCCTCGGCTGAAGTCATCCGTACCATGGGTGACAAGAATACGGCTCGAGCGACCGCCACCGCCAACGGTGTTCCCGTGACTCCCGGTTCGGATGGAATCGTTGCGGATGCCGAGGATGGGCTCAAAGTTGCCAGAGAAATCGGCTTTCCTGTCATGATTAAGGCCACTGCGGGTGGTGGAGGTCGTGGAATGCGGCCCGCGATGAGCGAGGAAGAGTTCAAATCGCAATTTCAGGCCGCTTCCAAGGAGGCGGAGGCCTGCTTCAATAATGGTGACTGCTATATCGAAAAGTTGGTTTTGAAACCGCATCATATTGAGTTCCAGGTGCTTGCCGATAATCATGGCAACTACCTCCATCTCGGCGAGCGCGACTGCTCAATGCAGCGACGAAACCAAAAGATCATTGAGGAGTGCCCAAGCCCGCTGATTTCTCCTGAGTTACGGCAACGCATGGGAGAAGCTTCGGTGCGGTTGATCAAGTCCATCGAATACCGCAATGCGGGGACGATCGAATACCTGGTGAATGCCGACGCTACCGACTTTTATTTCATGGAGATGAACACCCGGATTCAGGTGGAGCACCCCGTGACCGAGGAGGTGATGGGGTGCGAGTTGATCAAAGAGCAGATTCGAATTGCCGCCGGAGAGCCGGTTTCCGAACATGTTTTGGGTGTTGAGCCCCGGGGTCATTCGATCGAATGCCGGATCAATGCGGAAGATCCCTACAATGATTTCATGCCGAGCCCCGGGACGATTGATCTCTGGTATGCTCCGGGTGGGAAGGGTGTTCGTGTCGATACGCACGTTTATTCGGGTTACACCGTCCCCCCATATTATGACTCCATGATTGCAAAGCTGATCGTGACAGCTTCCAGTCGGGAGGTTGCGATCGCCCGAATGAAGCGCGCCTTGGCCGAGTTTACGATTCGAGGGATTAAGACCACGATTCCGTTTCAGCAGGAGATTATCGACCATCCTGATTTCATTGCCGGGAAATATGATATTGCCTGGGTGGCAAATTACCTGAAGGAAAAGAATCTCAAGTGAGGAAGGCACTTCAAAACGCGTTGCTCTACGGAATTTGTGACCTTGGTTATCTCACCAGGAAGCAAGCCATTCCAGTTTCCCGGCACCTACTGAAAGGTGGGGTCGGGATCCTTCAATTAAGGGCCAAGGGGCATGATCCGGCGGAGTTGGTTTCCTTGGCGATCGAACTGAAGGATCTTTGTGAAGAATTTGGGGTCCCTTTTGTCGTCAATGACCATCCGGAGGTGGCCAGAGCTTCGGCTGCTCACGGGCTCCACCTCGGGCAGGATGATGGTTCGATTCTTTCGGCGCGCGAAGGGTTGAAGGAGGGCGTGATGATTGGTCGTTCGACTCATTCCCTTGAGCAGGCGCGGATTGCTTTGGAAGAGGGTGCTGATTACATTGGCTTTGGTCCCTTATTTCCGACACCCACCAAAAAGGGCCGTCCCGGGATCGGGCTGGAAAACATCTCCCAAATGGAGGCTGAAGTCGGTTCTTATATCCCGGCCTTTTGTATTGGCGGGATTAAGCCGGAAAACCTTGGTCAAGTCATGGAGGCGGGAGCGCGCCGCCTCGTGATCGTCTCTCATCTCCTCACTGCCGGTGATCCGGAAGCGGAAGCAAAACACATTCTTAAATCTCTCACCCAAGATCTCTCAAAATGAAAATACTCGTAGGCGGATCTGTCGCCATTGATAATGTCAAAACTCCGGTAGCGGATGAAAGCAACCTTCTGGGTGGCTCGGCCAGCTACGCCGCTCTTGCCGCCGCAAAGCTCTCCTCCCCGGTCCATCTCCTCGGAATTATCGGAAATGATTTTCCGCAGGAGCATCTCGAAATGCTTGGAAAGAACGGAGTGGATCTCTCCGGACTCGAGCGATCGGACCAACCGTCGTTTACCTGGACGGGAGAGTATCATGAAAACATGAACGACCGCACCACTCACAATGTGGCGATTAATGTTTTGGAGCACTGGCAGGTGAAAGTTCCCGCCGGGCTTGCCGATTCCCAGTTCGTCGTTCTGGCCAACATGGCCCCGATCAATCAGCTGCAAATGCTTGAGCAGTGCACCGCCGCCGAAAAATATGTCGTCGCGGATACCATGGATCTCTGGATCACGGTCGCGAATGAGGAGTTGCACGAGGTGCTCAAGAGGATTGATCTCCTTGTGATTAACGAGGGCGAGGCCCGGGAGTTCGCAGGTACGAATAATCTCGTACTTGCCGGAGAGCGGCTTCTGGCAAAAGGCCCCGGGGTTGTCGTGGTGAAGCTGGGAGAGTTTGGAGCCCTCCTCTTTGGGCCCGAAGGTGCCTTTTTCCGCTGTGGGGCCTGGCCGCTTCGGGAATTGGCTGATCCGACGGGCGCGGGGGATACCTTTCTCGGAGGGCTGATTGGGACCCTTGCTTCGGAAGGGGCCACGAGTCCGACGTTCGCTCAACTGAAGCAAGCGGTCGTGAACGGATCGATTCTGGCTTCTTTTACTTGCGAAAACTTCTCCACAAAGTCGCTTGAAGCGGCGGATAAATCTCAATTTTCCGACCGACTGGCGGAATTTCAGGAGCTCTCCCGTTGGTAAAGAATGGCGGGGGCCCTTCAATTACGGGGCTTCCACGCTCCCTGCTTCAAATGTCCAAAATAACTCGAAAAAATCAAAAACTTTGGAAAAAGGCATTGACGAAGTCCCCCTGTCAAAGGTAAATTCCTCGTGGATTGCCTGCGGAAACTCGTCAACTTCGTGTTGATGGGAATTCAACAACTAAAAGAAAACGAAAACAAAAATGAAAACGAATACTCTTAAAGCAGCTGCCGCTGTTGGCCTTTCGGCCCTCTTGGTCGGCAGTGCCGCAGCCCAAGAATCAAAGTCCAAGCCGGTTGGCTATGAGACTGTTGGGTACACTGCCGGATTTAATTACGTCGGCATCCGCCTCCACGAAGCTCCCGTAGCTTCCGGTGCCTCAACTACCATTGACTTTGCCACTGTCACAGTCGCCGATGGAGTTGCTGATGCTCTTGTTGCCGGGACAACTTATCTCTTCGAGGCTACTACCGGCGATGCTGCCGGAGCAGTCACGACAGTTGAATCTTTCGATGCAGACGCTGATTCAGTCACGCTCTCGGATGACCTCTCTGACAATTTCGCCGATGGAGACGAGTTCATTATTCGCCCAGCCTCGACTCTTGCCTCCATTTTTGGAGATGCAAATGATGTTGCGAATTCCGGGGGCGGACTTACCTCAACTGGTTCTTTTGGTACATGTGATCAAGCTTGGGTTCCCGACGGTCAAGGTGGTTTCAGCAAATATGCTTACGTTCAAGGGAACCCATTCACTGGAACCTTAACAGGTTGGAAAGATGCAGATGGCGCTGATGTTACAGCGGCCGACACGGCGTTGATCTACTCTGATGGCGTGATTTTGGTTGGGGCTGCTGCAGGTGATGTGGTGGTTTCAGGTTCTGTTAAGCTTCAGTCTGTTGCCTTGAGTCTCACAACGACCTTCAACTACGCCGGAAGTATCTTCCCGGCTGGATTGACACTTGCGGAGAGCGAATTGGAGAACAGCCTTCTCTCCACAGGTTCCTTTGGAACCAGCGATCAATTATGGTTGTCCGATGGCGCAGGCGGTTTTGCCAAGTATGCCTTCGTTCAGCGCAATCCGTTTGATCCAGCCAGCGTCACTGGTTGGAAAGACGCCGACGGCAATGATGTCGACGGAGCAACCGTAAGTTTTGACGATAATTCCGGTGTCATTGTAGTCCGGGGCGACTCGACCGTGCGTATGGTCACTGTTGATTCACCAGATTTTTACGACGAACTCTAAGCAGAAGAGAAATTTTGTAAAAAACCAAAAATTCAAAAACCAAAAATTCAAAAACCAAAGATACAATATGAAAATAACAACCACATTGTTTGCCTTTGCAGCCGGGACCATGATCTCATCTGCTTACACGCTAACTGTTACCAACCAGGGCGCATTCGGTGATCCTGATCTTCCAATCGTCGATAATGCAGGGGCTCCTCTGTCCTCCGGCTCCATCTCTGTCGGCTTCTTCGGCGACGACGGTGACATTTCCGGAAATGCGATGGATTTTGCTGCTCTTATCACCTCGTTCACTGTCTACGGAACCGAGAGTGCACTCGCTGCAGGCGCTGCGCCAGGACTCACCGACATGGTGACTCCTGCAAACTGGAGCGTAGCTGTCCCATCTGATTCAGTTGCTGACCAGATCGGAAAAAACGTTTACGTGATTTTCGGAAACGCAGGAACCATTGGTGGCTCGAATCAATTGGCGATCTGGAAATCGGACTCAGTGTTCGGAACAGAAGATGACGCCGGTAACGGTGGTACTGCTGTGAGTTTGGAGACAGGAAAAGGTAGCTTGCTGCTTGGCAGAGATACTGGTGCCACCTTGATTGCGGGTGCGGTTACTTTTAGCAATACCATTGGTCTTGTTACCGCTGACGCTGTTCCAGAGCCTTCAACCAGCCTTCTTGCTGCTCTTGCCGGCCTTGCTCTTGCAGTTCGTCGCCGTCGATAGTTTTCGATCGCAGACACACGACAACATCTGTTTTTACTTTTTGTTTCCACAGCTGCTTCCTTCGGGAAGCAGCTGTTTTTTTTTGGGATTGTTGCAATTTTGAGACAAAAAAACATTCCAACCTGTCGAGTCGTTTCGTTCCCATTTCACTTTTTATCAATTTCTGTGACGCGATGGTCGTCTTCTTCAGCCTCCCCGGTCGTCCCCACGGCGATAGAAAAATCTTCCTGATCCCCGCGAAAAATGAAAAATTTCGTATGGAGGTGGAAAGTCGAATTCCAATGGCATACTTTGTCCTCAGTGAGAATTCAGACGGCAAATTTTGTTAAGAGTGCGGTTCAGTTATCAGATTACCCGCAGTCGGACCTTCCGGAATTTGCGTTCATCGGGCGCTCCAACGTAGGGAAGTCGTCACTCATCAATCTGCTGACAAACAAAGATGGGTTGGCCCGTGTTTCCAAGACTCCGGGCCGCACCCGTGAAATCAACTTCTTTAAGATTAACGGTAACTGGGGGCTTGTTGATCTTCCGGGATATGGATACGCCAAGCTTTCAAAGTCCCAGCGTGATCAATTCAATGAATTCGTCTCCGAGTATCTCGTTGAGCGCCAGAACCTCTGCGGAACTTTTGTGCTGATCGACTCACGACATTCTCCCCAGAAAATCGATCTCGCTTTTGTTTCGTGGCTGATTGAGGCGGAGCTTCCTTTTGCGATCATCTTTACCAAGACCGACAAAAGCAAACCGAAGGTGGTGAAGAAGAACGTTGGCTTGTTTCTTGAGGCAATGAAGGAGTTTAGCGAAGGGGCCCCGGTGGCTTTTGAAACGTCGATCACCACGCGCGCCGGGCGCAAAGAAGTACTTGGTTTTGTGGAAACTGCGATCGGGCGTCTTTAATCATTTTTCCCAGGTGTAGGCTTCTTCATTGATTTGAAATGTGATTGCAGGGATTCCACCATCCAGGGCTGGCTTGAAAAACTCGGTCATGGCCTCGGTGCCATCGCGTTGAACCCAACCGATCCGTTCCGGGAAAGAGGTTTTTAAGTTCACTTGCATTAATAGGGATTTCATGACCCGCTTGAGTGACCGTGGTTTGGGTGAGAGCGTGGCGACGAAGCGGCCTTGATCCTGGTTGGTTGCGGTGATGGTGAAGAGTTTCGACAATCCATCGAATGAAGCGTCCTTTCCCATTCCAAGAGTGAGGAAAAGGGGTTTGATGGTCTTGTCATCGGGGGATAGCCGTTCGCCGGACTTTTTCACCTCATCGAGGACCAAGACCTCTTTGCCGTTGTAGATGATGGTTTGCTTTTTTGGCTGACCCAGTTCCCACCGAAAGGCCTTGCCCGGGATCAGCCAGAGTTTTCCCATCGTCTTGATCTCGTCGGTGAGTGCGGGAACCTTTTTGGTTTGACGGAAAAGAACGACGACTGATTTGTGCTCGGCCTGCTTCTCTAGCGCTGCTTTGAGCGGAGTTGTTTCGTCTGCGAAAAGTCCAAAGGGAAGCATCAGGGCCAAGGTGAGGAAGCGGATCATGTTGTAAAGATCGCTGGTTTTGAAATTTTCTCAATCTAGGAAGTCGAGTTTTCAGGAAGATCAGTCACTCTTTCGCCGTGCCTCGCTCGTTTCGAACGATCCTCTTTGTTTCTTTGATCCTGTTGATTTCCATCATGGGATTGCGGAGGCTGAGCTTTGCAACAGATGTTTTGGAAGTGCTTCCTCCGGGGATTCCGGAAGTTGAAGCCCTGAAGGTTTTTCGCGAGCACTTCGACGATGATCACAAGGTCATTCTTCTTCTCCGTCACGAGGAGGAGGTCTTTGAAGAAGATGCGGCGGAGTTTGCCTTGTTTCTGGGAGAAAGGCTTCAAGGGGGGCGGGTGGAGTATCGCTCCCGGTTCGAAGATGATCCCAAAAGCTTCGCGCAAAGCCTGGCCCGCCTGTGGGCAGATTCCGATCCGGTGGAAGCAAAGCTCCTTGCCGGGAAACTCTCTGATTCCGTGGCCCTCGAAGCCCTCCTGCAGGAAAGCAGGGAGAAAATCGAACTCTCATTGGACCAAAGTGAAGCGACGATGGCGGCATACGATCCCTTGGGGTTTCTCAGCCACCCTGCGATGCAGCAGCTAAAGGACAATGATTTCAGTTATCAAAGCGAGGATGGGAAACTCTGGCTCATTCTGATTGCCAAGCCTGACTTGGATCTTGGTTATCAACAGCATGCGGAATGGGTCTCGCAAATTCGGGCGGCGGCCGACGAATGGAAGGAAGAGGGTTTTTCCTACCGTCTTACCGGTGGGCCGGTTTACAGCGCGGAAATCGGGACCGGGATGGAGAAGGACATGTCGGGGACCATCATGATGACTTCGATTATCGTAGGGCTTTTATTTTTGCTGATCCAGAGGAGCCCGGTTCAACTGGTGGTTCTGGTTGTCATTCTGGGCCTTGTTTTCCTGATCACCCTGGGGCTGGCGGGGTGGATTTTTGGAACACTCAATCTGGTGAGTGTCGGTTTTGCCGCGATTCTTCTCGGCCTCGTGATCGATTACGGGGTGGTCATTGCCCGTGAATCATCGCCGGGACAAACGGCAGTGGCCCTGCGTCGTGAAATGGCACCGGGGATCCTATGGGCCGCTTTGACGACTGCGGTTGTATTTGGTCTTTTGACCTTAAGTACGTTCCAGGGGGTGCAACAGCTGGGAGGCTTGATTTTGATCGGTTTGGTGACGGGGGCGATCGTTTGTCTCTGGATCATGCCGTGGGCTTTGGAGCGGTTTCCCCAAAAGACGTCGACCAGTTTGTTGAGACATCCTTTTCCCCGGGCAAAAACCGGTTTGATCCTTCTCGCATCTTGTCTTGTTGCCGCGGCGGTGGGTTTTGGGGTGAAGGGCCTGCCCGGCATTAGTTTCGACTTCTCGATGGTGGAGCCCGAGGTCAGTGAGGCCGCGCAGACCCTGGAAACAATTCAGGAACGTTATCCGGCGTGGTCGAAAAAAAACCTCTCTCTCATTGCCAAGGGGGAAACACTTGAAGACGTGAGGGCTTCACTGGAGTTTTCAGCGGAAAAAATCGAAGAATTAAAACGGAAGGGGATTCTCGTTCGTTCGGAGTGGCCGATCAAGGTGCTACCCGATCTTGATGCGAGATTGGCAAATGCCGACATGTGGAGGACGGTTTCAGAGCGGTCGGATCGAATCCTGGCGCAGCTTGAGGAGGCAGGATTCAGCGAGAAAGGCACGGAACTCGACAAACTGGTTTTGGAGCATCTTGCGAAAACCCCCGACGATCTCGATTCGTTTGCCAGAAAATTCTACCATGAGGATGGATATTTTTCGGGGCGGGTGCAGTTGCAGGACGAAGTGTCGGAGGAAAGCGTGAAGGAACTTGCGATCCTCAATGAAAAGGGGGTGACTGTCTCAGGGTGGGGATTGCTGCAGCTGATTTTGTTGCCGAGGGTGAAGGCGGACATCTACTTTCTTTTCATTCCGGCCACCTTGTTGTTATTGGGAGCCTTGATCGTCGTCTTTCGTTCGTGGAAGGATGCTCTCCTGACGGCGGGTATTCTTGTTGTCGTACTGATCCTGATCAATGGATTCGTTGTGATCAGCGGACGTTCCTGGAATTTCCTCAGCAGCATGGCCATTCCCCTGATTGTCGGGACTGGAATCGACTATAGCATTCACTTGATTTTTGCGCTCAGGCGGAGTGACGGAGATCTGACGAAAGTCTGGAACGGGGTGGGCAAGGCGATCTGTTTTTGCGGACTCTCAACGGTTGTGGGCTTCGGGTCACTAGCGATGGCTTCAAATCAGACCCTTCAGACCATGGGGATTCTCTGTGGGGCCGGAGTATTTTTGACGATGAGCCTAAGCGTGCTCGTAGTTCCCGGCTTGTGGCATTTCTGTCATCGACGCGGGTAGCGGATTGCTCTCTGTCGGGTTTTCAGCCAAAGGAGCGGGCTTGGTGAGCAAGTAGCGTGCCTCCTGAAAGAGCCACATTCGCACGCCTTTAAAAATCAGCTTGAGGGCGGATCCTCCGGGAGAAAAACTCTGAGTGATCAGGTAGCTCTTATCGAGGTTCATACGACCGTAATGCCCCTTTGCAATTTTCTTGCGGGCGATGATTACGAAACGTCGGTTGTAGAATGACATGAACTTTGCAAACAGTCCGCCTATGGGGCCGTGATAAGGGAGGTTTGTGAATTCCCGGTCCTCTCCTCGCAGGACGAGATTAACAGGCCCGACAAAGTAGGTTCCAATATCCAGGAAGAAGGCCGCTCGCATCAGCTCGGCGTCACCGAGGTAATAGTATTTGTCGAGGTAGAGGGATTCGAACCAGCGGAAGTAGCTGATCTTAAATTCACGATTCCGCGTTTCGATGGCAGTCTTAATGCATTCACAGTCACCCGAGAAGTAATCGCGTAACATCGCGAACGACGAGTAAACGGTGTGGGCGCAGTAATCGAGCCCCTGGCTGTAGAGAGGGTCCATGAATCCGGAGGCATCTCCGACGAGGGTGAATCCCTCACCGGCAATTTCTTCAGAGTAGTAGGAAAGTCCCTTGTAGTATCGATTGTCGCCTTCCGCAGCCTCGGCATTTTCAAACATCACTCGACCCACGGGGTGGCTGAGAATGTGCTTTTTGACTCTCCCGGCCATATTTCCGCCTTCCGGTGGAGTGAAAAGCCGGGAATCCCAGGTCAGCCCCACGCTGACTTCTCCGCTATCGAGAGGGATGATCCAGCACCACCAGCCGTAGCCCATGAGGTGGTTGGTGGCGAAACCACGCTGTGTGACCATCTTTTGGCTGGCTCCGGACATCTTTTGGCTGCCTTCGTGTGAGTCGAGGAAGCAGACGTTTTTAAAACGGGTCCACATTGCGGAGGTGGGATGACGCTCCACATTTTGGCGAAATGTTTTCCGTTGCTTGGCGATGCGGCAGGCCTTGCCGGAGGCGTCGATCACCCATGTGGCCGTGATGGCGTGTCGCCTGCCGTCTTCGGTTTTGTAGGTGAGCTTGTTTTTCCCGATGCCTCCCAGTTCAAGGGTTTTGATGGTCGCAGGCCGGATGAGTTCGACTCCAAGTTTTGAGGTTTCTTTGATGAGTTCCTGATCGAGTTTTTTGCGATTGACCTGAAAGGTGGACACTCGAACCTGATAAGCGGGACCGATTTCGGTCGATCGTCCCGGCTCATTCCTGCCATCTTTGTGAAACCACATTCGCAGGCCGTGTTTTGCGACGTGATCACGGGAAAGGTGCATACCCAGCTTGAGGACACGGGTTAGGAAAATCCCGGCAACTTCCGAGGTGCTTTCACCGACTTTACGATCAAATTCCGGGGTTCGCTCAATGATCAGAATGCGGAGGTCCGGCAAGGCACGCTTCAAAAGAAGGGCGGAAGATGATCCTGAAAAGGCTCCTCCCATCACAACGACATCGTAATCCGTGGATCGTTCGATTGAGGAGGAAATCTTGCGCGGCGACTGGCCGCACTTCATCTGGGCCATTTGAGGAGTTGCTTGCATCGCAAAAGATCGTTACGCCCCGTTCGGGGACTTTTGATACAGTGAAAGAACACGGTAATCCAGAAAATCAAGCGGAGAAATTCTCTCGCTTTGGTTTGCATGGGGATTTCCCGACCCGTGCGATGACCTGGGTTTTGGGGGCCTTTCCTCGAATGCCTCGTATGATTGAGGCTTCCCTGTTGCATTTTTTCTCATTGATCGTGTTTGTGATGGCTGGGCGGCAGCGTCGGGCCATTCGCGAGAATTTGACAGCGATCTTTGCCGGTGAATCCTGCGAGGACCCTCTCGGTTTTTTTGAAAGCCATGTGAACGCTTATCAGGTTTTTGTGAACTTTGGTTGGACGTATATTGATGGCCTTCGCGCGCGTCTGGGGCAGCGTGTTATGACATGGGACATCGAAGGGAGAGATGTCTTTGAAAAGCTTCAGGGAGGTCAAGAGGCCGCGCTGATCCTAACCACTCACACCGGAAATTATGATCTGGCGGCAGCCCTTTTTTCCGATGATTTCGGGAGAGAGCTTCACACTGTTCGCATCCCTGAAAAGTCCGGGCATCTCGAAGCAGTGCGCCGTCGGGAATTTGCGGCTGATTTTGAGGAGCATCCATACTTTAAGGTTCACTATAATGAGTCGCAAAGCATGCTTGGGGTCAAGTTGGCCTCCTTGCTGAACGATGGGCAGTTGGTGGCAATTCAGTGCGACCGGATTGTGGGAGAGGTCTCCGCCCTTGAAGTCCCGATCAGTGCCCGCTGGAAAATTCGGATCCCCAAAGGTCCCATGACTTTGGCTGCGATGACCAAAAGCCCCTGTATCCCGCTTTTCACGGTGAGGACCGGGTATCGTAGTTACCGCGTTATTTTCCAAGAACCCCTTGAGCTTCCCGAAGGGCGGAGTCTCCGGGAGCCCGTGTATGCCGAGGCATGGACAGTTCGCTTGCTGCCATTTCTTAGAGAATATGGTTCGCAATGGTTCGCCTTCGAAGAAGCTTTCCTTCCCACCCGTTCATGAACATCGCACTCGCAGGCCGGACCGTTTTGGTACTCGTGGTTTTCAGCCATAGTATTTTTTTGATGGCGCAAGGGCATCTCTTCGCAGGCTTGGTTGAGAACCTTCTTCTGATGTCATTCCTTCTCTATGGAACCCTCAATCCGGGCTCCCGTCTTTTTGGCCCGGTTCAAAGAAAGGTGGACGAGGGCTTTTGGCTGACAATCGATGATGGTCCTGATCCCGGGGACACTCCGGTTATTCTCGATCTTCTCGATCAATATGAAACCAAAGCGGCTTTCTTTCTGATCGGAGAAAAAGCGGCCAAATATCCTGATCTGGTTCGTGAGATTCGAAAGAGGGGCCATCAAATCGGGAATCATACCTGGAGCCATCCCCAGACGTCGTTTTGGGCCGCGGGACCCATTCGGACCTCACGTGAAATAAAGAAGTGTCAGGACCTTCTTACCGAAATTTTGGGAGAGGCTCCGACTCTTTTCCGGGCTCCGGTGGGGCATCGCAATTTTTTTGTTCATCCCATCCTGAGAGTTCTCAATCTTCGCTTGATTGGGTGGAGCGCGCGGGGGTTCGATGCCGTTTCGACCGATTCGCAAGAAGTGCTCGAAAAAATAAATGGATCCCTGGGAGAGGGATCCATTGTTTTGGCTCACGAAGCCACGGCAATCGCCCCCGAGGTGATCGAGGGGATCTTGAAGTTACTGCAGACTTACGATGAGCCGGTAGTAGGTACTGGGTCGTGATGACGCGGGGAGATCACTGGTGAGAGTCACCGTGAAGGTACCATCCGGGTTTAGTGCCGGTTCTCCATCCGGAGTCAAATCTCCGGCGGCTTCCCACGCTATCAGATCGCTTGATTTCTCGACCTGATAACTCACCTGGCCGCCATCGATTCTTTGGCGATGGGTGAATCCGATTGTTCCGTTGGCATGAGTGATTGCGGGAGCGACTTGAGAATTGAGATCCCGTCCCAGGGCATAGGCCAACAAGTTGCTCATTCCCGTATTGCCATATTCAGCATCGGGATCGGAGAATCCGTTGGCAATCATCCACGAGGTGAAGTCAGCGTTGGAGTTGATGAGCATCGCGTAGTCGAAACTCGCTTCCAGGGATTGCTCGACCTCGGTGCTGGCAAAGATCCCTCCGATACTAAAGGTGGTGCCCTCTGGAAGGGTGAGCTGGGTGATCCGGGTAAAGGCTCCATTTTGTAACCAGTAAAAACCGAGAAGGTTTCCTTTTTTCTCCATCCGGACAACAGCGAGGTCACTCTCGAGGGCGGGAATGCTGGTGAGAGTCTCCGAGTTTCCCGAGGGGTTGACCCGCAGGGAAGCGATGCTGTCACCGTCTTTAAATCCAACGCCATAGCGGAAGGTATTTCCTCCTTGATCGGCTTCAACCAGAAGTCCGGCGTAGAATTGGCCAAATTGGACTTTCTCCAATTTCACTTCGGTCTGGAGGGTCCAGTCCCCATCGGGAAGAGCCCGTTTCACCCAGGGGTGGAGGACGTCGTCGAGGTTGGGTGGCTCGTTCCCGGCCGGGTTGGCGGCAATATCGATACGGGCACCAAAGACGAGATCGCTACTCCCTGAGCTTCGGTTGTGTACTTCCGCGGCAAGAAGGTTAGTCCCTTGGACAATGGACCCAGAAACGTCCAACACCAAAATGTCCTCTTCAATGACATTTTCCGGGCTAAGATTTTCAGTCGCCGGGGTGTTCGAATCGATGACTCCAACGGGGAGCCTGACCGAGCCGAGTTCCTGGCCATTGAGATAGTAACGAACCCCGTCATCGACGATTTGGTCGAGGTAGAGTTTGGCTCCAATGGGGTCTCCGGTGAATTCAAATTCAGTTCGGAAGTAGTAGGTCACCAACCCGGCATCCTTATCCCGACGGAGAGTGTCGGTCTGGAGTCCCGGACCAGGGAGTCCCGCTTGATTAAATCCAAGGAATCCCGGGCCGGACAACCACGAGGCGTCATCAAAGGCAGGTTGGGCAAAGGTTCCTGTCAGCTCCTGGTTGGAGTCGTCGTACTTCCAGGTGGATCCGAAGTCGATGTAGTTGACGGCAGGAGGGAGTTCCGGTTTCGGAAGGCCAAGGGGAACCTGGCTGACCGGGATGTTCAAGGTCAGACGGCCTTCGTGATCCTGAAGGGTGTAGTGGGGACCGTTGGAAGAGTTGCCGTGTTTCCCGACCATGTGACCGGTCCAGACACTCTCGAGGGCAGCGTCTCCAAACGTGGAGAAGTCGCTATCGAGATGAACGGAAACCCCGACGGTAAGGCTGCTGGTGTTGGCGTTGTTGTCACTCACATTGGCGGTGAAGAGGTAGAAGCCGGGCTTGGTGAAGCTCGCAGTGATCATTTTGTCTCCGGTGATGATCTTGGCTCCTGATTCCGGAGTGACTTCCCAATTGAAGACCAAGGGGTCAGCGTCGGGATCAGAGCTTCCGGAGGCATCAAGAACCAACTCCTCCTGGAGAGCGACATTGAGCGACTTGGGAGTCGCATCAAGGACGATCACCGGCGGCGCATTGTTGGTCTTGGTGATCGTGATCTGATCTTGCTCCATGACATTGCCGTCATGGTCGGTTCCTTCGACATCGAGATTGTTGATTCCTCCTTTCAGAACGACTCCGGTTAATTCCCACGCCGTGTTTGAAGTCCAGGTGAGTTGGGTGTTTTCCTGGCCGGCCACGCGGATGTTGAAAACAGTCGGGGGAGAAGTGCCTGCCAAAGTGATGACGTCGTCACTGGTGGCAGCATTCGATGAGGTGATCCCAAAGTTGGTATTGGCCACCGCAGTCGTGATGAAATTGCGGGCGAGGTTCTCTCGGGCGTTAAACCAGTTGGTGTAGGTGGATTTTGGCATGTTAATCCCGGTCCCTGCGACTGAAGCACTTTCGGCATCCATCCAGGCTATGGTTCGCGCCGACCCCTTGGTGTGCTCGTTGAGGAGCTTCGTCATGTAGTAGTTCATCTGACGTCGTACGAAGGGGCGGTTAAAATATGTTCTGACGCCCGCCCGTCCTCCGAGGATGGCCTGGCTGGTTCGTTCGAAGACGCGGTCGCCATCCCAGTGAATGAGCATCCAGCCATCACCATCTTTGGGACGGAATAAGTAGGCATTCTTTCCACGGTCCACGGTGATGGTGTCCCAATCGGCGTCGTAGCCGCGAACGACGGCATTCAAGGCCAGCATGTTGACATTGGTGATTCTTTCCAGAGTAGGTTCGTCGGTCTTGTTTTCGTCGAGAAGACGAGTGAGTTCGATGAAGGTTCCGTAGTCATAGTCGGTTTCACGGGTTCGCATGATCCACTCGCTGTGGTATGCGACGGGATTGTCGGTATCCTTGTAGGACCAGTCGGCGTTACGACTCGATCGCGAGTCTCCATTATCGCTTGTAAAGCGCCATTCGTCATCGATTCGAAGAAGGGTGCCTTCCGAGCCGTCGGCAAAGTTTCGGTTCAGGAAGTCATTGGAGATGGGCTCGTGGCTTTCCCGGCGCTTGAAGGCGAGGTTGTTAATAACGGTGAAGGTAAACTCCATCTCGTTGATGGGGTGGCCGAGCTGATAGAGGAAGTAGCGGGCGATCCGGTCGTCATAGAAGCGCGGTGTTCCGCTTCCTTCGGACGTACCGGAGGCATCGATGACACTGCGTCGGCGGCCACGGAAGAGGCGGTCTCCGGGAAGTTTCCATTTGCCGTGATCAATGTTGGAATTGGTCGAACGGGTGAAGGGGCTGCCACTTTTACGGATTTCGGCGTTGTAGTAGATCTCGTTTTCGTTCGAGATAAACGTCGCATTGAAGAAGTTATTCGACATGCGGGGGAAATTGTAATCGAAGGTCGCTCCACCTCCGACCGAGGTATTGAGGGCCTGGCGATCATAGGCAGAGACCACGAAACGCTCCCTGAGAAGCTGGGTGGGGATTTCCTGGTCATCGACAATCCACATGGCCGGCCGATTGGCTCCGTAGCGTGGTTGGGTGGTGATGACGCCGCCGGAGTTCGCTTCGATATAGAATTGCGTGATGTTCGCGTCGGAGGTGTATTGACTGACGGTGGCTCGGTAAAGTCCGGTGCCATCGTCCGTCATTGGAACACGCTGCCAGCTGCCGTTCCCACCGTTATTATCGAGACGATGAAGCAGCTCAACGGAATCGAGTACGGCCGCAGATTCGACCCGTGCCGTGACCGTGACGGATTGCCCTGGTCGGGGAACGGCGGGGCTGTGAATGACGCCGGCGACAGTTGGTGCTGCCGTGGCAACGGATCCCGAGTTCGCTGCTCCGGGTGTGCCAAGATTACCTGGGATGGGCAGGAGGAAACTGGTGCCAAATCCATGGTCGAGCGTCTGGAAAATGACGCGGGGCTTTCCGCTGACCCAACGGGCATCAAAGGTCAGGGTGTAGCTTTGGCCCACAATTGGACTGGTTTCGAAGTCGACCTCTCCCCGATTGGCTTTGTTATCGCCGTGTCCGGTGGAAATGAGGTTGAGCTTTCCGGCATCCATGAAACTTTGCCAATGGGTTCCTTGTGTGACCCAGCCGGAGCTACTCGCGGTGTTGGGAGACATCACCGTGGGGTTTCGGAGAAGATTTGCGCCGGCATTATCACGCTTGACAGAGATGTTTTCGAGAATGATGTGGGAGTCGCCCACCAAGTGGACTTGCAATTCCTGGCCTGAAGAGACGGGGAGCCATTTCGACCGCACGAACTCGGCAGAGTAGGAGAAGCTCTGCATCGTTGATTTTTCGCTCTCAAAGCTGTCCGCCCAGGCGGTCGCGATGTTGTTGTCCATGTCGGGGTGACGGAGTTCCATGCTGCTGCCATCGCCGTCGGCGAGATTGGGCCAGTCACCTTCCGGGTAGTAGTCCACTTCATCGACGAAGTTGCCATTATGATCTTCGATGCGAATGAGTTCTCCTCCATCGCGCAGGGTTCCCCTCCAATTACCGAGTGCCGGGACGCCTCCATAGGAATCAGAAAAGCACTCGAGATCGGCGGCGATGACGAGGTAGCCACCTGGGGCAACGCTGGTTCCGGTGGGGAAGTCAAAGCGGACGCCATTGGTGATTTTCCAACCGCTGAGGTCAACGCTTTCAGAACCACGATTGTAAAGTTCGATGAATTCTCCGGTTCCCTGATCAGAGGGGGCGTCATACATGATCTCGTTGATCACGATGGAGGTCTGGCGTGCGGAAGGATCGTTGGGGGCATCCTTGGTGTGGCCCATGCCCCCAAACCACTCTTGTCCGACTGGGAAGGATTGGAAGCTTTCCTCGCCGCGATCGCGGTCAAGGCGTGCTGCATCGATTACGGTGCTGCCCTGAATGAGAAAGAGATCAAGATCTCCATTTTCATCGGGAGCGAGGGCGACCGGAAAGCTGAGATATCCTCCGGAGGGGATTGTTCCGGCGAGATCAATTGCGTCGGTAAGCTGGCGGTTGGGCGATAGCTTGAAGCTTGCGGCGGAGACGGCGGAGCCACCGGGAGCATGGAGTTCGATCCAATCGACATTTCCGTCGATCCCGAAGTGAATTTCGCTAATGGTCAGGGAGGCGGAGGGCTGCGCGGTCGCGGTGATGCTGATATCCGCACCAAAAGCGATGTCCGAGCTACCGGCGGAAGCGTTGTGGACTTCGACGGCGAGGACATTCCTTCCTGTCCGGAGGGCGGCGCTGATGTCGGCGCCGGAAGCGATTTCGGCCGGTTCGTTCCATTCGCGGCCACTGCTCGCCCCGGTCTCGAAGTTGATCTCACCGGCCGGCATGTTGAAGCGGGTGATCTCCTGGCCGTTGAGGTAGACAACGACGCCGTCGTCGACGTGGGAAGCGATGTCGATCATGGCGCTGGAAAAGGAATCGTTGAATTGGAAATCCTTGCGCAAGTAGTAGGTGATCCGTCCACCGGTCGTCCATGGCGTCCCAAATGGGTCACCCGAATTTTTACCGAAAAGACCTGGGCCTTCAGACCAGCCACTGTCATCAAATTCAGGCTCACGCCAGGTGACACCGCGGTCGATGTTGGACACGTTCTGATCGTATTTCCACGCCGATGTGGTTTGTGAGATCTGCGTGGTGGTGGTTGGCAGGTCGTTGACGTTGGGGACGGTGCCCGGTGTGCCCCCGGGCGCTGCGCTGCTCGTCCAGTTTCTCCATCCGCCTTCACGGAGGTTTGGATTGATTCGGGTGAGGGTATGGCCGGTGCCATCCGGAGCGGCGGGCCATTTTCCGCCGTCATTGTAGTCGACCGTGGTCATCACGACACCGTTCTTATCACTCAGAGAAACGGTTTCGCCGGAGTTTGAGAGTGCTCCGGTATAGGGCCCAAAGATCCGGGTGGATGCCGGGATACCGGGATAGGCTTCCCGGAGGGTGGCTGCGTCGACCGGAGAAACGAGGATGGTCTCGAATTCCTTCAAGATATGGGCACCGGTGTTGCCGGGGTTAAAATCGGGGAAAGTGTAGTCAATGCCGTCGGAAAAGTACCATTTTCCCATGTCGAAAGGAGTTCCGGTGTTATTGGTGACCTCGAGAAAATCCGGCTGTCCGGCTTTTGCATTGTATTGAATCTCGGTGAAGATGACTTGTTCGGCCATTGTCGGCATGAAGCCGACAAATGCACTTAAGCATGATGCCAGGAGGATTTTGGTCCCGGTAGATCGTTTATTTTTCATGGGGTGTGTGTAATGAAAGAGACTGGAGCGATATTGGATAACTGCTCAATGGTACACCCTACCACGAAAATCTTTCTCACAAAAAGGGCAAATTCCCATTCGGAGCCAAAATGG
>CALFSW010000458.1 GCA_937916505.1 uncultured Verrucomicrobiales bacterium | reverse complement strand
CAGTTCAACAACCGATAACTTCGGGGCTAACGCCCAAAGCTATCTTTGGGGTTCTACAGCGGCCTGTTCTTTGTTCGTAATCGACCTCTGCCTGATCTTGTCGCAGCCTTCCGCATTCATGAGACCACTCTCATCCTTCGTCACCCTTCTTCTCGGCTCCCTCCTCGCTATCTCTGCCCTCCCTGGCAGGGAACCCTCCGCGCCCGATCTCACAAATCAAGACTGGGCCTTGCGGAGCTCCGACGGGCTCTTGCAGCGCCGTGATTTACAAAAAATCGTCGAAGCGCAAAACAAACGGGATTCCCAAGCGATCGGATCCGCCTTATCCTCTCCCGATCCCGTCCTCCGGGCCCGAGCCGCTTTCGCCGCCGGATCACTGCAAGACCCAATCCTCCTCCCCGCGTTGACCGCCCTCCTCGATGACCCCGAGCCCAAGGTCCGGATCGATGCCGCCTTTGCCCTGCGCCAAACTCCCGGTGCGGATTCACAAGCCCTCCTCGACCAACTCCGCAAGGAAACCGACCCCACCATCCGGGCCATGTTGTTGGGCGCGCTCGGGTTTCAAGGGGACCGTCATTCCTATGAGGAGGTTTTCAAACTGAAGCTCTCCAATCAGGAAGTCCCCTTCATCCTCTGCACCATCTATTACCTCCAACGGGACATCGTCTCCCAAGAGGGCATCGAGGCCATGCTCGCGCTCCTCGACAAAACACAGGCTTCTTCCATCCGCGAACATGCCGCCTACTTTTTCTACACTCTCAAACGACGTCAACTGAAGGATCCCACCCTTGCTGCGCGCCTCGCCAGGATCGCCCGCTCCAGCAGCTATCAAGATCCGGCTGTTCCCTATCTCCTCCGCTACCTTGCTTCCTGCCATCGTGACGAAGATCTCGCCCTTTTCACACAATGGTTCCGCAAGGGAGAAACCCTCCGGGCCCGCAGCATCGCGGTGGAATCGATTGGCGCTTTCATCACCCGGGAATCCGCGCGACATCTCCTCATAGAAGCGATCAACGACCCGGAGCAACACATCGCGATGACAGCGGCCGAACTCCTCGCCGCGAGCTCTGCTCTTACCGAAAAAAATGTCGCCACCATCAAGGCTGCCCTGCAAGCCAAACGCACCAACCCAAGCACGCACTCCTTCCTCTGGAGCATTCTCTGGAAAAACGGGGAAAAGGATTACCTCAAGAAATTGATCACCACGATCCCCCCCGGGGAAGGCCCCTTGCTTCTCACTGCACTCAGCGCGGCCCCGGGGATCGACCTCGCTCCATTCGCCCCCCGGATCGCGGCTGCCACGACCCACTCCAATCCACAGGTCAACCTTCTTACCGGCGTCTACCTCGCCGGGCGCATCGCCCAAGATCCATCCGAAAAATCCTTCGAGGCCTTCGACCAATTCCTCACCCAGGTTCGTGACAACCGGGTCCGTGGGGACGCGCTCTTTGAACTCGCGCACAGCCTGCAGGATCACCTCTCCGCCAAGGAACGCGCCACTCGCTTTCATGCTTATTACAAAAAGCTCCTCGCCGAGGGCGATCATCCCTCAGCCGGAGCCTGCCTCGTCATCCTGGGCGCCACCCGGGATCCGGACGCCCTCCCCACTCTGCAGAGCGCCCTCACACACCCCAACCCCATGATCAGCAAGGCCGCTCATCTTGGATTGGAGTTGAACAAAAACGGAACGACCAAGCCGATTCACTACTCCATCCTCGACTTTGTCCCCTTCCTCGATCCGGACTGGAAACTGCTCCAAAAATACGGCCGTCACCCCGAGATGATCTTCACAACCAGACTTGGAGAGATCGTCATTCAGCTCGACGCGGAGCAAGCACCCGTCGCCGTCGCCAACCTCATTAGGCAGATCGAAGAGAAGAATTTCGATCAACTCCATGTCTACCGTCTCGTTCCCAATCATGTCATTCAAGCCGGCCCTCCGGGAAACTTCGGATCCCGTCTCCGCTCCGAGTTCACCCGCATCCCCAAGGTGGAACACAGTTTCGGCATTGGGGACCTTGGCAAGGACACCGCAAGCCAGCACATCGCCATCACCCACCTGATGCGTCCTCACAACGAAGGGAAATACACCAACCCCGGACTCGTCACCAGTGGCCGCCGGATCGTCAAAACCGTTCACTTCAACGAACTGATCGAAAAAACCACGATCCGCCCCGACCCCGGGATGGCTGAATGAATGGCGCTATTTGGGAATCGCGCGAAGAGTGAAATAGCTTTCCAAAGCATCCCAACACGTCCCGGTGCTAAAGAGAGTTTTCGAGCCCGGGATCTTGATGTGGTAGATCCGGTCGAGCCACTTGGAGCCTTTTCCGAAATCCGCGATCTTGAGATACAAAACCTTCCCGTCGCCGGAGATCCCGACCTCTGCCAGGGTGTCTTCCCGGATGTCATGTTCCGGCGATCCGTATTCCGGGGTGTTGGTGTAAAACCAGGAGGTCACCAACACGGATTTCCTCAGTTGTTCGGCAGTGATCTCTTTCCCCAATGGACGGGTGAAATGCACCGCGAATCCTTCAGGGCTCGCGGCGACACGCAGGATGTCGGCCGGGACGGTTTTTCCATCCCAAACAATCTGCTGCAGACCCGCCGGAAATCCACCCGTGGCATACCACCCGCGCCCGGTTTGCCCGATGAGCATGCTGCCGTCGGAAAGGAAACAGGGTCGCATCACTCCGGACGCGAGACCCTCGGCAAAAGGAATGGCGCAACCTTGATCAATCCCGTTCACCTGTTCGGTTACGATCCGGAAGAGTTGGGAGAGAGTTTGATCGCCCAGGAAAACCTGCCCCCCATAAACTCCGAACTTTCCACCCGTCACATCCCAAACCGGGTTACCGGGAGAGTTGGCGACCTTGTTGTGCGGAAGCCAGACCGCGCCCTTGCGGAGCTTGGCGGCCCATGCGTCGCGATCGAGTTCGGTGTCGGGCGTGACTCCCGGCAGATCGACCAGTCCGGAGGGATGTCCGTAGAACTTTCCTTGCTCAAGTGGGACCCACTTCGAGGAGCCCACGTATTCCCCCTGATTCTCCGAATACCAGAGGCGGCCATCCGGAGCAAAGCCCATCCCGGCCGGACTCCGCAGTCCGTTGGCAAAGGGTTCGAACTTTCCTTCAGGAGTCACCCGACAGGACCAACCACGATACCCTCCCATCGTTCCCATGAACTTCCCTCCGGCACGAAAAGCGGCCTGCTCATGCCCCGAGGCATCGGCAAGGTTCAGGTTGAAGTAGTAGTTCCCCGCCTGATCACGAACCGGTCCGTGGGTGTATTCGTGGTAGTTGCCATGAAATCCAAAATCATCGCAGACCGTCTCAAAGGTGTCGGCCCGACCATCGCCATCGGTATCGCTGATGCGGGTCAATTCCGGCTTCTGGGTGATCACGATCCGGTCGCCCTTGTCATCCTCGATGCAAACGCCCAGTGACTCGAAAATCCCCTCTGCAAAAAGGGACCACTCCCCTCCCCGAATACGCCACACCCCCGAGGCACGGGTGGCCAGCACGATCGTTCCGTCCTTGGCCACTGCGATTCCGGTCGGCGCGAAAAGCTGTTTGCGTCCGTAGAGATCCAATGGCGCTTCCCAGGTGTTGGCACGGTAGCCCGCTTGCACCGCAAGAGGCTTTCCAGGTTTTCGACGTCGCTTGAGATCGGGTTGAAGCACGATCGTGGGAGTGGACACGACCGGTTGAGGTTCCCAGTTCTCTTTGCGCTCAATATTCGGACGCGCCCGCAGTCCTCCGGGGAGTTTCGCTTTCAAGCGGAAGACATTCGACGTCTTCGTCACGGGCAGAGTCCAGGTTCCCTTCTCGAGCTTGCCCCCCTCCACCTGCACCGCGGTCAGTCCACTGGAACGTAATTGGAATTGTTGGGATTGGCGAACCGTTCCCTCGAGAACGATTTCGATCCGCCCGTCGTCGGAAAGAGCGATCAACTCGGAGAAGACGTTTTGGCCAACGCGAAATCGAAAGCTGGGAATTCCGGTTCCGGACTCGAGACGATGGCCCAAAAACCCGGCATCGAGTCGGGCCATTTTCTCGCTGAAATTAATGGGATCCCAAAGATATTTCTCGATGACCGGATCGTCATGCACATCGGGTTCCTTGAATTCGAAGTCCACTACTTGCCCGTCCGGGGTGAGCGAGCGAGGACGGGTTCGTTCTCGAGAAAGACGACGGCATTACGTCCCACCCTGGAGGGCCGCTTGCCCCGCCCGGAACGTTCCTCCCGCAGATTCAAAAAACCACCGCTCCAAATCCTCCGCACGGAAAGCATGCGGGCATCAAAGGTGTAGCTCATGCCATTGGGCAGCCCCACATGCAGAGCCCGCCCACTCGATCCCGCCAAGGGAGCCCTGAAGACCCGTGCCCGGGTGGTCACCGGGATCTCACCGGGGACATCGATCAAGTTCGCGATGATCGCTTTCTTCTTCCTGGTCAGAAGGACCTTCGCTGGTCCGGCCTGATTTTTATCGGTCAGAGTTCGCAAGTAATGCCAGAGGGATTCGAGATCCTGATCCGGAAGAATCTCCGCACCATACTGGGGCATGACCTGTAAATAGGTCGTGCCCTTGGTCGGTCCGCGTTCCGCGACTGCAAGTTCATCCCACGACTGACGCACCGAATTCATGAAGTAGGCTTTATCCGCTTTCACCGTCTTCCGGGCTCCCTCCGGTCCGATTTCGCGGATGCGTGCTTCGGTCAAAAAAAGACCAAACAAATTCGGCCCCGTCTTCATCGAGTTGTCGTCCTTCTCGACGACGTGACACTCGACACAACC
Source organism: uncultured Verrucomicrobiales bacterium (assembly GCA_937916505.1). GTDB lineage: Bacteria > Verrucomicrobiota > Verrucomicrobiia > Verrucomicrobiales > Akkermansiaceae > SW10. Next base: position 819 of record CALFSW010000458.1, on the reverse strand, counting down.
CATCGAGGAAAACACTTCTTTGCCGTGGGCCACGGCGTCAAATTGTTCTTGCCCGAAGGCAGGCAGGGCAAAGGCGAGGAATGATAAAACGAGGAATGATTTCATGACGATCGGAAGCGGGGCGATCACTCTGCTTTGCCATCAAAATTATCCAAGATTGGAATCACGATCCGGCAAGAAGGTTGGCTAGTTTACGCTCCAGTTACGATGGGGAGCGGCCCGCCCCCATGATGGCGATCCTGCCTGCGAATCGGTCCGTTTGGGACTCTGACCATCGAGATCCCGTCTCCGATCCTCCCAACGGCCTCCCCAAGCTTCCCCTTCCCCCAAAAAGCATCCAGCAACAAGCTCCGCGGTAGTTGACCTAAAAAGGAGCTTGGCATGAATACACTGATGGGTAAGAATGTAAGCATATCTTTCGAAAGATCGTTTCAAATATGCGATGACATGAATTTAGAGGCAGATGAGGTTAAGAAGTGGCCAGCGACAGGATCGAGAATGTTGAATGATTTGGCGTGGCGCGCGATAAGACACAGCCTCGGTTTGTCCCAACGGCTCATGGAGATCCTGAAGAGAGTCTTTGATGAAAAAAAAGAATCGACGATTGCCGACGAATTGGGGATCTCCCCGCATACTGGACACATCGACGTGGAACGGATCTATCACAAGTTGCAGATCCACAGCCGACAGGAGTTGGCGCAATTCATCATCACTGGGTTTCTCCCATTGCCTGCCGATGTCAGGAGTAAGGTCCCTCCTATTTGCGGCTCTTCGACACCTCTGCATGACGGATTTGAGGATAATTTAGGTGACACACCC
>CALFSW010000457.1 GCA_937916505.1 uncultured Verrucomicrobiales bacterium | reverse complement strand
CCCTCTTACGGCTTACTCTCCTATCACACTGGTGACGTCGTCGGCACCTACTGGGGCGACGACAATGCCCGCGCCCTGCTCGGCGCCATTGGCTCAGCGGCCCTGCTCAAGTCCGATCGCTGGGACAACTCCATCCTCCGCGGCATCCTCGCCAACTTCCGCACCACCGGCGTCCATGGCTTTCGCCCCCAGACCATCCATGATGACACCCTTCAAAAGCAAGGCTGGCAACACTTCTTCAATCTCGAGCACGTCGATTACTGCCCGCACATGGAGGCGTTCATCTGGACCACCTACTTCTGGCTATACGACAAAACTGGCTTCGAGCCCCTCCTCGAACGCGCCAGAACCGGTGCACATATGATGATGGAGGCCCACCCCAACTGGCGTCTCGAAGCCAATCGCTATGAGCAGGAACGCTGCCGTATGCTGCTGCCTCTGGCCTGGCTGGTACGCGCCGACGATACCCCCCGGCATCGTGCCTACCTCGACACCATCGCCCAGTACGTCATCAAACATCAGGACCCCTCCGGTGCCATAGGCCAGGTCCCCGGCCACGTCGTCGCCGCCAACAGCGGCTATGGCACCGGCGAGTGCTCCATCGTCCATGAGGCCGGCGACCCCTCGACCGATGCCCTTTATTCCATCAATTTCGCTTTCATTGGCATGCATGAAGCCGCCGCCGCTACGGGTAACCCCGCCTCCGCCGCCTCCGCCAAAAAAATGGCCAACTTCTTCATCCGCACTCAGACCCAAAGCGAATCCCACCCCGAACTCGACGGCACCTGGTACCGCGGCTTCGACTACAAGAAATGGGACTACTGGGGCTCCGACGGCGACCACGGCTGGGGCATCTGGACCAACGAAATCGGCTGGACGCATAGCTGGATCACCACCACCCTCGCCCTCCAACGCATGAAAACCAGCCTCTGGGACATCAGCAAGGACAGCAAGATCGCCCGCGACTTCGAAAAGTACCGCCGCACGATGCTGCCCGACGAAGTGCTGTCCCAGGACGAATGACCTTCGAACACGCCGCGCTGGGCAAAAAGGTCACGCTTGCATCCGCCTACCATCAGGCTTACCCCCGAGGCGGCCAAACTAATCCTTGGAATGGCGGAATGGCGGACTACGATCCCGGGTCATGCATTTCCGTCCTGAAACGCCTTGCAGACAAAGACTATCGGCTCCCTCCGCAACCCTCTCCGCTCAGGTCCAAAGGCGGCTTCAAGGCCCTCGCGCCAAAAGTAAATTCCTGCAGTGATCCGCCCCGGCATGAAGGTATTGCCTTACATCGTTCTCATCGCACTGCTCGCCTCGACTCAACGGGGCGACGCGGCTCCGGACTATCTTGTCGATGTGAAACCTCTTTTCGCCTCGCGCTGTTTCACTTGCCACGGGGCCCTCAAACAAAAAGCGAAACTACGCGTCGATACGGCGGCGGGTATGATCGCTGCCGAAGTAGTCGTAGCCGGAAAGCCGGAGGAAAGCCGGTTGCTGGAACTTGTTTCGTCCAGCGATGTCGAAGAGAGAATGCCACCCGAACACGAAGGCTCTCCATTTACCGAAGCAGAGGTGACCGTGATTCGACAATGGATCGCGGCAGGAGCCAAGGCACCGACGGACGAAAAGGCGGAGGACGATCCGGCCGAGCACTGGTCATTTCAGAAACTCGTCCGACCGAAAATCCCCCCGGTGAAAAATGCCAACTGGGCACGAAATCCGATCGACACTTTCGTAGCTGCCCGACACGAAAGCCATGACATCGAACCACAATCGGACGCCACAAGGCTCACCCTGATTCGGCGCTTGTATATCGACCTGATCGGCCTGCCACCCGATCCGGAGGAACTTGCGGCGTTGGCGAAGGACGAATCGAAAAACTGGTACAACAAAGTCGTCGATCGCCTGCTCGACGATCCCCGGCACGGTGAGCGGTGGGGCCGTCACTGGATGGACATCTGGCGCTACAGCGACTGGTGGGGGCTCGGTGCTCAAATGCGCAACAGTCAGAAACACATCTGGCACTGGCGCGACTGGATCGTGGAATCGCTGAACGCCGATCTTCCCTACGACGAAATGATCCGCCTCATGCTCGCGGCCGATGAACTGCACCCCACCGATCTGGAAAAGCTGCGCGCATCCGGCTACCTCGCTCGCAACTTCGTCCTGTTCAATCGCAACACCTGGATGGATGACACCGTCGAACACGTTGGCAAGGGTTTGCTCGGCCTAACGATGAACTGCGCCAAGTGCCACGATCACAAGTTCGATCCGATTTCTCATCATGACTATTATGCGATGCGAGCCTTTTTTGAACCCTACCAGGTTCGGACCGACATGGTTCCCGGTGAGACCGATTTCACAAAGAACGGCATTCCTCGTGCCTTCGATGCCCTACTGGATGCTCCAACCTACCGCTACATCCGCGGCAACGAAGCGACGCCCGACAAGTCGAAAGTCATTGCACCGGGCGTTCCCGAAGCGCTGACTGAGCAACCGCTGGCCATTCTGCCGATTTCTCTCCCGGCCGAATCCTGGCAGCCGGAGCGCCGGCCCGACGTTCTGGAGGCTCACATCTCGCAGGCCAGGGAGAAAGTCGCGGCCGCTGAGAAGAGGGACAAAACAAAAGACGGGGCCCTCGCCAAAAAGCATCTGGCCCTTGCGCAGCAGGAATTAGAAAGCGTGCAACTTCGCGTTGCCGCCATCCGGGCCGCTTGGGAGGACAACAAGGCCGCCGCGACCGCATCTCGTCTTGCCGCTATTCGAGCCGAGCGAAAAACCGCCCTGAAGCAGGCCGAACTGGCGCTTGAAGAAAATCGCAACGAACTCGCCGAGGCCGGGGAAGACAAAAAGGCAGCCATCCAATTGAAGGTCAAAAAAGCGCAGCAAGCGGTCGCCAAGGCGAAGAAAATTTTGACGGCAGAGATCAGCGGGAAGGAAACCTTCACTCCACTGATCGGAGCCAAATGGTCGCCAACCCGCTTCCTTGAATCGCGCACCGATGACCCTTCGCAGAAATTCCACCCGACGAGCACCGGTCGTCGTACTGCTCTCGCGAAATGGATCACCGATCCTGCGAATCCACTCACCGCCCGCGTGGCAGCAAACCACATCTGGACGCGACATTTTGGAGAAGGCCTGGTCGCGTCGAACTTTGACTTCGGCCGTCACGGAGCCAAGCCGACTCATCCGAAATTGCTCGACTGGCTCGCTATCGAGTTAATCGAAAACGACTGGAGCATGAAACACCTTCACCGCCTCATCGTCACCTCGTCCACCTACCGCATGAGCTCGTCCCTTGCCGGTGCCGAAGAGCAACTGGCCCGCGATCCCGACAATCAACGGCTCTGGCATCGAACTTCCCTTCGGCTCGAGTCCCAGGTTGTTCGAGATTCCATTTTGGCTCTCACCGGCGAACTCGACCAGACCATGGGAGGCCCCCCGATTGGCAAAGGCGAACAGGAAAAATCGAGGCGTCGCAGCCTGTATTTCTTTCATTCCCACAATGAACGAAACCTTTTCCTGACAATGTTCGACGAGGCCTTGGTCAAGGAATGCTACAAGCGCGAGCAAAGCATCATCCCTCAGCAGGCACTGGCCATGGCGAACAGTAAACTCGTTCTGGAAGCGGCGCCCAAGATTGCCAAACGACTTGAGGCGACCCACGAAAATATGAGCGACGCCGAATTCATCGAGAAAGCATTTGCCAACATCGCAGGGATCGAGCCTTCGGAGGAAGAGATTCTGGCCAGTCTCGATGCGATGAAACAGTGGCGCACCTTGCCCGGCGGCAACTCCGATTCGGCCCGCGCTCACTTCGTCTGGGCCCTGCTCAACCACAACGACTTTATCACTCTCCGCTAATGTTGAAACAGATTACGATCGCGGAGCTGCTCCAAAAGAGAAGCGTCCCGGAAGGACCGCTTTGATAGCTCGATACCTGGCACCACGATGAATCAAGAACCCAACAGCTTTATGGATCGGCGGCATCTCCTCGGCAATGCCGCGATGGGAATCGGCGGCATTGCGCTCGGCAGCCTTCTCCAGCAGGAAAGTCTCGCTGCGTCTGCCACCAAGTGGTCACCGCCCAGCGGCACGCCCGGACACCAGCCCAAGGTCAAGAGTGTGATCTGGCTGTTCATGAACGGCGGTGTCAGCCACATGGAGAGCTTCGATCCCAAACCGATGCTCAGCAAATACGCCGGCAGAGAGATCAAGGATACGCCCTTCGCCGACGCCCTCGATCCCGACAAACTCGCCATCGAACGCCTCGTCGTTCCCGACGCCAACGGCCAGATGCGCAACACGCTCTATCCTCTCCAGGTGGGTTTCAAAAAACACGGCAAGAGCGGCATCGAGGTCAGCGATTGGTTCCCTAACATTGCCCGAAACGTCGACAAGTTGGCCATCGTTCGCTCGATGTGGACCACTGACAGCAACCACGGTGCACAGGCTCAGTTCCACTCCGGTCGCCATCGCAACGACGGCGACTTCCCCACCCTGGGTGCCTGGGTGGACTACGGCCTCGGCAGTCTCAACGAAAACCTCCCGCAATACATTTCGATTGGGACGCGGCCCTACTGGAACAACCGCGACGGCATCTACCTGGGGCCGAAACACAACGCCGTGCCGCTGCGGATCGATCCAAACAACCCACTCGATTTCGCAAAACCTCAAGCCGGATTTTCCTCGGATGCAAAACGCGTCGGCTTCGATCTGGTGCATCGCCTGAACACGCTGCGCGGCAGTGAATATCCGCATGACCCGGCGCTGGAAGCACGCATCGCATCCTACGAGCTCGCCTACCGGATGCAGACCGCCGTGCCCGACGTGGTCGATTTTTCCAAAGAGTCGGAGGCGACCAAAAAACTTTATGGCCTCGACCGGAAAGAGACAAAAAGCTTCGGCGAACAGCTGCTCGCCGCGCGACGATTTGTCGAACGTGGAGTTCGCTTTATTCAGATCCAACACGGCGGCGGTGGCGCCGGAGCCTGGGATGCCCACAGCAAACTGAAGCCCAATCACGAGAAAAATGCCCGCGCCGTCGATCAACCGATCGCCGGTCTGCTGGAGGATCTCGAACGCACCGGCCTGCTCGACGAAACCCTGGTGGTGTTCGCCACCGAGTTCGGTCGCACCCCGGGAACCCAGGGAGCCGATGGACGCGATCATCACATTTTCGGCTTCAGCGTCTGGATGGCCGGCGGCGGACTGAAGCGCGGTGTCGTCCACGGCGCCACCGACGAGATCGGATTTCACGCCGTCAAAAATCGCCACTACGTCACCGATATTCACGCGACGATTCTGCACCAGTTGGGCCTCGATTCTTACCAACTCGAAGTGCCAGGTCGCAAGCGACTTGAGATCGATCACGGCAAAGCGATCCGTGAGATCATTGCGTAGAGGAAGTCGATCTCATTTCCGATCACTAGCCGGTCGAAACGGTGTTCGGCAAGTAGCTGCCCGGAATCAAAAAATGTGCAGAACGCCTGGCCCGGAGAAAACCCCCATCGCAGATTTGAAGGCGGAGCTAAACTCGGAGGCCCAATCAGCCGGTTCACCGGACGGAAATGGCTAGAGGAAGTCCTGGCGCGAAGTTCAATCAGCCTTGCGCGCCCGGAAGGATGCGAAACCACCGGCTGGCAACTTTCTCCGGTAACGGTCACTTGTAATTTGTCCGGATGATTCCCGGGCTGTTTCCGGCCAGTTCCGCCACCCAATCCCGGGAGACTCCCAGGGCGAGAAGCGAACTGATCCAAGTATGTCGGAGTCAGTCCTTCGGCCAGTTTTCGATGATTCCAGCATTTCGAAGCTCGAGGCTCATGTCCCGTTGGGTTCTTCGGCCGGTAATGCTGCCGCTCGGTTTTTGCTCGGGAAGCAAGCAACTTGAAAGCCCGTTGAGATTTGAGCGCCATTCTTCAATGTCCTTCTCTAACAGAGAATCAAGAAACCTCTCTCCAAGGGTGTTCTCGATCACTTTGGCCCGACTCTTGGCATCCTTCACCGTGGCAGTGCGTTCGCTCTTCTCATACTCTTTGCGGTAGCGTTCGCAGGCCTCGGCAATGCTGATGCGCCGCCCGAAAGCTTCCTGCCGGGCGATCGCTTCATCCAGCACGCGTTTCGGATCGTCGAGAATGCGGCAAAGTCGAATCCACTCTGCTTCCTCTTTGGTGATTCGATGAACCCGTCCAATCTCGCCGCGCTTGAGCTGTCCACGAATTTCCTTCGCAAGAGCAAGAGCTTTCGCCTTTGTTTTTCGCTGTTTCACCTGGCGGAGCAGACCCGGAGGTGCCCAGGTGATCTGCCAAACACCCTCCGGGCGAGTTGGTGAGTAGATTTTGACCGGGCCGATTTCCTGGTGCAATGGCATCTGGAAATCATACGCAAAAGCTGCAAAAAACTGCCAAATTTGACGGAGAGTCAACCCTTTATGCGTCCTGATTTTTAGGAGTAAACCTTTCTTCATCAAGGGTTAACGCGAGATTGGAGATGGCGGAGGGTGTGGGATTCGAACCCACCGTGAAACATCGTATTTTCAATGTATTCAGGGATTTTTTACCAAAACATACGGTTTTCATACGCTCTCCGATTGGGGTTTCCGGCTATTCGTTTTATTCCCAAATTTGCAAATCCCGGTCACAAAGAGACGATCGGTGGAATACCTAAGGGTGTGAAAAATTTCCCTTGTGATCTGATCTTCTCATCTCACAACCTGATGCCGTGTATCGTTTCTCATTCAATCTGGCTTTTAGCCTCTACCTGGCGTTGGTCACTCTTGCGTCGAGTGAGGAGAGGCTTCCCAACGTCGTCCTCATTTTCGCTGACGATCTCGGATACGGGGACCTCGGCTGTTATGGGGCCACCAAATTGAAGACTCCGAATATCGACCGGCTTGCAGCAGAAGGCCGGAGGTTCATCGATGCACATTCTTCCTCCGCAGTCTGCACCCCTTCCCGATATGGTCTTTTGACCGGGGAGTATCCCTACAAGGCGAACGGTGGCAGAGGTCTCTGGGGACCGGCCCCCGTCACCTCGGGCTTGTTGATTCCACCGGATACCCTGACCATTGCCGACCTTTTCAAGAAAAGCGGGTATGACACTGCCGTCTTCGGCAAATGGCACCTCGGCTTCGGAACCGGCACCAACCAATGGAAAGAGCCTCTTCGACCCGGCCCGCAGGACCTCGGCTTCGACTACTACTTCGGCATGCCCGTTGTGAATAGTGCCCCTCCTTACGTTTATGTCGAAAATGATCGCATCGTAGGCAGCGATCCCGAAGACCCCATTGTCTACGTCGGTCGAAACACCAAAGATGTCACACCCATCACTCCCATCAAACCAGAGGAGGCCCAGCGAAGCCCCAATGCTTTCAAGGGAGCATTGAAAGCCCACGAACTTTTCAATGACTATGAGGTCGGGACCACTCTCACCAAGAAAGCCACGGAGTGGATCAAGTCTCGTAACCAAAGGCCATTCTTCGCCTACATTGCCACGACCAATGTGCATCATCCCTTCACCCCGGCCAAGCGGTTCCAGGGCACGAGCGACTGCGGAGTCTACGGGGACTTTGTCCACGAGCTCGACTGGATCGTCGGCGAGGTGAGAAACAGCCTCGAGGCCGCCGGCGTCGCCGACAACACCCTCATCATCTTCACCAGCGACAATGGTGGGATGTTCAATCTAGGGGGCCGGGTCGCCGCCGAGAAGGGACACAAAATCAACGGTAATCTCCTCGGTTCCAAGTTTGGGATCTGGGAAGGCGGTCACCGGGTTCCCTTCATCGCCTGGTGGCCGGGAAAAATCGAGCCGGGGACCGTTTCGAACCAGATGACCATCAGTGTCGATCTGCTTGCGACCTTTGCTGCCTTAACCCACCAAAAATTGAGCGCCGCCGAGCGCAAGGACAGCATCAACATGCTCACCGCTCTCACCGGGAACCAGGATCAGGCACTGCGCAAGGAAATGTATGTGACACCCCACAAACCGACACACATGGCCTACCGGAAAGGCAAATGGATGTTCATCCCTGCCAAGAGCGACGGTGGCTTCCGCGGCTCGAAACCCGGCCAGCACGCCTGGGGAGGCCCCGCCGTCACCAAACTTGTCGGCACTCCGAATAGCGACATCGAAAACGGACAGTTCAAAAAAGACGCCCCACTTGCGCAACTCTACGATCTCGAAACCGACCCCAACCAAACCAAAAATCTCTACCACAAACATCCCGAAATTGTCGCAGAAATGGCCGCCGTCTTGAAAAACGCCCGCCCGAAAAAAGCCCCCATTCACAAACGCCCACCCGGTAAAGCAGCCACCAAATACGATGGATTCAAACCTCTCGGAAATCTCCGCTTCACCTTCGAGTCGGGAAAACTCGATGACTGGAAAATCATCGCCGGCAAATCTGGCAACCCGGTTTCCAAACACGATGCTCTTCCCAACCACAAAGCGCGGCCATTTAACCAAGAGGGACAATTCCACCTCTCCACGATCGATACTGGTGAAGGATTCGACGACCAACAGCAAGTCATTCTCCAATCACCAGCTTTTGTGATCGAAGGAGACCGCGCCAGCTTCCTCGCCTCCGGTGGCTTTCATCCCAAAAACCTCTACGTCGGACTCATCGACGCCAAAACCGGAAGAGTCCTTCTCTCCGCCGGCGGAGCCCGGGGCCCACAAATGAAACGAACCACCTGGAACGTTAGCAAGTTGAAAGGAAATACCGTATACCTCCAAATCGTTGACCAAAACACCAACGGCTGGGGCCATTTGACCTTCGATGACTTCTCCATCAAAGGAACCCTGCAAGCAAAAGAAGAATCCGGATCAGCGGAAACGAAATGAAACAACACCTCATCCCCTTCTTCAAGGCATTAGGCCTTCTCATTACAGTCAGTTCCGCCGCAACCAAGAAACCCAACGTCATCCTCATCATGACCGATGACCAGGGCTACGGCGACCTCGGCTGTCATGGGAATTCGGTTCTTAAAACCCCGCATCTCGACAAGATGCATGCCGAGTCCGTCCGTTTGACCGACTTTCATGTCAGCCCGTTTTGCACTCCAACTCGCGCCGCCCTTATGACCGGAAACCATCCGGCCTACACCGGTGCCTATCGTACCAGCTCGGGACGCACCATGATGCATCCGGATGAGGTGACCGTCGCACATCTCTTCGCCGATGCGGGCTACGCCACCGGAATGGTCGGAAAGTGGCACCTCGGCGACAACGCCCCCCACCGCCCCCAGGACCGCGGTTTTCAAAAGGCCGTCTGGCATCGCTGCGGCGGCATCGGACAAGCCTCGGACTATTGGGGCAACGACTACTTCGACGACACCTACGAACGGGCTTCATCCGACAACATGCAAGGAACCTTCGAGAAATTCGAAGGCTATTGCACCGACGTTTGGTTTCGCGAAAGCCTCCGCTTCATCGAGAATAATAAGGAAAAACCCTTCTTCCTCTACCTCGCCCCCAATGCCCCCCACGGCCCTTACTTTGTCCCTCCCGAATGGGCCAAGCCCTACCAGGGAAACAAGGACGTCCCCAACGCGAATTTCTACGGCATGATCGCCAATATCGATCACAACATGGGACTCCTTCGCAAGCGGCTCGACGAACTCGATCTCACCGAAAACACGATCCTCATTTTCATGACCGACAACGGCACCTCGTCGGGCGCCAAATTCAACGGGCTCGATTCCGAAGCGCTCTCCGGCTTCAACGCAGGCATGCGCGGCAAGAAATCATCCATCTACGATGGCGGTCACCGTGTTCCCTTTTTCATTCATTGGCCCAAAGGTGGCCTGACCGGCGGTCGGGACATCGACACACTCACCGCGCACATCGACATCCTTCCCACTCTCGCCGAACTCTGCGACATCCCCGTTCCCAAAAACGATGAACCCGATGGCCTCTCGCTCAAGCCACTCCTGGATGGCTCCAACGATCCGTGGCCGCGTAAGCATCACTTCGTGCAATTCCACGGCGCGGCAGGCGGCAACGCCTTGCCTCCCCAACCCTTCGCCCACTCGACCATTCTCACCGAAAGTTGGCGACTCGTCAACATGGCCAAGGAAGAGCTTTACGACATTCAAGCCGACCCCGCCCAGCGCGAAGATGTTTCTTCCAAGCATCCCGAAGTCGTCAAGCAACTGCGCGAAGCCTACCAACCATTTTGGAACAAAGTGTCGCCGCGCATGACACCGGTTCGGATCGATCTCGGAAACCCGGCGCAGAATCCGACCGGGTTGTGCTCGCAGGACTGGCACCTGGAAAAAGGAAATCCGCCGTGGTGGTTCGGATCCATCAAGAAGCTACCGAGGGTGACCGGCCCGTGGATGGTGGAGGTGAAGCAACCCGGGCGCTACCTCTTCACGCTTCGGCAATGGCCAACGGTGGCCGGGAAACCATTAGTGGCGGTGCAGGCAAAAGTGGCGATTGCCGGACAGAAAAAGGAAATGGCTGTGCCCTCAGGATGCAAGGCGGTCAGGATGGAACTGAAGCTTCCGGCGGGGCCGTCCGAGCTTTGGACCTATCTTTACGATGAATCCGGCAAGGCAGGCGGAGCCTACTTCACGGATGTCGAATTGGTTGACGACGACGGCTCGCCGCTCCGAACAGAGGTGGTTGCTCTGGCTGCCCCCGCAGCGAACGATCCCCCCGCCCTGCCTCGCAAGCCCGGCAACTACCACATCGGACAAAAGACCACAGTGACATTCAACACGAGGCTGGATACGCTCAAGAACCCCATGGGGCTCGAGGATTGGAAGTCCGGAAGACCGGGTTTGAATGACGGCAGCCGCCTGGCAGATCTCGATTTCACCGCTCTTGGGATCACCTCGTGGAGTCTTTCTTCATTTGGCGACTCCGCAAAAACGGTCTGGGACGGGGCAAAGTTGAACGGGTTGACTCTGAACTTCAGCGGACACAATTTCGGGAGAAACGATTCCATGAAGGAGGTAAATTTCTCCGAATCAACAATCAACACAAAGGGAAACCAGGCCTTCCTCTTTGTCGATCTCACCGGCGCAGACTTTTCGGGAGCCACGCTGAACATCGCCGGCATCGCAAAACGGATGACCGCCTTCCGCGAGGCCAAGCTGCCCGGTGCCGACTTCTCTGCCATCACGTGGGGCGTGCCTACAAAGGGTCTCACTGAGAAAACAGAATTCTTTTTCAGTGGCGGTCCCGGATCAACTTCGACGTCCGACGAGCACCTCGCCGTGACATTCGAAGGTGCTGACTTGAGCAAGATTACCTGGGCCGCCAAGTCCGCCATGATCAAGAATCTCGGCAAGTTCGATGGCAAAACGGCGATCGGTGCAAAATACAATAAGACCACCCTAAGCAAGTCCGGCTGGACAGCAAAGGAACTCGATGCCGCCGGGTGGCAGAGAATCTCTGAGCGATAAACCATTGCAAACCCATCACCATGAAAGAACTCGTTTCCCTCTTCGCCCTGTTTACCTGTCTCACCGGGATCCTTGCCGCCCGGGAGAAACCAAAACGACCAAACTTCGTGGTCTTCCTCGCTGACGATATGGGCTGGGGCGACTCCGCTACCTACGGCCATCCACTCATCAAAACTCCCAACCTCGACAAGCTCGCCTCGCAAGGCGTGAAGTTCACCCAATGCTATTCGGCCTGCGGAGTGTGCTCCCCTTCCCGCTCGGCCATTCTCACCGGCCGTACTCCTTATCGCAATGGCGTCTGGCGTCACCTCTCCGGAAATCACGAAGCCCACTTGCGCGCCAGCGAAATCACTTATCCCAAGCTTCTCAATGCGGCCGGATACGAGACCTGTCACGTTGGGAAATGGCACCTCCTTGCCAAGCACCAATTCAACACCCTGGACTATCCTCAACCCGGAGAACACGGATACGACTACTGGATGTACACTCAAAACAACGCCATCCCCAGTCACAAGAATCCCAACAACTTTGTCCGCAACGGAGAACCCGTCGGCGAACTCGAAGGTTACTCTGCCCAAATTGTCGCCGCCGAAGCCTCCTCTTGGATCGAGAAAAAACGCAACCCGGATAAACCCTTCGCCCTCTCCGTTTGGTTCCACGAACCACATTCTCCCATCGCCACCGACCCCCGGTTTTTCAAACTCTACGACGGTCATAAAAACAGCAAATACTTGGGCAACATTTCCCAGATGGACCATGCCCTCGGCCAAGTAATGACCGCTTTGGACAAAGCCGGAGTCAGCGACAACACCATCATTTTCTTCACCTCCGACAACGGCCCCGTCCCGGCCTTCGGAGGCACCTCCGGAGGACTTCGAGGCAATAAACGCAGCAGTCATGAAGGGGGGATCCGCGTCCCTGGAGTGGCCCGCTGGCCCGGGCACATCAAGCCCGGCACCATCAGCGACATCCCCGTCATTGGCTCCGACATTTTCGCGACCATCCTTAGCATCGCCGAGATCCCCATCCCCACTGAGCGCACCATCGATGGCGTCAACATGGTCCCCGCCTTTTCTGGCAAACCTCTCACTCGAAAAACCCCCCTCTTCTGGCGCACCCACGTTTCCCAAGCCAACGACCGCTCCGCCCTCCGCATCGGCGATTGGAAAATCGTCAGCAACGACACCATGGACAAGTTCATGCTCTTCGAAATTCAAAAGGACTGGAAGGAAGAGAACGACCTCGCCGGAAAGATGCCCGAGAAGCTTGAGGAGATGAAAAAGGAACTCTTCAACGTTTGGAAACAAATCGAAAGCGAGGGACCCAAGGAATGGTGGCTCGAGGAAACAGCCAAGCCCATGAAAGGCGCTAAATTAAACTACTAGAATCATGACACCACTCTTCAAAGGTTTCCTGACCGTCCTCTCACCATCGGAAGCACCGCCGATCCCAATCTTGAATTGAGCAACATCCTTGTCGGGGAGGTTTGGATTTGCTCCGGGCAGTCCAACATGCAGGTGGGTCACGCCGGCATCCCTGAGATCAAGGCCTTGCTTTCCTCTGCCAAAACCTACGGAATGGCTCATCAAGCGAGCAACTTTCCGCTTTGGTAGGGGTTCCTTCTTAAGATGTCCGGAGATTGCACCTCTCCCGTGATTCCTTGTAAACAAACATCCCATGACACGACCCCAAGTTCTTCTGCTCCCACTCGTCGCATTTCTAATCATTCCCAAGGTGAGCGGCCTTGAGCCTCTCAAGGACTCCACGGAGTTTGCCATGGCTCAAAAGGCCCGCAACGCGATCAAAAGATCAGACAAGAACAAGGATGGCAAAATCCAGAAGGAAGAGGACGAAAGACTTTGGAAAAGAAAAGCCCGCCATGACAAAAATCGCGATGGTGGGCTCGATCTCGAAGAGTTGAAACAGATCTCTGATCCGCAGGTAGACAGTCCGGGAAAGAAACTACTGAACGTCATTTTCAAAAAAACGCCCCAGGGTCCGGTGTATCTCGATTTCTTTTTTCCTGATCAGGATACGAGCACGGACAAACCGGTCATAATTTTCACCCATGGAGGCGGATGGGCCGCAGGCGACAAATCCAAGGCTGGATCTGGCTCCTTCAACGAGGTCCACCGGGCGCTCCTGAAGAAGGAATTCTGTGTGCTCTCCGTGGGCTATCGGAAAGTTCCAAAAAGCGGAGAAACCGCGATGCGCGAATGCGTCATCGATTCCAAGGATGCCCTTCGATTTATCTCAGCCCACCGGAAGGAGCTCGGGATTGATCCGAACAAGATTCATACCTTTGGGGACTCAGCTGGCGGGCACCTTGCCCAGATGCTCCTCCTCTCCCCTCCCGAGAGCCTGAAGGGGGATCCTGAATTGGCGGAATTTGACTATAAGACCGTGTCGGGCGTTTCCTGGTATGGCCCCTGTGATTTTCAGAACGAGCAACTCTTCAATCATGATGACCGGGAGAACTTCAAGGACCGCTTCGGCGGCAGGATCATGGGTCGGAACATGAAGCCGGAAGAAAAAGCAGGACGCTATCGCGAAATGAGCCCGGTGACCTACCTGACCAAAGAGAGCCCTCCCCTCCTCATGCTTCAGGGCGACAAGGATACCACCATTCCGGTCAAGCAGGCTTACCGAATGCAGGAAGCTCTCAAAACGATCCCGGCTCCAGTCGAAGTCGTAATCGTCAAAAACTCCGGACACAATTGGAGATCCGTTGAGGCTCCCATCGAGCCGACTCGCGAGGAAATCATCAAGCAAACGATCCAGTTCTTCCTGGATCACCAATAGAAGCAGGAGCCCTGAAACTCTGCGACCTTGTCGAGAAATCAAAATCTAACAACAATCATGAAGTATCTCAAACAGTGGCTGTGTATCGCGGTGCTATCGGCTTCGTCGCTCTCTGCGGCACCCAAGCCCAATGTCGTGTTAATTCTGGTCGACGATCTGGGCTGGCAGGATTTGAAGTGCTATGACATCGATGATCCATCGGCTTATGACACGCCCCATCTGGATGCTTTTGCCAAAAAAGGTGTCATGTTCTGGCAAGCCTATTCACCGGCTCCGACTTGCTCGCCGACGCGATGCACCATCATGAGCGGGAACCATCCGGCCCGGGCTCAGAAAACGCACGTGCTGGGCGGCAAACCACCGTCTGCGCGGAGCAGTCGCTCGCGGATGATGGAGCCGTGGTACAGCGGACGGATGCCGGAGGATACCATGACGCTGGCCAAGGCCATGAAGGCCAACGGCTATGTCACCGGACATGCTGGCAAGTGGCACATTGCCATCGATCACAGTGCCTTTCCGCAACCGAAAGATGTGGGCTTCGACTTCACCCGCTCCACTCGGGGCGCGCATTCGAACTTGAAGAATCGCCTGGAAGGATTTGCCACAACCGCAAAGAATGATCCCTTTCGCCTCGATGCAAACGGTTTTCCGTTCCACCAAAATAATGAGAACGCCTTAACGTTCATTCGTGAAAATAAGGAGAAGCCCTTCTTTCTCTACTACTGCACCTGGCTGGTTCACTCACCCATTGTGACGCGCAACGAGGCCTTGCTGAAGAAGTATGCCGCGAGCATGGGGGTCGAACCAAAGCTCGAAAATGACAAGGGAATGAAAGGGCAAAAGAACCCCTTCTATGGCGCGATGGTCGAGTCGCTGGATTACTACGTGGGACAGGTCATCAACTATTTGGAGACGACAGAAGACCCACGCTCGCCGGGGAAAATGCTGAGCGAA
>CALFSW010000456.1 GCA_937916505.1 uncultured Verrucomicrobiales bacterium | reverse complement strand
GGCAAATCGGGCTCTGAAACGCCGGAGCGGATAATGCTGGATTTTATCTGGAAAGTTGCCACATTTACAACGTTCCGGTCAAAATCATGCAAACTACGATTCCCAACGACCCCATTTTGGACATGGGCTACATGCGCCATGTCCTGGCGGGAATCGCGGATCAGCGGGGGAAGATCGCCCGTTTGCTGGAGACCGGCGAATTGATTTCACTCCGTCGCGGGCTCTATGCCAGCCGTCGGAATCTCGATCCCCTTTGTCTGGCTGGATCAATCTACGGCCCGTCCTACATCAGCTTTGAAACCGCGCTCTCTTGGCACGGAATGATTCCGGAAGGAGTTACCGAAGTCGTCTCCGCCACCATCAAGCGCGCCGCCTCGTTCAAGAACGACTTTGGTCGTTTCCGATACCAGCCGATTCCCAGGGCCGTCTATCCAGTCGGCATTCTCCGCGTCACCGATTCCGACCTCCCGTTCCTCATCGCCAGCCCGACCAAGGCGCTCATCGACCGGATTGCACGTGAGGCCGGATTCCGCTCCATGACCGACGTGGCCCGCTGGTTGGAGGGGATGCGAGTCGAACTGCCCTCCGGACTGGATCGTGCGCAGCTCGTTGAGTGCGCGGATGGCTATGGCCGGCCATCGGTGCGTTGGCTCCTGCGCTATGCCGAAAAGAACCGCCTCATCGACTCATGAACGCCGCCCTCCAGGACATGCTGGACGCCTACCAGCCGAAGACGCCGGCGGACTATCAGAACGCGGCGCGGGAGGTCGTTCAGGAAATCGCTCTGCTCGGGCTGTGGCGGGGAGGATTTTTCGACCATGCCGCATTCTATGGAGGCACCGCCCTGCGGATCTTCCACGGACTCCGCCGTTTCTCAGAGGATCTCGATTTCACGCTGCTGAGTGAAGACGACGGTTCACGGCTCGACCGCTTCCTTCCAGCCGTTGCCACAGAACTTGAATCCTGGGGTTTCACCTTCGACGCCGAGCCCAAATCCAGCGGCGAGGCGAGCGGCATCGAGTCCGCATTCCTCAAGGGAAACACCCAGCTCAACCTCCTCCATATCGGGGCGCCGGCCGACCTTGCTCGACGCTTGCCGAAGAACCAGACGCTCCGGATCAAACTGGAGATGGACCTTCAACCGCCCCCTCACGCCACTACCGAGGTGCGCACCCAGCTTCTCCCCAGTCCCTATCAGGTGGTGCTCTACGACTTGGGCAGCTTGTTCGCGGGCAAGCTCCATGCCGTGCTTTGCCGGGGATGGAAGCAGAGGGTCAAGGGCCGGGATTTCTATGATTTCGTCTGGTATGTCGGGAGAAAGGTTCAGCCCAACCTCAAGCACCTCGACGCGAGAATGCGCCAGTCCGGACATTGGGACGGCGAACTCATCGATGGCGACACCCTGAGGCACTTGCTGTGCGAGCGCTTCGAGCAGGTCGACTTCAAGCAGGCCGCAGAGGAGGTCCGGGTGTTCCTGCCGGATCCACGTGAACTCGACCTGTGGTCGCTGGCATTCTTCAACGACCTTACCGCGAGAATGAACGCCGGTTGACGTCATCGCCCGGTCAGATGTCCAACCTGATCGAAGACGCTCTCACCTCCAACCTGGCCGCGTGGCTCAACGACAATCGACCGGACGCCATCCCGGCCAACATCCCGATCCAGGTTGCTAATCGCGACGAACTGCGGACCCGACCGTGCATCGTCGTCGCCGCGTCGGACACAAAACCGGAGTCTGCCATGCGCCACACCGCGCGCATCAAACTCGACCTCCATTTCTTCACACAGGTCGACGACACGCCCGCCTCCGAGCATGCAATCTGGGCATCGGAATTGGTGCGCCTGCTCGCTGACTTGGCGACGCTCCGCACGGACCTCAACGACGATACCTTCTGTCTTCACGATCTTCTGATGCGCGAATCCGCCACGACGCCCGACGAGACTCGCGGACGGGAGACGGTCGTCAGTTACGAGGCGGTTGTTTCGGCGGTGTAGTTGACATGCCCGCCGGAGGCAAATGGCGGCAAATCTCATTGGAACGACCGGCAACTGGGGCATCCCCCAGGATGAGGACGGCGTCCTGATCACCGACCTTGGATTCAGCTACTCCAACCAGGAGAAGATGGTTCTGGACAAGGGAGGAGAGATCACGGGCCTCTCGCTCTATCAGGAGCAGATCGAGGCGAAGATTTCGGGCCTCGTGAAGAAGGATTCCCCCTTTGCGGGAAAGCTTGGAGCGTCGCTGACCCTGGCCAACGCCATTCCGGCCCACCTCAACACCAGCGGTGGAACCACCGTGATCACCCAGATCGAACGCAGCCTCAACAACGAGGACTTCGAGAAGATCGACATCACCGCCAAGCACTACCCGTTCGTCACGAGCGGAGGCTGATCCTTCAACCAACCAACCAACCAACCAACCAACCAACTGAGATCCCAAAATGAACGCCGTATCCCACCTGTCCTCCACCGCCACCAGCAACACCTGTCTGGCGGCTGCACTCACCGCCGTCGGAATCCCGCTCGCGGAGAAACCCTTTGTCCGTGTCGTTGGCGACGGCATCACCGGCGAGCGCATCGTCTGGTTCTTCGAACCGCAGAGCGCCGATGGCAAATTCCAGACCAAGGAGCTCATCCAAGCCTGGAATGACGACGCCTGGCACCTCGCCAATCCGGAGCATCCCTTCGCCTACATCAAGTGCGGCCTGCTCAACCGCGAGCGTCTCGTCGACAAGGTGAAGCGAGACGTGCCGCTGGCGTGCATCAAGCGCCGGGGCAAGATCGCGCTCCTGCCGCTCAACGCCACTCCCCGCACCGAAGAACTGTTCCTCCGTCACCTCTAAAACCATGGACGATCGTGAAAAACTCCTGTCGACCGCGTTTCACGACGTGGAGACGATTGTCGGTGGCCATGCCATGCGGCCACTCTCCCTCGCCAGCTACGACGTTCTCCTACGCACCGACAATCCGCTGGTGAAGGGCGAGATGCCCGAGGAGGGCACGCCCACTTTCACCTCCGCTCTGATGGGCTTCGTGTATGCCCATTGCGCCCCGTGGCCAGAGGTCGTTCGTGCGTCCTTCGACGACCAACGCTTCCGTGAGGAAACCCTCATTTTCTGCGGTGGCCTGACCCCGGCCGACTTCCAGACCGCATTCAAGCGACTTGAAGAACAGTCGAAGGAATTGGAGGCGGCACAGGTTGATCCCGTGTCGGGTGTTGGAAAAAAGCCCCACCCTGCGACGAGCCAGGATTCCTAGCGGCCCAAGTCTTTGCCGTCGCCGCCGAAACGGGATGGCCCGAAGAACGCGTGCTCAACCTCCCACTGGCGCGGCTCGCCCAATATCAACACTGCCTCCTTCGCCGGAACGCCGTTCGCACCCACTGGAGCATCTCGGGTTCTTCCACGGGCAACCTGAAGGATCACCTCGCACAACTCAGGATCCAATGGCGCGAGGCAGTTGACGCTGAAACGGAATCATGAGCGCCCTGACCGTCACCCTTGGAGCCGACATTACGGCCCTTCGGCGGGCGATGGCCGGCGCGACTGATCTTGTGGCCTCGTCGGCACGCCGGATGCAACGACTGACCAGCGCCGGACTGGCGGGACTTGGGAAAGGTGGAGCACTGGCTCTGCAGAAAGGCTTTGCTGCGACCGGATTTGCGCTCAAGACCGGGATTGGAGGCGCCCTTGCCGGTGGTGTTGCCACGGTAGCGGGTGGCGTGAAGGCGATCAACGCGGCGGCGGATTTCGAGCAGACCAAGGTAGCCTTTACCACCCTGATTGGTGATGCCGCCAAGGCCGAGCAAACCCTCAACCGACTTCGTAAGCTCGGTGCCGAAACCCCATTCGAGTTTCCGGAACTGGCCGACGCTGGTCGGAAGCTGATCGCATTCGGTGAAGGTGCCGACACCGTACCGGAAACCCTACGACGCATCGGCGACGTCTCCGCAGGTGTCCAGGCCCCGGTCAACGAAATCGCAGAACTCTACGGCAAGGCCCGGGTTCAAGGGCGGCTCTTCGCCGAGGACATCAACCAACTCACCGGGCGCGGCATCCCGATCATTCAGGAACTGGCGAAGCAATTCGGAGTTTCGGATTCGGAGGTCAAGAAGCTCGTCGAGTCCGGGCAGGTCGGCTTCCCGGCCATCGAGCAGGCCTTCGTTTCGCTCACCTCCGAGGGCGGAAAGTTTCACGGCATGATGGCGGCCCAGAGCAAGACGACCACCGGCTTATTCTCCACCTTGAAGGACGCGATCAACGAAACCTTCCTGATCCTTGGCCAACCGATCAACGACGCCATTCGACCACTCATCGCCGAGGCCATTGGGCTCGTCCAGAAGCTGGCCCCGATGGCAAAACGGGCGGGCGAAGCAGTGAAAGGCGCCATCCAGTTCGTGATCGCAGCCTTCAAAAGCGGACAGGTGCTCGACCTGATCAGTAATTCCCTGAAGATCGGTTTCACCAATGCCGTCAATTCCCTGGTGAGTGGGTTCCGCGTCGCGGTCGGATTCCTGTGGAACGCGCTCACCGATGGCTCGATGTGGGCGAGCCTCGGTAAGCTCTATATCGGGATCGCGATCAAGTTCTACAACAAGATCCTGCGAGGCATGGAGGCGGTGGTTAATTTTCTCGCCGCAGGGATGGAATGGGTGGGTGCGCTTCTCGTGAAGCAACTCCTCAAGATCCCCGGCATGGACAAGCTCCTCGGGTTCGGCTCGGAGGACGTGAACACGAACTTCGGTGAACTTCACCGGAGTCGCCAGGACGGGAAGTTCTTC
>CALFSW010000455.1 GCA_937916505.1 uncultured Verrucomicrobiales bacterium | reverse complement strand
TACAATTCCGCGCTCCCACACAAATCCCTAGCCAGTCCGCTCATCCCGACTATTGTTACACGAAGTGTCTTCTTTCACCTTTCAATCATTGAACCTCCGTGCGGAGATCGGGGGTAATTCCTACGCCTTGAATTTAGATGGCAATCTCATCCTTCTCGATGCTGGAATGCATCCCAAGGAAGAAGGACCCAATGCCCTCCCCCGTTATCAGGAGCTTCCTTACGACTCGGCTGATGCGATCGTGATTTCACATTCCCATTTGGATCACATCGGAACACTTCCGGTCGCCCAGCGCGATCACCCCTCCGCGCCGGTCTATCTCACTGCTCCGTGCGCGGCCCTGGGAGAAGCGCTTCTCCACAACTCTGTCAACGTGATGAGCAGCCAACGGGAAGAATTGGGGATTCCCGAATATCCGCTCTACCACCATCGGGAAATTGACTATGCACGCGATCAATGGATGATCAGGCCCTACGAGAAGCCATTCTCTCTGGATCCACCCGGTGAATCGGGAACCATCCTTACCTTCTACGACGCCGGCCATATCCTTGGTTCAGCCGGAGTGCTAATCGAAAAAGACGACAAAACGATCTTCTACACCGGTGACGTTCACTTCAAGGATCACACTCTCATTAAAGGGGCACGTTTTCCCGAGCTTCATGAGCCGGATCTTCTTATCATGGAAACAACCCGGGGCGCCGATGATAGACCCACTGATTATACGAGGGCTGATCAGGAAGCACGCTTGGCAAATTGTATTAGGGATGCTTTGGAAACCGGAGGCTCGGCCTTAATTCCGGTCTTTGCCATTGGCAAAACCCAAGAGGTGCTGACGATGCTGGACAACTTTAAAGCCGAAGGTCTCATTCCGGAGCACACTCCGGTTTTTATTGGTGGTCTCAGCACTAAAATGACGATGATCTACGATAGCTTTGCGGATTCCACCCGGCGGCATCGACCCAATTTCGAGATTCTCCGCGACATGAAGGTCCAAACCGGCAACAAGCGCCGACGGTCACCTATTGAATACAAACCGGGCGCGATCTACTGCCTTTCCAGCGGAATGATGAGCGAAAAAACAACCTCCAACATCTTTGCTCGCAGCTTCCTCCAAAACCCGGCCAACTCGCTGCTGTTTGTCGGCTACGCTGATTCAGCAACTCCCGCCGGAGCAATCAAGGCCGCATCATCAGGCGATGTCATTCGACTTGATGGCTCCCACAAGGTTCAACTGAATTGTGTTGTCAATGAATTCGACTTCTCCGGCCACGCCCGCAGGGAAGAGCTCATGGACTTTGCGGTAAAAGCCCGACCCAAAAAACTCCTCCTTGTCCATGGGGATCCGGATGCCACCGAATGGTTTCAAAGCAGACTCTCAAAGGCCTTGCCGGAATGCGAAGTGATTATTCCCCAGCCCGGCGTAAGGATCAATTTTTGAAGCCTGGAACAGTCTCTTCAAGAATTCCGCGGAGCGCTTTCTTTTCGCGTTTACTCAAATGATTATCCAAATCTTCGGAAAGCACGGACCGAAGATGAAAAAAGACCCTCTCTTTCACCATTTCCGGCAGCCCTTTGAAGGCCATGGAATGGATCATATATGAGCAGCGGTTCTTAAAGATGCGGCCATAAAGCCGAAGATCGCGCAGACTCTTTCCCTTTGCATTTTTCACCCCTTTCCCCACGAAGGCCTTGGCAAACGCGTCGCTTCCCTCAACTCCGTCACCTCCGGGATCCACTTCATCCTCGAAGAGAAAGGCACTCACGATTTCCTTTGCCGAGCTATCAGCAGTCTTCCAAGACATCCCATCCTGCGAATTGAGATCCTCATCTGCACTGTAGGACTCTTGAAAGTAGCGAGCCCTCAAGAAGCCCATCTTGGCTTTCGTCATGAGATTGTGGGTCCGGCATTGATGCTCCAAAACCATCAGAGCGACGATATCACTGGTGGGCTGGAGATATTTGTCGGTATCAATCAGCGAAGTTAGATCTTCGAGTTTCGTCACTTCGGGTGAAAAATCCACCCCATCAATCTCGCTTTCCGGCACCCATCTGTTTCCAAGATGAGGATGATCGGAAAAACCAGAAACATACCACCCACCCCAACGATCTTTCAAGGGCGTGCTATCGGTCACCAGGGAGGTTCCCGCACTCAAGATGGGGTGACTGTTTTGATCAGGAACAACCGAACGAATAAACATCCCGGGAACACCCGAAGTTCGTGAAGTCGCGTGACACTGAAGGCAAGAATCAGTTGCGCGCACGACCTTGGCCGGCCGATCTCCAAAAGGCGGATCAATCGTATAGAACACCGGACCCAGCGTTTTGTCCTGGATGATGACCTCTACTTTCCCTCCCGGCATCCATCCCACATAAGCATCCATCGAAAAATAGAGCGCTCGTGGATTCCGCTGGTTAATGAGGGAGTTCTGCAAACTTGTCTTCGAAAAAACGAGAACCTGTGACTCCTCGGGAATATCGAGCTTCTTCAAAACAGCCTTTAAAAAGGACTTTCCATCAGAGGGAGGAACCACCCAATCACCGCTTTCAATCTCTTTAGCCATTTGGGCCACCGCGTCGTCACTCGCAGTCTCCGAATACTTGATTGGCGGGAGTTCAAAAAAATCCTGAGCCCCGTGAACACGGACCAACCCAAGGAGAAAGAATGGAAGAATCGACCGAAGCTTCATATTAGGTTTTTTTTTTACGTATTTAAATCAAGGAGTCTATCAAAACCTCTTTAACAGCCCTTACGGTCTGACCGGCCTGCTCAAAAACGGCCTGACGGTGGGTCTCCAACTCAATGCGATCAGAGAAATCCAAGCCCAATAACGCACGGCCCACCCGCTCCCCCGAATAGGT
The DNA here is from genome assembly GCA_937916505.1 of uncultured Verrucomicrobiales bacterium. Taxonomy (GTDB): domain Bacteria; phylum Verrucomicrobiota; class Verrucomicrobiia; order Verrucomicrobiales; family Akkermansiaceae; genus SW10. The sequence continues at coordinate 27 of CALFSW010000455.1, read as the reverse complement.
GTAATTAAAATAACAGAGGCTTGCTAG
>CALFSW010000454.1 GCA_937916505.1 uncultured Verrucomicrobiales bacterium | reverse complement strand
GATCTGCTCCGCTACAGCGACAAAGACGAGCGACACCGGGGACAGTGGAAATCGCTCGACAACCATGTCGCCGCCTTCGATGCCGAAGGAAAGCAGGTCGGAATCGTGTTCGAAACCGCCTTCCCTTTCGAAACTCCGATGCTCATGGAAAAGTTGCTCACCTGGAACACCAAGGAAGAGAACGATCCCGTGCTTCACCCTCTCCTTCGGATCGCCGTATTCAACGTCGTCTTTCTGGCCATCCATCCATTTCAAGATGGCAACGGACGACTCTCACGGGTCTTGACCAACCTCATGCTGCTCCGGGCAGGCTACGCCTACGCCTCCTATGCTTCACTCGAAAGCGTCATTGAGCACAATAAAGAAGCCTACTATCTGGCCTTGAGGCGGACGCAGACCTCCTTTCAAAAAGGAGCGGACTGGGAACCTTGGATCTTGTTCTTTCTTCGCTCTCTCAAATCGCAAACCGAGCGCCTGCGCGAACGCCTCCCGGCCTCCGAAGCAAGGGGCGTCCCTTTTCCCCTTTCTCCCGATCTCTCGCCACTTTCAGCACGACTTCTCAAGCTGCTCGCAGAACGTGAAACCTTATCGGTTGGCGAGGCGGCCGAGGAACTTAAAGCAAACCGGAATACCCTGAAGGACAAGTTCGGCGAGCTCGTAGAGCTTGGATACGCGGAACGACGCGGTAAAGGACGCGGCGCACATTATCGCCCTGTCAGAAGGTAAGCGATCCCCCCGGAGAGAGACTCATCCTCGTCTACTACGATTTCCTTTCTATTAAGACCTCACCCGTCGGTAAGAGGCTATGGCTTGCCCAATTCTCTCTTACCTCTTCCCTTGAAGCCCCTTTACCATTGCCGCCACTTCGGGCCGGCGCTCCACGACTTTACGGTTCCACCCGAGATGAAATTCGCGCTGGAATTCTTCCAACCCGGGCAGCTTCTGAGTTCGTGAGGCCCAAATCTTATTTCTTCGCTTCCACCAGTATTCCGGGACAAATACTGCCAAGCCGACCTCTTCTGCAAGGTCCACTGCCTGCGGGAAACTGGTGCACTCGGCTCCAACCTTCAGTTCCACACTTTGCTTGCTGCAGTGTCCCGCCAGAAACTGCCTGAAACCGGCGTCTCCATCAAGCATGGCAACAGGCATCTCCGCCAACCGCGCCCATCCGGACCTATCAGGTTCTTCGCCTTCCGGAAGCAGAAGTTTGAATCCATACCCTGGCAAACTCACCACCTCCACAATGCCATTCCCTTTCAAATTGGAAGCAATTCCCACATCCAACCATTCGGCCTCCAGGCCTTCCTGGACTTTCTTCCGCCGCAGATTGCGCGTGACCCATTTGACCGCCGCTTTACCTCTCTTCTGTCTACCAATTTGTGGAATAAAGAACTCCCGGATCACCACCTCCCCTGCACCCACTGTGATCGGACTTTGCAACCCGCTTTCTTCTGCAGCAATTTCTTCCACCTCGCGCACGAATCGTCCACAGGCATCAGCCAAACGCCGGGCCGCTTCCGTTGGAGAATACGGCTTTCGAGCGCGATCCAACAATTGCATGCCCAGTGTTTTCTCCAGGTCTCCGATTTGCTTGCTGAGTTGGGATTGCAGATTCGCATTACCCTCGGCAACGCCTGTGATGCTGCCCGACTCCACCACTTTTTTCAGTGAAAGCAAACGATCCAGCGAAATTCCATCCTTCGAAAAAATGCTAAACATGACTACGGAGTCATATGCCATGCAATTATACAGACATCAAGAATCTTGATCAGAATATTTTTCTGTGGTTTTCTCACCTCATCGCAACCGCATGATGTTCATCCCTGAAAGCCCCCAAGTTCCAGCCCAAGTCGAGGCTGCCCTCCAGTTCCTCCGCTTCACCGAGGCAATCGTATCCCCAAAGAATGACAGCGGCATCCCCACGACCGGACGTGAACTCTCCAACACCGAATTCGAGGTCAAGGACTCGGCGCTGATTACCCTTCTCGAATATTTCAATCAGCCAATCCTTTCACCCAGTAGAAGCAAACAATACAGGCCGCCAACCGAACCGGAAAAAGGCAACGACCTTCCATTTTAAATCTGCCATGTCCACCTACTCATCACACTCCAACGGTCCCGCTACCGCCACGACAGCCAAATTCGCCACTGGCACTTCTGTCCGGATCCTGCACAACACAGCTCGATTCGAGATCGACTCACCCGCTGCATGGGATGACCTCGATCATTCCACACCGACCCATTATAACCTCAAGGCCCCAAGTGGCCGAATCCACATCATGGTGCCTGTGGAACGAATCTCTTTGTGCAGGGCGGCACCCGGCATCGCCCCCAAGGCCCGCGTGAAACGCACCCA
>CALFSW010000453.1 GCA_937916505.1 uncultured Verrucomicrobiales bacterium | reverse complement strand
ACAAGTCTAAAATTCAAAAATATCCATCACTCTAAGTTTTACGCAGCACTAGCATGACTGAGACGATGCGGATTAAGGGGACCGGCAACGTCGGTATCGGGACGGCGACACCGCAGGCAAAGTTGGATGTCGCTGGCACTCTTCATGTTCAGGATCCAGGGGCCAACACCGGGAACATTCTTGTCGGAGCCCAAGCCTCTGCTCCAGGAAATCCGAAGCTCATCAAATTCGGCGATAGTGATTATGTCCATGTGGGCGAAAGTGGCGTCGACGACACTCTGGAGTTGAAGGGGACGCGTATTTCCATGGTCGGCAACGTCGGCATCGGCACGGCCACCCCAACCAGAGGAAAGCTGGATGTGTCCGGGACCCAAAGCCACACTTATAACATCGGTGGCTTCCTCAATAGGAACGGCGCAAGCGACTTAAATAACACCAACCTCACCAGAGACGTCGGTATCTATAGCGATGGCTATATTGTCGGAGTGGAGATCCACGCCAATTCCGATGCTCGTATCAAGAACGTTTTGGGGCGCTCGGATGGAGCTGCTGACTTGGCGGACTTGAACCGCATTGAAATCACCAACTACACGCATAAGGATGCGATTGCGAGGGGCGACGCTGTCTCCAAGAAAGTGATCGCCCAGCAGGTCGAAAAAATCTTGCCGCAGGCCGTCAATCAGCAGACCAACGTGCTGCCGGATATTTACCGGAAGGCGGAGTTTCAGGATGGCTGGGTAAAGCTCGCCACAAATCTAAAGAAAGGAGAACGGGTCCGCCTCATCGGAGACAACAAGGAAGCCATTCATGAAGTATTGGAAGTCACGCAGGACAAATTCCGCGTCGATTTTGTCGCTGATGCCAGGACTGTCTTCGTCTATGGGCGCGAAGTGAACGACTTCCGCACCGTGGATTACGACGCCCTCTCCATGCTCAATGTGTCCGCCACCCAGGAACTTGCGCGCCAGCTGAAGATCAGTCAGGAGAATTTTGCAAAACTACAGGAGGAGAACGCCGCCCTGAAAGCCGAGCTTGCCCAACAAGCGGACGAAGACGAGGCGATCGAGGCCCGCCTTGCCCGGCTCGAGCAGTCCGGCCCCCGTGATGTCACCGCGACCCAAGTGAGCATGAACAAATAAAACACGCTCAACCGACAAACAATCTCACTGCTCGCAATTTACTTTTGGCGGGAGGGCCTTGAGGCCGCCTTTGGACCGGAGCCGGAGGGGGGAGAAAGGGGAGCGCTGTCGGTCGATTTTTCGGGGCTACTCCGTTCCTGGTCCGAAAGACCTCGGTCAAAGGGAGGGCGCAGGGAGTAACTGATGGCGTTGGGAATGCCATCGTCGTTCAGATCACCCTTGGCAGTGGTGTCACCCGACTCCTTTTTCAGGTCTGCACGTTCGGCGTCGCCGTTCTTCGGAAAGGCCCCGGTATCGTTTCCTTGCTTTTCGGGGGCCGTGTCTTTATGAGAGGGGATCTATCTGAAAACTTGTTCAGTTTTTTGATTTTAATCCGAAAGGAGACAACTGATGAAAAATTACCCTATGATGAAGATCGTCGGAGGTTTTGTATTTTGGGGGGGATCCCTCTTGAGTGCGGAAATTATGACCGGGCCGAGTACGGATTATGAACCTTTTGTGACCCCGGCGGCGGGGCATGAGGACATCCAAATTCATTCCATTGTGACGGCGGCAAAGAATGCCCGGACCTTTGGAGGGTATTTTCATACGGGATCTCCGGATGGCACTGCGGCCTACGATAATGGAGACGGGACCTTCACGATTCTGGTGAATCATGAGATTCCCTATATTCCGTCGTTTACCATTCCCCCCCAGTTTGGTGCCTTCATCTCTTCCTTTACCAATGAACAAAGAGAACTCGCCCATGGAGGAAAGGGAGCTCACGTCGCGAAGTGGGTCGTGAACAAGCCGGACCATGCCACGGACCCTCTCAAGGTGATCTCGGGTGGGGATTTGATTCAGTCGGTCTTTCTCTGGAATAAGGGAGAAGGGAACTATGTGGCTTCGGCGGCGGAGAATTTCCAGGTCTTTTGTTCGTCGGATATGGCTCCGCAGTCCGCGTTCTTCGATTCGTCCTCGGGTAAGGGGAGCCAGGTGAAATTGTATCTCACCGGTGAGGAGTTTCCGCCCTTTGATGTCGCGCAAACGGTCGCTGATGAAGTCCCCTTTGTGACCCGTGCCCAGGTGGTGGCCCAGGCGCCTGATTTGGACTTCGCCCGTCTCGATGGCGGTCGGGCCTTTGCGGTGGAGGTGGATGGTCCCAATGCCGGCACGGCCCGCGAATTACCGGCCTTTGGAAATATGAATTTCGAAAATGCCGTGGCCAGTCCCTTTGCGCAGGAAAAGACGGTGGTGGTGCTTTCGGATGACGAAAATCCCGGGCAGGTCTACCTTTATGTGGGATTGAAAAACACCTCCGGTCCCCTGGAGATTGACAAAGCGGGCCTGACGAATGGTTCACTCTATGGAATGTCCGTCAACGGGCAGCTGAATGAGGCCGGGGTGGCTTCCGGAAATACCGTGACCTTTGTCGATTTCGGGGATGTCAAATCCGATGACTGGAATGAGCTGGAATCGAGGAGTGATGCCAGTTCTGTCACCCGTTTCTCAAAGCCGGAGGATGTTGCCTGGGA
>CALFSW010000452.1 GCA_937916505.1 uncultured Verrucomicrobiales bacterium | reverse complement strand
TGGGCTCCAAAGCACCGTTGCAGAGCCCGACGAGATCAACTCCGCCCTCCCAAGACATATAATTTTCAATCATCGAAGGATGAAATACTCTTTCTAACAGAAAAAGGCAATCCCTCGTTCTACTCCGATAACCGCTTAAGTAGCTTGTCATGAATGCCGCCAAAGCCTCCGTTACTGAGCACGGCAATCACATCACCGCTCCTGGCCTTTCCAACGACATGTTCCACAATCTCATCAACTTCTCCGAGATACCAGGCTTCGACATTCCCCGCTGAAATATCTGACACCAGTTTTGCAGGGTCGAGACGATCTTCTTCAGCGACCTTTTCAGGATCCGGAACGGATGGGATCACCACCAAATCCGCCTTCGCTAAAGCAATCGCAAGATCATCCTGAAAAATATTGCGCCGTGTTGTGTTGGACCGGGGTTCAAAAATCACCCACAACCGTCGCTCGGGATATTTTTGGCGAAGACCGTCAATCGCCAGCCCGATCGCCGTCGGGTGATGTGCAAAATCATCCACCACGGTGACCCCGTTGACTACCCCTCTTTCCTGCTGGCGGCGGGCGATGCCCTCGAAACTCATGAGGCCGGTGCGAATCTCATCTGCAGTCAGACCAGCGAAAGATGCTGAGCACACCGCCATTGCGGCATTGCGAACATTGAACTCACCTACCATCGGGATCTCATACTGCTCTTGATCGATCTTAAAACGCGTTCCCTCGGGGTGATAGTCGACATCGTGAATCTTAATCTCGCAGTCATCACCGAAGCCAACCGTTTTGGTTGGGCATGGAGAGTCCTTCGCTGCAATGAGGCAGTTTTGATCATCGCCATTGATGAGAGCCAGCCCGTTGCGCGGAACCACTTTCAGGAGGCGTGTGAACGTCAGGATGATCTCGTCGAGATTGTTGTAAATGTCGGCGTGATCAAATTCGAGGTTGTTCATCACGACCAGCTCGGGAAGGTAGTGGAGAAATTTTGATCTCTTGTCGAAAAAGGCCGAGTCATACTCGTCACCTTCCATCACCATAAATTCCGAGTCAGTGAAACGGGCCCCTTGGCCAAAGTTTGCCGGAATCCCTCCAATCATAAAACCAGGATCCTTCCCGGCGGACTCAAAGAGCCAGGCCAGGATCGCACTTGTCGTCGTCTTCCCGTGGGTTCCGCTCACCACATAATTGCGGCGGCCACGCAGGAAGTAATCTTTGAGAACTTCGGGGAGCGACAGGTAGCGGAGGCGTCGCTGGAGAATCGCTTCGGCTTCCTCATTCCCACGGCTGATGGCATTGCCGATAACCACGGTCGTTGCTTCATCCGGGATATTGTCAGCGCGGTATCCCTCCATGATTTTCACCCCCTTGCTTTCAAGAAAAGTGGACATGGGAGGATAGATCGCCTGGTCTGATCCAGTCACGGTGTATCCTTTCTCAATCATTCCGGCCGCAACAGATCCCATGGCTGTTCCGCACACCCCGACAAAGTGAAATTGTTCTTTTCTCATCAGTAAAAAATCAAAAACCCGGAGCGGCGACCCGCCCTTGTTGACCTTCCTCCAGCCTCTCCTGGAGAATGCGGTCCGCGACTTCCTTGACCATCTCCTCAAGGAGCAATCGCAAATGACTCCCTTTACGATAATCGGCGGGAGCAATGTGCTTCACCCTGTCGGCGTGAGTGCAGAGTTGGTAACACTTCCGGAAACTTCTTCCCGTCTGATCCTTCGGATTATAGACCGCAATCGCGTGTCCTCCGTTTTTCTTCATCACGGTAAAACAGGGGACATCGGTCGGCCCGTCGCCGACATAAATCATGTTTTGAAAGGGAATTGGGCGGGCCGTGTCCGGCATGTGATCATTCACATCATCATGATGCTCCAGCATCCCTTTGTTAATCCGGAAAAGATACTGCGTCTTGGTTGTGTGGGAGATTGTCCGTTTTGGAAAACTAATCCGTCCCAGCTCATCCTCGCCAAATTCACAGCCAAAGATGGCCTTCACTTTCCCAGCCAAGGAACATCCGTCCAACAAAGCCTGTAGGCCCGAGGAGACGATGTAGTGCTCCACTTTGATTCCTGCCGCCTCATGCTCGGGCCGGATACAATACTCGCGAATTTCTTCAAAGACATCTTCAACTCCCGGATAGTAACTCAATCCTTTTCCCAACTCCGTCAGGTCCTCGTTGGTGACACTATCCATCCCCAGGTAGTCGAGCAGACACTTCATGTAAGCCAACTCTCCGTCCCACTGCTTCTCCTTCACCAGCACATTGCACTTCTTCCAAAACTGTTCCGGGTCGATCCCGAATTTGGGAAAGAGGACATCATCCTGCATGTAACTCGGGCTCAGGGTCTGATCGTAATCATAAACCAGAGCAATGGTATTCTGCGGGACGGACATGAGGCCTTAAGGATGACCGGAGACCCCCCCCCTGTCAAAATCCAAGATCAGCAGAAAGTCAGGCCTTCCGATATTTCTTTCAACATCCGCTTACCACGCCCTCGGATCAAGGCCATAGAACTTCACCAATTGCTCATAAAGATTCGGGTAGTCCTTCTGAAGCTTCTTCGCCTTCTCAAAAAACGTCTCGGTCGCGACCGCAAAAAACTCAGCCGGATTGGTCGCTCCATAAGGATCCATCACGGTTTTTCTTCCAGCATCGAGGTCTTTGCAAAAATCTTCGTAGGCACCTGAGAAGGCGTGAGCCCAATTGCCAATTGCCTGACGGTTCTCCAGCTCAGGAAGTCCATCGGCATGCCGGTTTTCCTGGTCCAATTGATGGGCGAATTCATGGATCACAACATTGCGACCATCTTTTTCATCCTCCCCGCCCCGCTGCACGCTGCGCCAGGAAAGAATGACCGAACCCGACTCCCAACTCTCCCCCAGACGGACCGTCTCGTCACTGTCATCGGTCTTGCCTCGTCCACCGGTAAAAGCATCGGGATAAAGTAGAATCGTTCGAAGCTTCGAAAAGAGACGATGCTCCCTCCCCACCAAAAGCAACGCTGCCTGCGCCATGATCACCACTTTCATTTCCCGGGTCACCTCCTCCAAATCACCACACGCTTCAAAATTCTTCTCGGCAATCAGCACCTGCACGATGGGCTCCAGCCTCTTTCGGAGTTCATCCGAAAAGTCCCTATAGAGATTGAAGTGATCCTCTAAAAATCCTCGATCTTCCTCACTCAACGGTCCCGCTTCCATCAAAGCCCTGGCCCTTTTCCGCTTCCTGCCTCCAAACGCCCAGATCGCAATCGCGATAATCCCCGCAACCCAGACCAACCATAGAAACTTGTCCATGAAAAGAACCTAG
>CALFSW010000451.1 GCA_937916505.1 uncultured Verrucomicrobiales bacterium | reverse complement strand
TGGTCCTGCCGGCATTGGGGCAGATAAAACGATCCGACAACTGGCATCAATGGCGAGGGCCGGAAGCAAATGGAGTTTCGCGCACTGCCAATCCTCCGACGACTTGGAGTGAGACCAAGAATGTTAAATGGAAAATCCCACTTGGAGGACGAGGCGTTTCCAGCCCGATTGTTTGGGGCGATAAAGTCTTCCTCCTTTCTTCGGTGAACACCGGCGAGGTTGATCTATCATTGCCGAAGCCCGAGGATCAGCCCGAGCGGGTTTTCGGGATCAAACATCCCAATACGAAATACAGCTTCGTCGTCATCTGCCTTGATCGGAATACCGGGAAGGAAATTTGGCGAAGAGCGGCCACGGATTTGGTTCCTCATGAAGGACATCACAAAGACAACTCCTTTGCCTCGGCTTCTCCCTATACAGACGGCAAACGTCTCTACTGCTGGTTTGGCTCAGCTGGTCTTTACTGTTTCGATTTGGATGGGAACAAACTTTGGAGTAAGGATCTTGGAAGGGCGAAAGTCGGTGCAAGTCTCGGGGAAGGGTGTTCACCTGTCGTTCACGATAACAAGGTAATTATCTTACGCGATCACAAGGGACAGTCGACAATTGAAGCGCTCGATGCGACATCTGGGGAGCCCCTCTGGAAAAAAGAGCGGGATGAACCGAATGGATGGTCGACCCCTCTTATTGTTTCTTATCAGGAAAAAACGCAGGTCATCACTTGCGGTGATAGTCTTGTTCGAAGCTATGACCTCGAAAACGGATCGATCATTTGGCAATGCGGCGGGCTTTCGCAAAACACGATCCCTTGCCCGGTCACAGATGGTGAGCGGGTTTACTGTATGAGTGGCTATTCGGGGTATTCCCTGTTGGCTCTTCCGCTTTCAGCAAAGGGCGATATCACCGGAAGCGAAGAAATCGTTTGGAGTAAGACAAAAAACACTCCTTATATTCCATCGCCAATTCTTTACGATGGCATGTTGGGATTCCTGAAATCCAATCAGAGTCTTTATTCAGTTCTGGATGCCAAAACAGGGGACGAGTTAATCGGGTCGACTCGTCTTCCCTCCATTGCGAATGTTTATTCGTCTCCGGTGGGGGCAGCTGGACGAGTTTATCTTACCGGAAGAAATGGCGTCACGCTTGTTCTTAAACGTGGTAAGGAGTTTGAAGTTCTAGCTACCAATAAGCTGGATGATGAGTTTCGCGCCTCGGCCGCTCTGGTCGGCAAGCAAATGCTCTTACGGGGAAGTCAGTATCTCTACTGCATTGAAGAAGGTGCGACCCTCAACAAGCGGGAAGTCTCTTCCAAGGCTATAGTCGGATCCAAAAAGATTTCTTCCGAAGCTAAGGCGGAAGGTAACAAGGCGACGCGCGAATTATTAGAAGTGATTGCGAGGCGCGAACTTCCCAAAGACTACCCCGGAGGAAAAGGTCACCAGGCATTTGTCGATAAATGGTTTAAAACGGCAGGTGCCAAAGGTGCGGAAGTTGGTCAATTGTGGAAAGAACAGGAGCGCCTTTTCCCGGATATGAAGAATCGCGGGGCGTCCTTTATCAAGATCCTCGATTACGTCCGAACCAAAGGAAATAGACCAAAAGCGGCAAGACCAACTGGTAATGCTAACCCACATTTTAAAAGGAAGGTGAAAGCCGAAATTCGCCGAGAGGCGGGTAAGCCCCTCGGCAAGACAGGGGCTCTCTCCGGTCGGATTCAGGACTTGGCAGGCAAGGCAATGAGCGGTGTCATGGTCTCAGTCTTCGACGATAGTCGGCGCCAGAGCACATCGGTTTTTTCCCAGCCTGATGGAAGCTTCTGGATTGAAGGCCTTCACGAGTCTAAGTTTAAGATTCGAGCACGCCTGCCTGGTCAGCAGGATGAGTGGGTCGAGAATGTGACGCTGGGGAAAGATTCGGTTGTCATTAAGATGTCGCCGGCCACTGGAGAAGATCTGGAGGGACAACGTCCTGCCAGCGATGCTTTTGGTCAACTGAGCTTCGACAGCCCACGGGACAGGCTGAACTTCAAAATGATGTGTGCTTACTGCCACCAAATCGGGACGGTCGGATTTAGAACCCCAGAACGGCCGGTTGATTGGGAGACGATGATTAGACGGATGGATGGATTTGGTGGCCTTTACCCTCATACCAAGGAAACAATTACCCAACGTATCATCGACACCTATAGGGACGATGCCGTGAAAAGCTGGCCCGCTTATGTTCCACCACCAGCTCCGTCCGGCATGGTAACCAAAGCGAAAATAACGGCTTGGGAAATGGGGGAGCCGTTCAAGGGTTCATTTCACGACCTCGAAGTGGGCGATGATGGCCTCGCTTATGTCGTGCATATTGGGAAGCAATACACCGCGACGCTTGACCCAGAAACCGGAGAGCGGATTTACTACCGTCTTCCTCGAGGGTCCCATGGTCCGCACTCCATCGAGCCCGATAATGATGGTGAGATGTGGCTCACTCTCTGCGTCTCGGGTGAAATGGCGAAGTTTGATCTTAAGACTAAGGAATATACGATTTTATCAAGTGCCGAGGCTCCGGCGGAGCGAGGTTCTTGGCCTCACACTTTGCGCATCGATCCAAAAGATTCCGACGGTTTTATTTGGTATACCGATGCCGGGCGGAATTCAGTTTTTCGACTTCATCCGAAGACGCTCGTGCGCAAGGAATACCAGCTTCTCGAAGCCGGTCAGGTGAAGGCGGGTGGAAAAGGAGAGTCAAAAGGAATCACTCCCTACGGCCTCGATTACTCACCAGTCGATGGTATGATCTGGTACTCCAAACTCAACGGAAACCGCATCGGTCGCATCGATCCGAAAGCTCCCGATGGTGACGTCACTGAGTGGAACCCTCCCTTCCGGGGGCCGAGGCGTCTTCATGTTGCGCCTGATGGGATGATTTGGGTTCCGGGGTTTGGCTCCGGGGTCTTTGGTAAGTTCGACCCCAAAACCGAGAAGTGGACGACCTATCCCTTGCCGGATTACCTAAACCAAATTCCGTATGCTCTCAATGTCGCTCCGGATGGCATGGTGTGGATCTGCGGTACGGGCAATGACACGCTTTATCGCTTCAATCCCAAGACCGAGTATCTCGTTGAATTCCCATTGCCGTTCCGTGTGAGCTACACTCGGGAAATCGAGTTCGATAAAGAAGGCAATGTCTGGACGAGCACCAGCGGCCCGGCCCGGCATATGGAGAATGCTTGTGGCACGGTCATCAAATTAGAGATCCTTGACGATCTTGATGAAGAGACTGGCGGAATAAAGTTGAGCCCGATTAAATTAAGTCTCGCGGAGCAGGGAATTGCCTCTGAAGCAGATCGTGCTAAAGTCGCCAAGGCCAAGAAAACGGGTGAAGATGTCACCAAACTGATCCAATCCGGGAAGTTTGATTCCGCTCCCTTTGAGGCAGTGGATCTGGCTATGAAGCAAAAAGATCTCGATGCTCGCGGCTCAGCTCTTTCCGTTGCCTTCGGTCGGTTGGGAGGCGGAGTTGGCGGAGTGAAAATCGAGGCCGTTGAGAAACGTATCAATTCGCTGGTCAGTTCACGGGACAAGGACTTCGCGATTAATGGTTTGGCCCACGGTCTGGTCTCGAAAGACCCGGAAGCCGCCTTGAAATGGATCAACTCAATTAAAGATGAAGGATTTCGCAAAGTCGTTTTGAGGAACGTGAGCCGACGGATCAAAGTTCAGCCAGCCAAG
>CALFSW010000450.1 GCA_937916505.1 uncultured Verrucomicrobiales bacterium | reverse complement strand
CACCATGCATTTCGAATACCGACCGGACCTTCTTCTTTTGGGAAAGCAGATTCCCGTTGCCGAAGAGGCCCATTCGGAAAGATGAGGCCTCCTTCAGAGGTAATAATTCCCGAATCTAGCCAACCCTATCTTTCTCCATGATCACAAAAACACTCCTCGCCCTCGTCCTACTGAGCCCGGCCCTGCTGGCAGCGGACGACAAAAAGCAATCCACCTGGATCGACCCGCAAAAGGCCTCCAAAGAGGATCCCGATTTTTCCTACCAAGGGGAATATCACAAGGAAGGGGCTCCTTACGGAGTTCAGGTCGTCGCTCTTGGCGGAGGGAAATTTGAGGCCTACATCCTTGAGGGAGGACTCCCGGGGCTGGGCTGGGAGAAAGGAAAGGAACGGATCAAACTCTCGGGAGAGACTTCCAAAAATGGCGTCCAATTCGACTCCGGAAAAAAGTGGGGCATTGCCATCGCGGGCGACACCCTGGCCCTCAACGTTTACAAAAACGCGGCTCACGTCCTCAAAAGAATCGAGCGCAAAAGCCCGACTCTCGGTGCCGACGCCCCCAAGGGAGCCACCATTCTCTTCGACGGAAAAAATGTCGCTCAATGGACGAACGGCCAAATGGAAAACGGCCTCCTGAAATCCACCGGCACCACCAGCATTCCAAAATTTAAAAGCTGCCAACTCCACCTGGAATTCCGCACACCCTACAAACCCTTTGCGCGCGGACAGGGTCGGGGCAACAGCGGGGTTTATTTTGGAGGACGTTGGGAAACCCAGGTTCTCGACTCCTTCGCTCTGGATGGAAAAATGAACGAATGCGGCGGGATCTATTCGATCGCAGAGCCAAGCGTAAACATGTGCCTCCCACCTCTCACCTGGCAAACCTACGATGTCGACTTCACCGCCGCCAAATTTGACAAGGATGGCAAGCGCACCGCCTGGCCCCGCATGACGGTAAAACTCAATGGAGTGGTCATTCACAAGGATCAGGAACTCAACAAGGACAACACCACCGCCGCTCCCGGCAAGGGCCCGCTAAAAAACGAAGCTCTTCCCGTCTTCCTTCAAAATCACGGAAACCCGGTCTTCTTCCGCAACATCTGGGTCCTTCCCAAAGAGTGACCCAACCTATGGCTAGAGCCTCACTTCCAGCACCCTGCTTTTCACCGCGGGCATCTCGGTGACATCGATGACCCGGGACCTTCTCAGAATGCTGAGAAGAACGCCTACCATCGCCAGGCTGAAGACGAGGCTCGATCCTCCGTAACTGACGAAGGGAAGCGGGAGGCCGGTATTGGGAAGAGAAGCAGTGGTCACTCCGATATTCATCATGGCGGGAATGACAAGCGCCGAGGTCACCCCGATCCCCAGCACACTCCCGAAACGATCCGAGGCTTGCAGGGAAATCCCGAGACCGATCAGGAAGATCACGACGAAGCAAAAAATCACGCCAAGGGTCACGAAAACGCCCAGCTCTTCGCCGATGACAGGGAAAATAAAGTCGGTGTGATGCTCGGGGAGGTTCATTTGTTTCACCACGCCATTTCCGAGCCCCATGCCTTCAAGACCACCGTTTCCAAAGGCACGAATACCAAGCCACTGCTGCATTCCAGCACCGAGACGTGTGGCATCGAGATCCGTAAAGGCGACGATCCGTTTCATCCGGACAGGGTCCCTTTGCACCATCATTACCAGAAGCGGAACTACGATGGCGAGAGAGGTCCCGAAGTAACGGATCCGGGTGCCTGCCACAAAAAGAACGATCAATCCCGCTGCCCCCAAACCGGCGGCGGTCCCCATGTCCGTTTCGAAAAGAATCAGCATCAGTGGCACTCCCAAAATCAGGGAGGGCATGACAAATCCCCGCATGAAGCTCTTGGTTTCTGCCCGGTATTTCGAAAACCAAGCCGCGAGCGTAATCATGACGACAAGCTTGGCGGGCTCGGAGGGCTGGAAACGCCCGATGAGAGGAAGGGAAATCCAGCGTCTCTCTCCTTTGACCTCATCACCGATGCCCGGGATGTAGCAAAGGACGAGAGCTGCACAGGTCAGCGCGAAGAGCGGCCAAGCAAACTTCTCCAACTTACGATAGTCGAACATGGCAACAATCCCCATCACCACGACTCCCAACGAGAGCCAGATCGCCTGACGCAAAAGGTGGGAGTATTGTTCACTGGAAAAGTCCCACTTTGCGCTTGCGCTCGCCAGCATCACCAACCCGAGGGTGATGAGCGCGGCAACCGCAAGGCACAAAAAAATGGAAGCTCCTTTCCCCATAAGATGAATCGTTGAAACTACCGTTTTTCCGGAATGATCAAGGTCGCGCCGATCTTGAGGGCACTCACATTGACGTTGGGATTGGCCCGCTTGAGTTCGTCCACACTAATGCCGTTGTTAAGGGCAATACGCCACAAGGTCTCATTAGGTTTCACGGTATGACGACGGTTTGAAGAAACCGGGGCAGGACCGGGTCGAGCCGACCCAACCGGGGGACGTCCTCTCACCAGAATAGGTTCGTCTGTTGGTTTCGGTTCCGGAGAAACCCCTTCCACAGGAACCAATTCCCCGGGTTGGCTGCCGGGATAACTTTGCGTCTCAGAAGTTTGAATGAGTGGTCGTGGAGTCTGCCCATAAGCCTGCTCGGGAGCAGCCGGATTGACCCGGTCACCCATTGCGTCGGAAGGACTGATCTCCTCGGAACGACGGTTTGGGATATTGATCACCCAGCCGGGCTCATAATCTTCGACCCCGTCATTGGCGGTGACAAGAGCAGCACGATCGACTCCGTATTTGCGGGAAATCTTGTCGATATTGTCATCTTTACTGACCGTGTGAGGCCGGAGTTCAGCGCGGCGTTCAGGTGGGATTGGTGCTGCAAGAGCGGGTTTGGCCGCCTGGATATCAGCTCCTTCACTCCAACGATTGTGGAGCCAGATTCCTGCAATGGCAGCAACGTGAAGAAGAAGAATCACAACGAGAGCCCGCGCAACTCCCACACCGGGAACTTCTCCGAGATCTTCGGGAGCTGCCGTGGTTGCAGCCCGTTGCTTACGTTTTTTGGTCGCCCTGGTTGCGGCATGCAACATGCGAAAGCCCGACTTCGGACGGGTCCGCTTGGTCTGGATGGTTCTTAGAGATTTCATGTTTAGGTTGGGTTGGGTTGGAGAGAGTTAGAGAGTTTTGGTGAGGCGTGGGACGGCAGCCTTGAAGGCATCACCCCGGGCCTCGTAGCCATTAAATTGATCGAAGGAAGATGTCCCCGGAGAAAAGAGAACGGTATCTCCACGCCTTGAAGAGGCTGCCGCGACGGCAACGGCTTCCTCAAGAGTCTCCACCGTCTTGCACGGAACGACTCCTGAGAATGTGGCATCCAGATCTTGTCCGATCTCTCCAAAACAAACCATCTGCTTCGCCTTTTGTTGCAAGAGCGAAACGAGCGGACGGTAGTCGAGTCCCTTTTGCTTCCCCCCTGCGATCAGAATCGTGGGACGCGATTGAGAACGGAGAGCCGATTCAAGCGCGTGAAGATTGGTCGCTTTGGAATCGTTGAGGTATTCCACCCCATCGATGATCGAAACAAGTTCGCAACGATGCTCGGGGGGACTGTATTTGGAAAGGGTTTCGAGAGCCACCTGGGACGTCAAACCCGCTACGACCGCACAAGCGGCCATGACATTCTCGGCATTATGGAGGCCCCGAAGACGGGTTCCCGACATTGGCAGGAATGGCCGATCACCAACAAGGATCTCATCTCCGGCGAGCGACCAATCTGCGGATGCTTCGGAGGAGAACGTCACTTGACGTCCTTTCGACGGGAGCTCTTCCCCGGCTCTTACTACGACGGGAGTGTCGTTCGTAATATTTTCGAGAATACGAAGCTTCGCGGCACGGTATTCTTCCACCGAGGTGTATCGATCCATGTGGTCAGGAGAAAAATTGAGCCAAACCACCGCATCCGGTTTGAAATCCACGATGGTTTCCAATTGAAACGAGCTCAGCTCCAGCGAAATCACGTCGGGCACCTCATTATAAAGAACCACTTCGGAGAGCGGGACTCCATAGTTCCCGCAGGCAACGCATGACTTCCCGGTGGCTTCCACCAGATCACGAATCAACTCCGTGGTCGTGGTCTTCCCGTTCGTTCCGGTAATTCCAATGGTCTGGCCATCGAAACAACGCCACGCCAATTCCACTTCACCCCAGAGTGCCCCGCTGCCTTTGGCAAAGGACTGCACGAAATCTCCCAGGGTTTCGATTCCGGGACTGACGACTACGAAGTCGACATTGACATCGCGCCCCGTTTCAGGCGTCGCCACCACGGCCCCCGGGGCTTCACGGGAGTCATAAATCGTCGCCGAAGCTCCGCAATGCGAAGCCAGACGGGCAGCGGCCTGACCACTGCGTCCTGCTCCGAGAACGGCGACTGTTTTTCCGGTAAGATCGAGCATTAGATGACTTTTAAAAGGGCGAGTCCGCCCAGGCTGCAAAGAATGGAAATGATCCAAAATCGAATGATGACCTGATTCTCATTCCACCCGCGGAGTTCGAAATGGTGGTGAATCGGAGCCATCGCAAAGATGCGTTTGCCACGCAGCTTAAAGCTGCCGACCTGAAGGATGACCGAGACGGCTTCCATCACAAAAACAAAGCCAATGATGACCAGGAGAAATTCCTGCTTGGCGCAGATTGCCGTCATTCCAATCGCTCCACCGATCGCAAGAGAACCGGTGTCTCCCATGAAGACCTTGGCCGGATGACAGTTGAACCAGAGGAAACCAAAACAGGCCCCAACGAGTGCCAGCATGACGACGGACAATTCGGCAAGAGAACGATTATGGAAAATATGAAGATATTCCGCACTGGGCTGCGTTCCCGCCAGATAGGTGATCAAGGCGTAGGCAAGTGCCACCGTGATCGTCACTCCGGTCGCAAGGCCATCGAGACCGTCAGTCAGGTTCACCGCGTTCGAAGTTCCCATCAGGATGGCCATAAAAAGAGGAATGGCCAGGAGGCCAAGAGGAATCACAAAGCTGAGAAGAGGAAAACTAAAGGCGGTGACCGAGGCCTCCTGGCTTCCGCTTTCAGAAGAGTAGAAAATATAGTTCGAGGTCTCTGGATTACCGCAAAGGAAAAGACCTGCTCCCAAACCCACGGCCGCCTGCCAGACCAATTTCAGTTTACCACTCACCCCGGCAGAGTTTTTCCTGGCGACTTTTTGGTAGTCATCAAGAAACCCCAATACCCCGAGGGCAAGAGTGACCAGTGAAACAATCAAAACAAATGGATTTAAGATACGGCCGCAGATCAGGATCGCGATCATCATGGTGCCTAAAATCATGATTCCTCCCATCGTCGGGGTCCCGGCTTTCCCACCATGAAGTTCGGCGAGTTTATGGACTTCCTCGGCGGTGCGGAGAGGTTGGCCAACCTTGAGTGAAATCAGCTTTCGGATGACTCGTTCGCCGATGGCTATGCTAAACAGGAAGGCAATGACTGCCGCAAGGCCGGCTCGCACGGTAATATAGCCCAGAAGGCGCAGAAACGAAAACGTGTCTGCCCAAGCCGCTCCCGATTTCTCGGCGTCGCTCCAAATTTGAAAGATCCAATACAGCATGTGTTACTCGGGGAAGGCCTGTTTCATGACTCGCTCCATTGCGGCCATCCGACTGCCTTTAAAGAGGACGATCTCTCCGGCAGAAATATTCGAAGAAAGCCAGCTGGCAGCGTCTTCGTGACTTGGAAAATGTTGAAGAGCTCCGTAGGACCCGGCTCCCTCGCCAATCGTCACGAGTTGAACCCCCAGCCCGCGGGCGATCCGGCCAACCCGATCATAGGCTTCGGATGCGTGCCCACCGAGTTCGGCCATGATACCGAGGGCGGCCGTGCGACCACCTTTGCCGGGAAGATTTGCCAGGGTCTCCAGTCCGGCAATGATGGATTCAGGGTTCGCATTGTAGGTGTCGTCAATGACCGTCACCCCCCCGCTTTGATATTGGCGAAGCCGCCCGCTGGTAAGCTCGGCATCCTGCAGCCCGGAAGAAATTTCTTCAAGATCCAGCCCCAAAACCGCTCCTGTTCCGGCAGCGAGGAGGGCATTGCTAATCATGTGTTTTCCGGCCACTGAAATAGAAGTTGCGATGCTTCCAAGCCCATCAATCACGAGGTCAAAGGATGATCCGTTTTCACAGGGTGTCACGTTCTCGGCCCGTATTGATCCATCCCCAACCACTATCACTTTGGCGGAAGTGGAGTCACGAAAATCATCAAGGAAGTCGCAATCAGAGGGAACGAGGAGTGTTCCGTTTTCATCGAGAGCGCGGGCCAAGGTTCCTTTTTCCAAAGCAATCGCCTCCCGACTTCCAAGGTGCTCGATGTGAGCGGTCCCGACATTGGTGATGATCCCAACGTTGGGGCGGCCAATCGCACAAAGCAGAGCAAGTTCTCCCGAATGGTTCATGCCCATTTCAAAGATGCCCACCTCATCATTCCCACTCGTGGCAAGCACGGTGAGGGGAAGTCCAATATGATTGTTCAAGTTGCCCAGGGTGGCATTCACCCGGAATCTCTGGCTCAGAACGCTCCGCATAAAATCTTTGGTGGATGTCTTGCCATTGGAACCGGTGATCGCAACGACCGGAATCCCCAGTTCAGCCCGATACCATTTGGCGAGAGCTTGCAGGGCTTCGAGGGTGTCTCTCACCAAAACCGCGGGAACTCCGTCCGGGAGATTGGTGGCATCTTGAATGACCAAGGCCCCGGCGCCGGATTCTGCGGCTTTGGAAAGGAAGTTGTGCGCGTCAAAATTATCTCCCTTAAGCGCGAAGAACAGAGCCCCTTCAGGAATGCTTCTGGTGTCGGTCGAAACGCCCGACGAAATCACACGTCCCCCCCCGCCCTGTGGAAGGGTGCCGCTCATCGCCGGGGCGAGTTGCTGGAGAGAGTATGATTTCATTCGCGTTTCCAATTATCGTCATCGCCAAAATCGCGGGGACGTTTGCGGTCCCGCTCGTCACGTTCCTCCTGGCGTTTTTTAAATTCGGCTTCTTCGTTCTTTCGGCGGGTCTCGAGTGCCCGTCGGGCCACCTCGCGATCATCAAAGTGTTGTCGTTGACCTTTCATCTCCTGATAGGTTTCATGTCCTTTTCCAGCGATCAGAATGATGTCGCCGGGAAAGGCGTTTTCGATCGCCGCGTTGATGGCATCACGACGATTCGCGATCACTTCGTGAGGCACCGTCCCAAGTCCGGGAATCACTTCTTCAATGATGGCATCAGGATCCTCACTTCGGGGATTATCCGAAGTGACAATGCAGATATTACTGTATTTGGCCGCAGCCTGCCCCATGAGAGGACGCTTGGTCCGGTCACGATCTCCTCCGCAACCGAAGACAGTCACGAGTCGATTGGGATGAAGATCACTGAGTGTTTGGCACGCTTTCTCCACCGCATCCGGAGTGTGGGCGTAATCAACGAAAACCGAGATCCGATCACCTCCGACCAGCTCCATGCGCCCGGGTGTTTGCCGGGTCTCGCCAATCGCTTTCACCGCATCACGAAGAGGGATTCCAGCCGACGAGACCGCAGCGAGGGCGGCGAGGGCATTCATGACATTGAAACGGCCGACGACCGGAATGCGAACCAGAAAACTCTTGCCCCGGGCCTCAAGGGCAAAGACCTGACCACGGGTCGAGGGACGCACTTCACTGGCTCTAAAATCAGCAGCCGGACCAAATCCGAAAGTGACCACCTTGAGTTGGTCGGAGAATTCGGCGACGAGTTTTTCTCCCGCAGGATCGTCACTATTAATGACCGCGACTCCATCGCGCCCCTCTTCCGCCATGCTTTCGAAAAGAAGCTTCTTGGACTTGAAGTAGGCCGACATCGTTTTGTGATAGTCGAGGTGATCCTGGGTGAGGTTGAGAAAAACGCCGACCTTAAAGGGAATCCCCTGGCAGCGGCCTTGTTCAAGACCATGGGATGAAGTTTCCATCGCGACCGCCTTACAGCGATTCTCCTTCATCGTCCTGAGAATGCTCTGCATTTCCACCGCTCCGGGCGTGGTATGAGTGGCATCACGAAAGCCACTGCCATCCTGCACTTTGATCGTGCCAATCAGACCGGCCTTGATCATGGCCTTTTCAAAGAGCGCATGGATAAAGTGGGTCACCGTGGTCTTTCCATTCGTGCCGGTCACCCCGACCACCGTCATCGAGGCTGCGGGGTCGCCGGCAAAACGAGCGGCGAGCCTGCCCAGGACAACCCGGGTGTCGGGGACTTGAATCCACAGCCCGGTGTAGTCGGCCGGACCTTTGCTCTGCGCAATGATGGCGGCAGGATTTTTGGCCATGACCTCATCAAGAAAGTCGTGACCATCGACCACGCTTCCGCGCACCGCCACAAAGACGGCTCCCTCCTGAATACGGCCACTGTGGTCCGTCACGCTAATGACGGGAATATCCTCGATCCTGAGGCCTTGGGCCTCAGGGAGGATTTCAAGAAGTGTTGGGAGAGTGATCATTGAGTTGGATTCAAAGCGATCGAGTCCTCGTTTTCGGGGACTTCCTCGGTAGGAGTGAGATTCACGAAGCGCGCGATGCGGCCTGCGACCTGGGCGAAGAGCGGAGCGGCAATCGTTCCGCCTCCAATTTGAAAATCCTCACCCAGTCCCGAAGGTTCATCGATGGTAACGATGCAAACAAAGCGAGGTTCATGAATGGGAAAAATACCGGCAAAGGTGAGAAACTTCTGATCTTCCCGATACATCCTGGCTTTGTTGTCCCATTTTTCAGCTGTACCGGTTTTCCCCCCGGCCCGGTATCCGGGAACTCTGGCGCGCCGACCGGTTCCCTTCAAGACCACCTGCTCCAGGGAGAGGCACATTTCACGAGCAGTGTGCTCACTCACGACACGACCCACTTTTTGAACCGGGATGCTTTCAAGCTTACGTCCATCGTGGGCGATCACGGAGTCAATCAAGCGGGGCTTCAAAAGAGTGCCACCGTTTGCCAATACCGAATAGGCCATGGCGAGTTGAAGCGGAGTGACCGAGACTCCATATCCATAGGTGGCACTGGCAAAGTTTCGCATATTGGTGCGATCTTGAATCCGTCCCTTGGCTTCGCCGGGAATTGGAAAACCTGTGCGTTTCCCGAAGCCGAAATCGTCCAGATATTGATAGAATCCGGCACGCCCCACTCGCTCGGCAAACTGAAAAACACCGGTGTTGCTCGACTTCACCAGGACATCTTCAAAAGTCAGTTCGCCATAGCGATGGTGATCATTGATGATAAAGCCGGAGCGGGCAATTGCTCCCCATCCGCAATCCACGATCGTCTGGCGCGTCACCCCACCGCTTTCCAAAGCGGCCGACATCGCAACAATCTTCATCACCGAACCCGCTTCATACTGGGCGGAAACTGCGAAGCTGGTTCCCGCCTTGGCATAGTTTTCGCGTATATTCAGATTGAAGTGCGGGCGACTGGCCATTGCCAGAATGTCTCCGGTATGTGGGTCCACGACGAGAATGCTGCCAGCCTTTGCGTTGTAGGCATCAAACGCCATTCCCAATTCCTCTTCGATGATGGCCTGGATGCCCATATCGAGGGTGGCCTTGACATGCTTGCCCATCATCGGCGGGTTGACTTCGGCAGCCTCGGTCAAATTGACGAGCCCGATTTCATCCCGCTTGAGCTCACGACGGCCGTCACGACCCGCGAGGATCTCTTCCATCCATTTTTCGAGACCACATTCGCCCACTCCTTCATGGTTTTTGAATCCAATCAAATGCGGTGCGAAGGTAGGCATCGGGTAGTAGCGCCGCTGTGATCGTTCGAAGTTGAATCCCTGAATGCGGCGCTCTTGAAGTTCTTTTTCCAGTCTGCGGGCTAGATCCTCCCGAATTCCTTTACGGACGACCGTGCGCGCAGATCCCTGCTCAATCTTTTTCCTAAGCCCGGCGGATGACATGCGAAGCTCACGCCCGATAATCTCGGTCGCGTAGGCCAGATGATCGTCAATGAGCTCTTGCTTCGACATCGAAGCCACGAATTTCTTGCGCGCCTCACGAAGAACAAATTCCCTCTCGGCATCATTCAGACTCTTCCATCCCGCGACTTGGCTCGCATAACGATGTGTCACCGCTTTCTTTAGAATGTCGACCGTGTGGAGGTGGTTGAGATTCGCAACAAGGGTGGCCTCGGGGCGATTTTGGGCAATCACCGTTTGATTCCGATCCACAATGAGGCCCCGACTGGCGGGAATCGTCACTTGCATTTTGAACCGGGGAACACTCGACCGGTCAGAGATCTTCCGATCCCAGACCTGCAGCGTAATCAATCGGAACGAAAGGGCAGTCAGCCCGGCTACGAGAGCCAGGCAGACAATAAAAGCGCGACGTTTGAAAGCTGGATCCATAAGCCTCTAGCGATGGGCAATTGAATTGCCGGGTGGAGATTGCTCATCGGGGTCACGATAGACCTCGACGAATTTAATTTCGGTGAGAGGAGATTTCGTTTCTTTCAATCGGGCCCGGAGAGTGTAGTAGCCAAGAGTCTCCTCGATATCAGAGGTGTGAAGTGAAATGGAAACCTGATGTTCGTCCATCTGGCTTTGAACTTCGGCGATTCTACTACGTGTCGTGATCTGCTTGTTCTTCATGACCACGTATCCAATGCCGCCGCTTGAAACGATTACGACAGCAATGACGAGAAGGACAAGAGAAGGAAATCCGAGACTGGCGGTGCGTTTTCTACGATTCATGGGTTCTTAGAGGACGGGAGTTTTGATCCGCTCGACAACCCGCAGGCGCGAGCTCCGTGAACGGGCGTTTCGGGAAACCTCTTCTCCCCCGGGGGCAACGCCTTTGCGGGTGAGGAGACGGTAAACATGATCTGGATTAGGTCTGGGAGCAGGCCACTCGGGACGATCGATCTCAGCCTTGGAAGCATCGCGGAAGGTCTGTTTCACAATACGATCCTCAAGGCTGTGAAAAGTAATGATGGCAAGGCGTCCTCCAATCTTCAAAAGGGCGGGAGCAACCTCGAGAAAACGACGAAGTTCCCCCAGCTCGTCGTTCACTTCCATGCGGAGGGCCTGAAAAACCTTGGTGGCGGGATGGGTCCGGCCTCTGCGACCAATGAGCTTCTCGATTCCATCCGCAAGTTGCAGGGTCGTTTCAAAAGGAGCTTTCTGCCGTTTTTGCACAATCCACGCCGCAATCTTTCGGGCAAATTTTTCCTCTCCAAGGTCCCAAAAAATCTGCCGCAGATCAGCTTCATCCCAGCCATTGACAAGGTCGGCAGCAGTCGCCCCCTCATCGCCCATTCTCATATCGAGCGGGCCATCGAAGCGGAAAGAAAAACCCCGTTCACCGGCGTCAAGTTGATGGGACGAAACTCCAAGATCGAGCAGGATTCCATCAAGTTTTCCCCAGTTTCCAATTTCCGCGAGACGGGAAATTTCGCTAAAGCAACCAGCCACCGCCTCGAACCGGCCACCAAACCGGGCAAGCCGTTCGGTGGCGTAGTTGCGTGCATCGGCATCTCGATCAATTCCTTTAACCGCAGCGCCCGCCCGCAGAAGCGCCTCGGTGTGACCGCCTCCTCCCAGGGTGCCGTCAACAATAAGGCGGCCTTCCGAAGGAGCCAGAAAATGAACCACTTCCTCCAGAAGAATTGATTCATGATAGAAAGGCTGGTCCGGAACATCGGAACGCTCTTCCGCCATGGCATGCGCATCACCCACCGCTTTCGCCGTCATTCCGGGAAACAAAGACCAGGAAGTGACACTGCAAAGCCGTCGAAAGTCGAACGGCATCTGAATGGGGTGGGTGGACAGCATTGGTCAAAAAAGGGTGATCGGGTCTTTAGAAGCCAAGCATTCCTGAAATCGCCGCGTCATTTTCGCGGGTTTTTTCTTCGATGGCTTCTATCGCCTCGCCGTTATTCGGAGTGAAAATTTCAAAGCGCTCTCCACGCCCTACAATGTGAACCGATCCAGGAAGAGTCAGTCCGTGCCCTTCGGCCAAAGCCTTGGGAATGGTCAGTTTGCCTTGTTCGTTCACCTTGGACTCGCTGGAAGAGCCGAAAAGAATGTCCCGGGCACGGTCCCGCTGGGCCGCGGTGACATCAGGTGTACTTTCGATATCGGCGAGCTTCCGATCAAAGGCCGCTTGGGTGAAAATCCGCAATGCCGGGATCCCCTCAACCTTGACTTTTACAAAATAAACGCTTTCCCCATGAGGGGGACGCCAGTCGACCGGCAGGGAAAATCTTCCCTTGGGATCGAGCTGCCGGTCGAGATGACCTGAGCGATTATGACCGAAATTTTGCATGGAGGAGCCTTGACGAGCTTTTCGTCAGCCACCGAAGTACACCAAAGTTCACCCAAGATCAACCGGAAAGCCTAAATATTCAATCCCTCCAAAGGAAACGAGAGCAGAGCCCGTTCTCACGAAGCCCTGAGTGAAAGCATCTGGCCTTCAACACCCGAGGATCACAAGAACAAGGCCGAAACTCGAATTCTTTATTAACTTTTCTTAAGTATGTCGAATGTCTTCGGCAGAGGTGATAAAGACGATGTCTTCCGCAATATTCACGGCAAGGTCCCCGATTCGTTCCAGACTGCGCGAGATGAAAATCACATTAAGAAGTGATTCGGTCGGTTGGGCGCCCCCGGAGATCTTGTTGCTTAGAGATTTGCTCAGAGCCTTGTGAATCTTATCAACCGCACGATCCATCTCGATGACCTTGTGAGCCAATTGCTCGTCGACATCAGAGAAGGCTGTCAATGCCCCCGAGACAATTTTGCGAGCCTCCAGAACGAGAGGATCGATCAGCCGAACCTCTTCGAGCTCTCCCGCCTTAAGAATCTTGCGGGCCCGCTTGGCAATATTGACGGCGTGATCCCCGATACGCTCGAGACTCCGGCAGATGTTGATCGAAGAAAGCACATGGCGCAGGTCGGATGCCACCGGGTTGAAGCGCAGCAGGATCGACATCCCCTGTTCATCGATTTTCTTTTCCTGCTGATCAATCCGCTCATCCTCGTCGATGACGTCATAACAAAGCTCAACGTCATTCGTTGAGAGACCCTTGATGGCCTTCTCCATCGCGGCGAGCGCCTGGGTGCCCATTTCGACCACGCTGTCTTTCAGTGCGCTGAGGTCGTCGTCGTAGTTTTTTAAAATGTGAGCCATGAGAGTCTTTCGTTGAAATGGGGATTAGCCGAAGCGTCCACTGACGTAGTCTTCGGTTTGTTTGATGGAAGGATTTCCGAAGATGATCTGAGTTTCATCATACTCGATGAGTTCACCAAGATAGAAAAATGCGGTGCGATCCGAAACCCTGGTGGCCTGCTGCATATTGTGAGTCACGATCACGATGGTGAAGTCCTCCTGCAATTCGGCAATGAGCTCCTCGATTCGAGCGGTGGCAATCGGATCGAGCGCGGAACAAGGCTCGTCCATGAGAACAATCCGGGGCTTCACCGCGATGGTGCGGGCAATGCAAAGCCGTTGCTGCTGGCCACCGGAAAGACCGAGTGCACTGGAATCGAGACGATCCTTCACCTCGCCCCAAAGGGCGGCCTTTTGAAGAGATTCTTCAACGGCTTGATCGAGAATGCCCTTGTTCTTGATTCCCTGAACACGGAGTCCGTAGGCCACGTTTTCATAGATCGACTTGGGGAACGGATTATACTTCTGGAAAACCATACCCACGTGCTTGCGAAGCTCGATTGCTTCGACATCGGGGGCATTGATATCCTGCCCCAGAATGCTGATCCTGCCCGTCGTGACCTTGGCGGTATCGACGAGGTCATTCATGCGATTCAAACAGCGAAGGAGAGTGGACTTGCCACAACCGGACGGGCCAATGAATGCCGTCACCTTGCCCGCGGGAATCTCCAGGGAGATATTGCGGAGGGTGTTGGTCTTGCCCAGATCATAGCTGAAGCTGAGATCGTCAATGGCAATGATGGGTTCGTTGGAAGCAACGGATGGGGCGGCGGCCGGGTCGGTTGTGACGGATGTTTCGGTCATGAGAAAAAAGAGAAGGAGATTACCACTTAAGTTTTTTGCGGAAGCGGGAGCGCAGGACCACCGAAATCATGGCAAAGCCAATGACAAGGAGAAGGAAAACAAAGACCGATCCGTAGCGCATATCGTCGAGCGCTTCATTGGCGGGGAGCTTTCCGGAGACGGTGTAAATGTGATAGGGAAGAGCTTCGACCTTTTGGGTGAGCACATTCGAGACCCAGTAGAGCCCGGAGCCCTCGGTATCCTGCCACGGCAGCTTGCCCTTACTTGCCACGGCGGCAGTGAACATGATGGGGGCAGTCTCGCCGGCCACCCGGGTGATGCCCAAAATTGACGCGGTGAGAATCCCGGGTGTCGCGTAGGGAAGCACCGCAGTCCGGATGCACTGCCACTTGGTGGCCCCAAGAGCGAGAGAGGCTTCGCGGAATCCTTTGGGCACCGCTTTGAGCGATTCCTCACAGGCCGCGATGATCACGGGAAGAACCATCACGGCGAGAGTGGCGGCTCCCGCAATGACAGAGTTCCCCCACCCCTGGAAACTGAGGTAGCCATCGGAAGGCCACAACGGAATGGTGAGAAGGGACTTTTCCCAATCAGGGTTTCCCGTGAAGACCGGGAAAATCGGCGAGAAGCAAAAGAAGGCAAAACCGAAAAGGCCAAAGACAATCGAGGGCACTCCGGCAAGGTTCATGATCGCCAGGCGGATGGCATTGACCACCCTTCCTTTCTTCGCATATTCGTTGAGGTAAATGGCTGCCGAAATCCCGATAAAGAGGGCGGCCACCATACAGAAAAGCACCAGCATGGCCGTTCCGACCAAGGGTCCTAGAATTCCTCCACCGGCATAGGAAAAAGTGTGCTCATCTCTAATGACAGCGTCCGGGTTCGCTTTCTTGTAGGCGTCAAAGTCATCCTTATCCAGACGGATCATTTCTCCGTCCTCATTGTAAAACTCATGAAGAGTCATGGGTGACTTTGAGAAAAAGTCGGTGTTAACGAACGGCGCTTCGCTCTGAAAAATGACGGGCGCACCGTCGTAAGTGATCTTGCCCAAAATCAACACGACACAGGCAAGAATGAAGTAGGTGAAAAAGGCAAAGACCCCGGTGGCGATTCCGTCCCGCACTTTTTGCTTTGAAGAAAGCGAACGGAAGGGATTTTGGACAGATCTTGCGTCCGTTGCAGAAGATTTCTCAGGCATGGTTTCCAAGACGCTTGATGATTTTTTGTGCTGCCACGTTGATGGTCAGCGAGATGGTGAAAAGCACGAGTCCCACGAGGAAAAGAGCACGGTAATGAAGCGTCCCCGAACTCACCTCACCCATTTCCTGGGCGATGATCCCGGTCATGGTGTGGCTGGGTTGGGCAATCACACCCAGACCGGCGCTCCACTCGGGCATTGAGATTTTGTTACCGGCCACGAGAAGCACCACCATGGTCTCTCCAATGACACGTCCGAGCCCAAGCAGCACGGCCGCCAGGATTCCCGAAATGGCCGCAGGCACGATGACTTTGTTCACGGTTTGAAGTTTGGAAGCCCCGAGAGCCAGCGATGCTTCGGAGAACGAACGCGGCACGTTGTTCAAGGCATCCTCACAGAGGGTGAAGATCGTCGGCACCGCCATCAGAGCGAGAAGCATGCCGGCATTGAGCATGTTCAGTCTCTCGGTGATCGGGAAACCGGGCAGCCAGGAAATCCAGGGACTGCTGCTATACTCCAACAAGATGTTGCCCAATACCATGATCCCAAAGAAGCCGAGCACGATCGAAGGAATGGCCTGGATCATTTCGATGGCCGGCTTGATGAAGGTTTGCTCCCACTTGGTGGAAAGCCGGTTCACGTAAATGGCCGCACCAATGGAGAGGGGCACCGCAATGCAAAGGGCGATGAGCGAAATGATGATCGATCCCGTGAAAAGCGGAAGGAATCCATAAACCTGCCTCCATTCGCTGTTCGTGGTCCAGTCCTTGCCAAAGAAAAACTTGGTGACTGAAGAAACCCAGTCAATTTCATCATCCCACTTCCACTGGCCGGATTCCTCGATGCTCTCGTCGAGGGCTTCGATAAATTTGGGCTCCAGTTTGCGGATTTTCCCGACGAGTTTCTCTGCGGGTTCCGATGAGAATTCAGAAGGAAGCCTGCCAATGCCCTCTTGGATTTTCTCTCTGAGCGTTGCCACCGCTGCGACGTGGTCACCGTGGGCCGCCACGATTGGCTTGATCCTTTCTGCAAACGGGAATTCGTCTTGAATCACGATCTTCCCCGCTTCGGCGAGCTTCGCTTCCCTGGCCTCACCCTCCACTTTTTCAGCCCCCTCCAAAAGAGCTTCTTTTCGGGCCGAGGCAGTCAGATCGGCAATGGCATCATCCTTGATGGAAGCCGCGATCTTGACCAGTTTGCTGCGAAGATCCTTGAGAGGAACACCCGAGGAGGAGATGAGAGCTTTGGCTTCCTCGAAAGAAGCCATCCCTTCGGTCATCTTTGTTTCGGCTTCTTCGACAAACGCGGGAATTTCCTCTTCGACCGCATCATAGGATGAAGCCGCTTCTTTTACGCTCCTCCAGGCCTCGTCATTTTCCGCGAGGCGCCCGAAGGAATCCACCATCTTACGATCAGCTTCGTTCACGATCCGGGCGACTGCGGCTTGATACGCGGCTTCGGCCTCTTTGAGAGCGGCTGGATCTTCTTCGTCCCTTGCCTCTTCGAGACCGTCCATCTCATCCCCGGCGTCGTCCTCGATCATTCCCTGGAAGACGCCGAAGCTATCGACGACACCGCGTTCGATTCCAAACCTCGCATCGAGTTCCTGAAAGTAGGCCTGATTGGTAAAGCTGACCAAATTTTGATATTCGTCCGCCTCACGAATGACGTAATCGACATACTCCTGACCGGACTTTTGGGAGAGCTTCAGCTCCTGATGGTGCGACGGAAAGAAGCGGACGGCCTCGAGAACAAGAAAAAGACAGATCAGGAAAAGGATGACGATGGAAAGTCCGGCGTTGCCTCCAAAGAATCCCTTGATCCAGCTTTGGAGGTTGAAGCCGAGCAGGCGCCGACCTTTGCGTTCGAAGTGTTTTGCCATTGGGGTGTGTTTGGAGAGGCCTCAGGTGGGGAGAAGATAAGGGAAGTAAAAAGGCGCATCTGAAATTCACAGACGCGCCTTGTGTGACACTTTTGTCACAAAGCATTTCGCTCCACCCGTTTTGAGGGGAAGCGATCAAAATCAGTCAACAGGGATGAAGCCGACCTTCTCAATGATGGCCTTTGCGTCATCAGATTTGATGGCCCAGTCGAGGAACTTCCCGGACTCACCGCTTGGCTCGCCGACGGTGTAGTAGAAGAGCTTGCGTGAAAGAGAATACTTCGCCTTGTTTCTGGGCTTGGGTGAGACCTTCCCGACCTTAACTCCGCGGAGACCATCCTTGCCAGCGTAGGCAAGACCGACATAGCCGATGCCATTCACATTGGAAGCGACCTCGTTGGCAATCTGCTCGTTGCCAGCCATCTTCCGGGTATTGGAACCATAGTCGCGCTTGGCCATGCCGAGCTTCTGGAAGGTCTTGTATGTTCCGGAAGCGGTGTTGCGGGTGTAGACCGAAATTTTGCCGGCCTTTCCGCCAACTTCGCTCCAGTCCTTGATGTCACCGGTGAAGATTCCCTCGATCTGTTTAAGAGTGAGGCCACGAACTCCATTCTTATCGTTCACAACCACCGCGATCATGTCCCAACCGGCAACGTGCTCAACGAGCTTCTGCCCTTTGGCGATGAATTTGTTCTTCTCTTCTTCCTTGGCGTCACGGCTCGACATGCCGATGTTGGCGGTTCCGGAAAGGAGGTTGGTGAAGGCCTGGGATGATCCCTCGGCGGCGATTTCAAAATCAGTTTTGTTGCCGGCTGCCACGTAGGCTTCCTTGAGCTGGGGAACCATTTTGGCACCGAGGGTGTCGGACCCCATGATCACAAGTTTCTCGGCGAAAGCGGCTCCGGTCATGAACGCCCCGAGGGCAAGTGCAGTGTATTTCATTGTTGTCTGTTGTTTGGTTGGCCGCCGATGTTTTTTCTGTTGGCGACGTTCGGACTCTAGCCCTGCACACTTTGGATTCATAAAGATCCTGTGTGACCCTTTCGTCACATTTCAGGAACGGGCTCATTTGAAATCGATGCCTCAACCCTAATCAAACTCACCCAAGAGTTGGGTCATCGACCTGGGGGCAGGCCTTACCCATGAAAGCCGGAACCATGCGCCGTCAAAAACACCGGACCTCTCCCGCATCACCGTAAAAGCACGAATTAATTTCTCAAATCAACGAGACTGCAACCTCGACGCATTGGCCCGAATCAGGGAACTTAAAAGCCGGAACATGAGAAATCTGCCTTCACGACTCATCAATCGTTCACTCCTTTACGCCCTCGCCTTCGCTGGGGCAGCTGTACCTGCAATCGCCGAAAGCTTTTACAAGGAAGCGAACGGTCTTTTTTCGACGCGACCGGGCGAAAGAAAATCGTTGCAAACGATTGATCGCTTTGGACCGGTCGGAATCGGGATCGAGTTGATCCAGCCGGCCTTCACGATGCGCATCAAGAATGTCGAGGAAGGATCCCCGGCAGCTTCGACCGGGAAATTGAAGAAGGGCCAGATCATCGAGACCATCAACGGGCGGAAGTTGGCAGACATCGATCCGCGTATTCAGTTGGGCCAAATCCTCGCAGCGGCCGAAGCCTCCGATGGCGTGATTAAATTTGCGATCAAGGGAGAAGCCGAAACGGTGACGGTCAAGGTTCCCGTCCTCGGTTCCTACAGTAAAACCTGGCCACTCAATTGCCCCAAGTCGGATAAGATCGTGCGTCAGGTCGCCGACTACCTTTCCAGGCCCAAATCCACCGAGAGCCTCGGCGGGATCGGAATGTTGTTCCTCCTCTCCACGGGCGAGGACAAGGATCTGGAAGTCGTCCGCAACTGGGCGCGCAAGGTCCCCGCTCATTCCTACCCCTGGTATATTGGCTACGGCGGAATTCCCCTCACCGAGTGCTACCTCCGCACCGGCGACCCGGAGATCCTTGCCAACATTCAAAAATGGGTCGATAACGCGGCCCGCACCCAGCACAACGATGCCTGGGCCGGTCGTGGTTCCGCCCTCACGAGCTACGGAAGCGGGCATCTCAATGCCTCGGGCACCCACGTCGTGACCTTTCTACTCCTCGCCAAGGAATGCGGCGTGAATGTCCCCGATCACACCCTTCATGGAGCGCTGAGACATTTCTATCGCTACGCGGGTCGGGGAAGTAATCCCTACGGCGACGATAGACCGGAGATCGGCTTCGTCGATAACGGCAAGAACGGCAAACTCGCCTTCGCGATGGCCGCCGCCGCCGCGCTCACTCCCGGCGGCGAAAACTCGGTCTATGCCCAAGCGCGCGACCTGTGTGCGATGCAGAGTTTTTACAGCACCACTTTCATGCTTCACGGCCACACCGGCGGGGGCATCGGGGAAATTTGGCGCAGTGCCGCGATGGGATTGCTCTACGAAAAGAAGCCCGCGCAATACCGCGACTTCATGGACAACCGACAGTGGCACTACGACCTCTCGCGCCGCTTCGATGGCTCCTTCGGCATCCTCGGCGGGGCCGGTTATGACAAGGAATTGTGGGGCATCGCCTATCCCCTTACTTACACCATTCCGCGCAAAACCCTCCGCATCACCGGAGCGCCCCGAACCAAATTCTCCAAACCCTACCAACTCCCGAATCAGCCGTGGGGAACGGAGGCCGACAATGCCTTCCTCTCGGTTGAAGCCGTTCCGAATCAAGATGGTAAAAGGCAGGATCTTTCCAAAGAAACTCTCGCGAAAGATTCGAGCATGCATTTCCTCCGCCGCTTCCACGGTGAAGAGCAACCCGGCGACGACGAAATCCGCCGCTACCTTCACCATCAGGACTACAGTATCCGATTCACCGCGGCGATGAAGAGCCTCGGGGTGAACAGCGGTTACATCGGATGGACCAAACCCGGTGGCAAACCCCGCCCGCAACTTGTGATGGAGTTTCTGCAATCCAAAGACCCGCGCGTCCGTGAAGCGATGTTGCGAGCCCTGACGAAAAAACGCGCCCTCACTCCGGAGATCTTCGAACTCGCAGTCAAAGCCGTCAAAGATCCAGCTGGGTCCTGGACGATCAAGGACGCCGCCTTGCAAATCATCGGGCAAGGTTCGCCGGATCAAATTGCTCCTCTCGTCGATCTCCTCCTCCCCTATCTCAAGCACGAAGAAGCGTGGCTCAGGAATGCCGCACTCACTGCCCTCACGCCCGTGGCCGCCGATGAGCGTTGCTTTCAAAAAATCCTCCCCGCCATCGGCGAGCTGGTCCGCACAAACCAACGTGTCTCGGTGACGAAAGGATTCGCTCCCGCCATCCGCGCGAAAATCAAAGCAGCCAGCCCCGCGGTTCAGAAACTTGCGACCCAAACTCTTCGCGAAACCTACACCGGGTATGCCGGCAAAATGACCTCGATCAGCGGCCAAAATCTCAAACCAACTTACGAGTTCCACCTCGAGGCCATCGCGGCCTCCCTCGCCGATGTCCCCGGCGGACTCGATGCCCTCTACGAAATCGCCAGGCAACGTCAGCCCAACGAGATCCTCCCCTACAAGGAATTTTTCCTCGCCGCCGACTCCACCAAATTTGGCCCCACTCTCAAGAAAGCGATCAAGCCCATCATCATGGATGAACTGGTCCCCGAGTTCGTCGGCAAGAACCGCGTCAACCTCTGCAAGCTCGCCGCCAGCGAAACCCAGTCCGAGCGCCCCGGCGGATCGCGTGATCCCGTCGATACCCTTGCCGCCCTCTACGATCGCGCCGGTCTCACCGGGTTCGGCTGGAACATGTTCGTCGATCTCCGCAATGACCGGTGGTCCTACCATTCCTTCGATCCCATTGCCGCCGAGCAGGTTCCCTTTGACCAGCTCATCACGCGCTACCGTGAAATTACGATGCCAAAAGGAATGGAGAACTGGTTCGCAACCGACTTCGACCCCGCCAAGTCCGGCTGGAAAAAAGGAAAGAGCCCCTTCGGAAATGACAACGGAAAACTCCCCGCCCGCCCCATCACGAAATGCTCGCACGGCTGTGTCGGCCCCGCCTGCTTTGGCGCCACGCCCGTCAATACCCTTTGGGAAAAGGAAGTCCTCCTCATGCACGGGACCTTCAAAATTCCCGCGCTCAAAGACGGCCACCGTTACCGCCTCATGGTCAACGATGGCAACCACGTCGGCGCCGGAGGCGGCCACATCATCTACATCAATGGCAAGCAATTGATCGAAACCAAACAAGGTGGCAGACGTGGATCCGGCGGCCTCCCAAAAGGCGCTTACATCACCAAGGAATTTTTCGATGACTTCAAAGGCGGCGAGGTCACCATCGCTCTCAAAACCTTCATTCGTTACAACGCGAAATATAGCACCAAACCATCCGGCAAAACTCCCCAGGGAAAAATCAGCATTCACCTCGAAGAGCAAAAACTGCCAGCGATGGGCGACGATCTTGTGGCGAAATCCGCCGCCGTTGTTCCCATGCTCTCTTCCGAATGGCAGGCCAATCTCAACCCCGAGGACGCCTCCCAAAACCCGGATCAATTCCTCTTCCGCTGGGACGGCCAATTCACCGCAAATCCCAAAATCATGGGCACCTGGAATATCATCGCCGAAGTCGCCGAGAGCTCCGACTTCGATCCCGAAGCGAAAAACCAGAAAGCCCGTCGCCCACTCTTCAACAGCATCACCTTCCAGGAGAAAGGAACAACCGACCAGGTCACGAGAGTCTGGTCCGGCGACACCCTCTTGGACCTCGACAAATACCAGGCCCTGAAAATGGAGGCAAAGGAAGTCGATGGCACCTCGTATCTCTTCATCGAGTCCGGCGGATTCAGTAACCGCCACAAACCCGACTGGAAATCCAAGTGGTGGGTCCTTTTGAAATAGGGCAAGCGCG
>CALFSW010000449.1 GCA_937916505.1 uncultured Verrucomicrobiales bacterium | reverse complement strand
GCCTCCTTGGCCTCCTTGGCCTTGGTCGCCTCCCAGGCTTCCTTGTCCTTGAGAAACTTTTCCTTCAGTTCAGCCAAAGTTGCTTCCGCTTCCTTGATTCGGCGCCCGGTATCAGCCAGCTCCAACTCCTTGCGAATCCGCCCGCTGAGGTGGCGTCTTTTGCCCCTTTCATCCATCCCTTCAGGAACCGGAAAAGCAACAGGGGTCTCCTCCAAAAGCCAGTCGTCGCTTCTTTGGGTGGCGAGCGGGATCTGGCGGATATTGACCAGGTTTGCCATCGGGTTCCGCGCCCAGGCATAGCGGTAGTGCACCGGCTTCGAAACATACGGGCTGCTGAGCACGAGGGCATTGCGGACCTGTTTCGGGCGGTTGCGATTGTCGACCCCGTCGGTCGCGTAGTTCACCTCCGCCGGATAAAAACGCCGGTCCTCTCCGGCGATCGCAAAGCCCAGCATCTTCCCGTCGCTGTCATCCTTGGTCCGGATCTCCGTCGACATCGACAGCCGAAGAGTCCCTTCAATTTTCTCCACTTTTTCGATCGTTGGAGGGAGCCAGAAAAGCTCCGCTCCGCCTCCCCCGAGAACACCGTATTGACTCGCCATGGCCCACTTCGCAGCCCGCTCCCCGGCGGGAACTTTGATCTGGGGATGATACCAGCTCTTACGAAGATCGAAGGAACTGGCAAATCCGATCGCTTCATCCCCGGCCTTTTGGAAGTCGAGGAAGGTCTGATACTGCGCCTCGCGAATCAAGGGCCCGGCATCGTTCATGGGCTTCAGGAAATTTTCCCCGGTCTGAGGTTCACCCGCCGTGCAAAGGGAGATGACACAGAAGGGCAGCTTGGGATCATTAAATGCCGATCGCCATGACGTGATCATTTCCCCAAAAATCTGCTGATACATGCGCGCCCCGGCCGAACCGTCAAAGCAGTTGTTGTAACCCTGATGAAAGACCACCCCTTTGAGGCCAAGCCCCTCAAGCGGTCGAATCATGCCCGCGTAGCAGAATCCCGGACGGTTCTGGTCAGCCACCGGTCCCGGTTTGAGATCCGACGGCGGCTTGCTGTCCACAGGGAGAGGCTTCCCCTCCCCGGCCGCTTTTTTCTTCTTCCGCTCGTAACCTTCGACCCTTCTCGCAAGCTCCGCTTTGGCATCGTAGACCGCGATTTTTTCCTCCCACTCCTTCAGCTTGGCCTGCGTTTCTTTTCCTCCGATCTCACCAAGAACCGAATCGGGTGTCCATGCTTCCACCGTGGTTCCCCCGCGCGAGGCATCAATCAATCCGATGGGCACCTGCGAGGCCATGTGAATGCGGCGTCCAAAAACATAACCAATCGCCGTAAAATAACGCACCGTCCCGGGCGAGCAGACGTCCCAGTCGCCCTTCCGGAAATGTCGACCAAACCAGCCACTCCATTCGTGAAGGCGCTCAAAGCTCCCCACCGAATCAAATCCCTTGCCCTGAGGCACGGTGAGCAGCCGGATTTCGGGGAAATTGGCCGAAGCGATCTCCATCATCCCGTCGTCAACCTTGGCGATCTCAAACTCCATGTTGCTCTGCCCACCCAAAAGCCAGACATCCCCAATCAGGACATTTTCCAAAGTGAGCGCCTCTTCATTCCCTTTGATCGTCACTTCCTGCGGAGTGCGGTTCGCAGCCATCGCGGGAAGGCTGACCTGCCAGCTTCGACCGGCATCGGCGGTCGCCTCCACAGACTTGCCTCCCAGGGAAACGGTCACCTTCTCACCCGGAGCGGCCCACCCCCAGATCTTGATCGGCTGATCACGCTGCAAAACCATGTTGCTTTGGAAGACATTGCTCACGCAAAGTCCCTCTCCCACCGCTTGCACCCCGACGACATCCTCGCGGGGCATTTTTTGAGCGGAAAGAGTCCCCGCGAATGCAAAGGAGAAGGAAAGGCTGATGGAAAAGAGAGATCGGAGTTTCATCGGAAGTGATTAATAAGGGAACTTTGGCGCGAATCGTTCAAACATCGGGGCCAGATAAAGCAAATTTGAGCTTCGCCAACTACATACCCCTCCTAGGGTAAGTCCCATGACTCGAAGAATGATCACCTGCCTGCTTCTGTCGCTCACCGGTTTGAGCCCGGTAAGTGCTGAAAAGTCTGAAACCCGTGAATCTTCTCCAAAGGTCATCGGCTATCTCCCCGACTATCGCCTCACCGGGAATGCCCTCGCAAATGTCGCCAAGTGCACGGACGTCGTCTTCTTTGGATCGGAAATCCTCGGGGACGGCTCGATCAAGATGGCCGGACAAAACACCCAGGCCCTCGCAAAACTCCAGAAGGCCTGCCGGAAAAACAACGCAAAGCTCCACCTCTGCCTGGGAGGGTGGAAAAAAGACACCCACTACCCGAAAGTCACCGCCGATCCCAAGCTCCGGGCCAAAGTCATCGATGAACTTCTGAAACTCCAAAAGAAGCACCGTTTTCACGGAGTCGATTACGACTGGGAATACCCGGGAACAGAGAACGAGATGAAAGGCTTCATCGCCCTGTGCCGCGAAACGAAATCCCGGCTTGGAAAAGATTTCCAGGTGACGGCTGCTTTTCATCCCCGCCACAAGATTCCCAAAGGCCTCGTCGAGCAACTCGACCGGATCCACCTCATGACCTACGACCTTGAGGCTCCCCACTGTGCGATTTCCCACTCCCGGACCGCCATCGAACAATGGACTTCCCAGGGCGTCCCAAGCCAAAAACTCTGTATTGGAATCGCCAGCTATGCCCGGGATTTAAAAGACCGCGCCAAGGTCAAAACCTACGAACAGCTTTTCCAGGAACACGGTGAAACGGTTCATCAAACGATGCCCGTCAGCGGATTCTTTGGAGACAACCAGAAAAGCGCCCTCCAAAAGCTTGATCTCGCCAAAAAAGAGAAACTAGCAGGCGTCATCATCTGGGAAATCGGGCAGACTCCGGCCGGAAAGGACTCCATTCTGAAGCGCTTTCCCAAAAATTAGTAAAACTCACCATGCTCATTCTCACCACCGGCGGAACGATTGATAAAATCTACTTCGACGCCTCTTCGGAATTCGAAGTCGGGGATCCCACCGTCCCTCACATCTTTGACGATGTTGGTGCTGACATCGACTACGAGCTCAATTCCCTCTTTCGAAAAGACAGCCTCGAAATGACCGACGGGGATCGTGAAACAATCCGGCGGACCTGCGAAAAAACGCCTCATCGCCAGATCCTCATCACCCACGGCACCGACACCATGGCCCGGACCGCCGAAGTGCTCCAAAATCTTGCGGGAAAAGTCATCGTCCTCACCGGAGCGATGGCTCCCGCGCGCTTCCGCATCACCGATGCCATCTTTAACGTCGGGACTGCCGTCGGTGCTCTTCAAAGTTTGGCAGACGGCGTCTACATCGCGATGAATGGCCAGGTCTTCAAAGCTGGCCAGGTTCGCAAAAACCGCGATGCCGGAAGATTCGAAGCCCTTTGATTCCAACAGTCCCCGCTTGACCAAAAGGTGTCTCTCGCCTACCTCCCTAACATTATGGCAACCGTCGCAACCAACCTCAAAAAAGGTCAGTGTATTCAATATGAAGGTGAGCGCGGAGTCGTGCTCGGCTTGGACCACCGAACTCCTGGAAAAGGAAACGCCCTCATCGCGGCGACCATCCGCTCCTTTAAGACCGGAAAGACCAAGACGATCCGCTTCGCATCCAGTGAAAAGGTGGACATTGTCGATACCGACCGCCAGAAGCTCGAATTTTCCTACTCCGAGCCCGGCACCTACCACTTCATGGATCCGATCTCCTTCGAATCCATCGGAATCGACACCGACTTTGTGGGAGACGCCAAAAGCTTCATCAAAGAAGGCCAGGTTGTTGAGATCCTTTTCATTGATGATAACCCCGTCTCCATCGACCTTCCCGATAACGTCGAGCTCACGATCGCCGAGACCTCCGAAGGCCTCAAAGGCGACACCGCCAACAACCCAACCAAGCCCGCCGTTCTCGAAACAGGCCTCACGGTGCAAGTCCCTCTCTTCGTCAAGCAAGGCGACGTCATCAAGGTCAGCACCAAGGACAGCGTTTACCTCGGTCGCGCCTAATCACTTATTTTCGCCAAAGCCCTGTCGCAGAAACCTGCGGCGGGGCTTTTTTGTTTTGCATCCTCAACCAGTCCGGTAAGTTTCCCTCAATGAAGAACTTCATCCTTCTGCTTTTCGCCCTCTTAATCGTGGTGGTTTTTGGAGGCGCGGCATTCTTCTTTTGGGATATTTCAAAAGGTTCCCGCTTCGAGCGTCTGGATCAACCGGCTTCCGAGCCCGCTTCACCGGATTCCACTTCATCGCGCCAATAGCGCCCTGAAGTTGAGGATCGGCCGTGTCTTCCGGTGGCGATTGCCTGAAAGACATGGCCACTTCCCCGTCCTTGCCCGGGACTCCGTGGAAGAGGCCAGACAGAGCAAGGAAACCTTCGATAGCCTACTTTTTCCCGTCCCCCACCTCTTTCACACTCACCAGGGTCGTTGTGTCGGTATCCCAATCGGAGACAGTCACTCTCCTGACCAGTCCGTAGCCCCGAACGAACCACTCGGTTGATCGCGTCCGATGGAATTGGTCGCCATGGAGGAACTCCGATTGGCGCTCAACTTTCAAGGCCTCCCACTCGCCCCCATCAAGGTTTTTGATGTTCTCCCAACCAATGACGCGAACCGTCTCCCCGGTTAGGCTGGGGATTCGCATCCCATCTCGAGTCCAAACTTCTTCCTTCCTGACGGCAAATGCCATCCCCGCCCAAAGCTCGGCAGGAGATTCGAATCCATCCAGATCGGGAGTCAGGACACCTTTCCCGGTCATTGCCGCAAGCCTCGATCCCTTGGGACCAACTTCATACGTCATCCGGCTCTCCTCCTTGCCGCCATCAAGATCCCTCCGGATCTCATCAATGGTCATGATTCCATCCTTCTCCACCACT
Organism: uncultured Verrucomicrobiales bacterium; assembly: GCA_937916505.1. GTDB lineage: Bacteria > Verrucomicrobiota > Verrucomicrobiia > Verrucomicrobiales > Akkermansiaceae > SW10. The sequence continues at coordinate 17,067 of CALFSW010000449.1, read as the reverse complement.
GAATCAATCAGAGTCATCGACCGACTCTTTCCAACCCCGTCATCAAAGGAATTGGCACTGACGGTTTCGTAAATCATCTCCCGGCCCGCTTTGAGCGGAAGGAGCTCCCTGAGTGGAACCACCCCGGCATCTTTTGGCCGGGGTGCGCCCTTCACCTCCGGTGGCGAGAAGTTGGATTTCTTATCCAATGAAACCGCCATCCTCATTCCTCCTTCTTCAAACGAGGCCCTCATCGCCATCGCCTTAAAATTCTTGAAAATTTCCAATGCTTCGCCATCGCTGCGAGGACGACCGGGATGCCCGTATGCGATCGATTCCATCGTGAGGTCTTCCGCATTCCACTGATACCCAAGCCCGCCGGGACACGTCACATAGGTGGCAAAACGGGCCTCATGAAATGCCACCGGATTCGGGGCTGATTGTGATTGATGCCATTCGTTGAGAAGTGGCAGGGTCGCCCAACTGAGCCCCCGGCGGCGCGCGTCGCGCCCCTGCCCGTCAGCCATTTCACTCAGAGCCGAAATGAAGTCGGGCGACGCCTCCACCGACATTTGCCCCTCTCCCTTTGCGCCACGCACCACTCCTTTCTCTCTCTCCAAAGCCCGCTTCAACATGTCCTCATTGAGGGTAACGATCAATGCCGTTGGCAGGGCCGCGTAATAGATCGAAACATCCAACCCGATTTCTTCGGGATCACCGATGACCGCGACATATTTCCGCCCCTCGTATGCCCTCGTTTCCCAGCGCACAAGATCAGGACTCGAAACCTCCAGCGATCCTTTTACGGCCGTCAGGAACAGCGCCAACTTCAGCCGGCTCTCAACATCCACCCGCACCATCACCGGGAGATCCTTCAGCATCTCCTCTTCAAGCTCTCCTCTCCAGGCAAGCGTGTTCCCCATGGTGAAGGAAAAAGAATCACCCATCCAGCCAAGCGGGTTCACTTTGAGCGAAGGGAGGAAATCAATCAGCCCCACATTCGCCTGCTTGAACATCTCACTCTCGTGATCCACCGCCATCGCGAAATGAAGCAATGATTCCGCCGGCGCCAGTTGCGAAGCCTTGCTTAAAACCGACTTTCCCGCCAAGGAAATGAAATCCTGGTAATCGCTGTCAACTCTCAGGGGGAGAATCGTCATGTCCATTTCCTCACGACCTTTTGCCAGTTTCAAGCGAATGGCGATGGGATCAAAAAAACGAGCCCAACCATTTTCATAACCACGGCGCCAGCGCTCATAGGCCTCTTTTTCCATTCGGGAAACCCTGGCAATCTTGAGTTCGGAAATGGGAGTCATGAAACCGAGTGATCCGTAGTTTTCACTCAAGATCCGCCCTTCGGATTGCTCCACCCTGCCCAACAAAGGCTCAAACCTCGGGCTCAAATCCTGCCCCTTGATCGACTCGGAGGTCAGCCCCGCCAGCGCGGCCAAGGCCCGGCTCCGGCGGGAAGCGGCAATTCTCACCTTCGGTCCGGACCAGCGCCTGAGACACGCATCGGATATAAAAACATAGGCACTCTCATCATCCCCCACCGGGTAACGATGCCTGAAAAATCGATACTCGTCCGTCTCGCCAAGTCCGGGTAATTTCCCTGCCGCAACTTCCCGCAACCGATCCACCTGACGGGCGGAATTCGAGACCACAACCGCTCCATCCAGTTTTGCGAGATGACAGGAAAACGTCCGTGTCGGATTCTCAAAGCCCAACCCGCGCACTCCTTCGACCTCGCTCGCTCCGGCCAATCCGGCCTTCGCTGAAATCGTCGTCTTGAGCGACGAGAACACGAAGTCCACCTTATCTGTTTCAAAAATCACCGCGACATCGGACCCGGTCGGGAAAAATGGATCACCTCCCGTCACCGCAACACTTTTCACGGGAAGCAGACGGGCCAGCACATCGGGTAAATCCAACCCCATCTGCTTACGATAGCGGGACGGCAATTCGCGATACTGATCACCCACCGCAAACGATTGCAGAATCGGCGTCCCGGCCTCCTCCACCCGGTCCATGAGGCCAAAAAGATTCTGCAACGAAGGCACCACCAGCAGGTATTGATCCTCCGGAACCCGCTTCGACAAGACATCAACGGCGATCTCTCCCTCCGGCATCCACTCCGCCCAGGGGATCGCCTTTACCGTCACACCCTTGATCGAAGAAACCTCAACATCCTCCCCTTTCGCATCATTGCCCAAAATCAACTCGCGATCCAAAGCCAGATTCTCTGCCAAAGCCCGCCCTCCGCTCAAAGTCGTGAAGGTTTCATCGAAGCCGTTCGCACCGCGAAACTGTTCATCTTTCTGCAAAAAGCTCCGATACCACAAGCCTCCCCGCCCTCCCGCGCGCATCTGATGAGAGGCATGCCATTCCCTCGCATTCCTCACCTCTTCCCCGGTGCACTTCGCAAGCTTTGACGGGTCGAGCTCACACGCCACGGCGATCCACTTCTGATTCTGATCTTCCCAAACATCCAGAAAACCCTTCAACGCAGCGGGTTGATCCATCTCCACAATCAGCCAGATCTCATCGACGCTCCGATTCACCCGCTGATTCACCGGCCGGGCCAAATCAGGGACAACAAAGGCAAAGTTCTCAAACCTTGGAATGGGAACCTGTGATCGAAATCCACCCTTCCAACGCCCCGCCTGAAAAGTCCCTCCCAGCGCCGCTTCATCGCCCGCGGCATGCTTTAAATCACCGACACGGGTCTTAAAAAATTCACCTTTGGCAAAAAGAGACAACAGAAAAACAAGGGCAATTGCTTTGGTCATTCCTCATTAAACCATAGCGAACCCCTTGATTCAAAATTGATAAATTCGACCCCCGATATCGTTTCAAACGATTGTCGTTGCCGCCGCTTTTTGGATTTTTCGCCCAGTTGCGCTTTCCTTTCACCAACGCCACACCTCGGTTCTTCGCCACCGGCGCCCTTTATATGCTTCCCAGCCATCGCAATTCCACCCAAACTTTCCGCTCATGCACTTCCTCTTTTTTCTCTTACTGACTTTCTCCGCGGTAGCGGCCGACCGCCCAAACATCCTCTGGATCACCACTGAGGACAACGCCTCCCATTGGCTCGGTTGCTATGGCAACAAGGAGGCTCAAACCCCCAATCTCGACGCCCTGGCATCCCGCGGAACCCGCTTCACTGCCGCTTACTCCAACGCCCCCGTCTGCGCCGTGGCTCGCGCCACCATCCTCATGGGACGTTATTCCCCCTCCATGGGAACCCAGCACATGCGTAGCCGCCACGCCATCCCGGGGAACCTCAAAACCTACGTCAGTCACCTGCGCGAAGCAGGCTACTACTGCACCAACGCCTCCAAAACCGACTACAACTTCGACGGCAACGACAGAAAGCACTGGGACGACTGCTCACGTAAGGCCCACTACCAAAACCGCCCCGACGGGGCCCCTTTCTTTACCATTTTCAATCTCACCACCTGCCACGAAAGTTCCCTCTTCCCATCCAAATTCGAGAAAACCCGCAAATCCGGGATCGTTCCTGAAAAAACCCGGCTGGATCAATCCAAACTTACTCTTCCCGGTCACTTGCCCGACCTTCCCGAAATTCGCCGCGATGTCGCCCGCTATCACGACATCATGACCGCCACCGACAAGCAGATCGGAAAAATCCTCGCTCGACTTGAAAAAGACGGCCTCGCCGACAACACCATCATTTTTTACTACGGCGACCACGGCGGCCCCACTCCTCGCGGAAAGCGCTACCTCCACGACTCCGGCGTTCGCATCCCCATGATCGTGCACGTTCCCAAAAAATGGCAGGGCCTCTCTCCCTTCCCCGCAGGCAGACCCAGCGACGAAATTGTGGCCTTCGTCGATCTCGCTCCCACTCTCCTCTCCCTCGCCGGAATCAAAAACGACGCCAACATGCAGGGCCGCCCCTTCCTCGGGCCCAATCGAGCCGAGCCAAAAGGCGACCATTACGCCTTCCTCTTCGCTGATCGTTTTGATGAGATCTACGGCCTTCGCCGTGGCCTGACCGATGGCCGGTATAAATACGTTCGCCACTTCACGCCTCACGTTTGGGCCGCGCCCTATTCCTTCTACCAATTCCAAATGCCCTCATGGGGAGCCTGGCAAAAGGCCTGGAAAGACGGAAAGCTCACCGGTGTCCAGGCCTCCATCTGGGAGAACGATCAGCCGGTCGAGGAATTCTACGACACTCAAAGTGACCCCTCGGAAATCAAAAACCTCGCTTCGGATCCCGCCCACGCGGCTCACCTCGCCAAAATGCGCAAGGCCCTTCGCACGCAAATGATTTCCATTCGTGATACCGCGGTCGTCCCCGAGCCTCTCTTCAATTCGGTCTCCGGAGACAAACCCATCGCCACCGCGGTCTCGACCAAGGACTTTCCTTTCGAACAACTCCTCGACCTCGCCTTCCTCGCCTCCACGCGGGACGAGGCCAATCTCGCCAAACTTCAGGAAGCCGCATCGTCAAAAAACCCTGTCATTCGCTACTGGGGACTCAGCGGACTGGTGACCCTTGGAGAAAAAGCAGCCCCGGCCAAAGACCTCTTAACGAAAGCTCTCACCGACTCCGAAACCATCAACCGGGCCCAGGCCGCCCACGCCCTCTACCGCATCGGAGTCAAGGATCTCGCCTTGAAAACCCTTGTTGATGGCCTCAACAACGAATCACTCCCCAACCTCGATCAGGCTCTTATCGTCAACACTCTCATGCAGATGCGCGAGACCAAGGCCGTCCCGGAATCCTGGATCAAACGAGCCAAGCAAAACAAAGGCGGTAATCCCCGCCTCGGAACTCTTGCCGAAAGCTTGAAGCTCCTCTGAGCTCCGACATGATGCCTTTGCAGGTCGATCAGCGGGAATCCTCCAAAAGGAATTAATTCTTCTCATCCTTTTGATCAATGGTATGAGGCCCGGATGTTTTTGCACAATTGGAAGATGGGCTCGTTCCAACCAAAAGCCGGTCTTCTGGTTGTTTCCGCCGTCTTCGTCCCATTCTCCCAGCTTGCGGCCATCGATATCATCGAAGACTTCAACGGCACCGAACTCGACACGGCAGTTTGGGAAAACACCGGCCCCAAGACCCAATCTGTCACCGATGGGGCTCTCATCTTCAACGATGATGGAGGCGACTGGGGAAGCGGTGATATCTCCGTCGAACGACTCGATGACAATGGCGTCTGGCAGCTGGAGGCCGATGAACTCGAGGCCACGGGCGAAACCCATACGGAAGTCATTCCCGGTGTCACCGGTCCACGGGGAATTTTCCGCATCATCGAAGAGTAACAGATTCGCCAAATCACACCTCACCCGGGCGCCCCTTTCCTCACGGAAGCAGGCGCCTTTTTTCGCCCTTCCAAATGCCCCACGGAAGCACCAACGCCCCACGGAAAGCCTACAAGTTAAGGCCGCGTCAACACAACATACCACATTGGAGAGAGCCATGGGAGAACCCCGGTTGCATAGTCAACTGTCAGTCCTGCTTCCTCGGCTTCTTTTTTGATTTGCCGCAGAGATACCGGAAGTCGATCACGAAAAATTCGGCCAGAAAGTCTCCGCTTCAGAATTTTGAATTGCAGTGAGAGCGAGCGACTGTTGAAGAACGACAACACAAGGGGACCTTTGGCGATGCGGGAGAGCTCTATCATAGCCAGCACGCGCTCCCGCCCCTCGTTGAAGTGGTGAAACAATCGGTTGCTAACCACCGCATCAAATTCGCCATCAGCAAAGCCCGAGGAAAAGACATCCCTTTGATGCAGATTTCGATACTGATGCGTGGACAACGAGGAAAGATTTTCAACTTTCTTAATCATTTCTGCCGAAGCATCTGCTCCAGTCACATGAAATCCCTCTTCTGAAAGCACTCTTAGCAGACGACCTGCTCCACAGGGAAAATCAAGGACATCTCCTTCTCTGGGAATTTTCCGAAGACAACGACGAAGAGCAGCAAGCTCCCGGCGGTCCCTGGCCACATCCGGCCGATAATCAGCGGGATAGTTTTCGACGATCCGAATTTCCTTAAAACGATCGCAATTTTCAAGGGTCTGTTTTGTAATAGACTGGGAGGGATTCATAGGGAGGGATTCATACTTCGAGGTTAAGTTATTCGCTTGGAGATCAGTCAACGTCCTCACTTTTTCACTAAGACCTCTTCATTGAAAATCAACTCTACAAATCCGGTATTCGAGATGATCTCCGCATGATTTGGAGGAATAGAAAAACGATGTAAACGAGCCAAATTCATCGCAACTTGGGAACCATCGTAAACTCCGGATGAAGAACTGATGAGAAACACCTAACACTTGGTTCAAAAACCTTCCTGCAGATCTCATCGATCATGATCATCTCCAACCTGGAGGCCCTTGAGTGAATCGGGCTTCTCTCAACGATCAACAACGAAGGGATTGGAAAATCAACCAACACGTCAGCCCGAAGACTACCCCCAACAAATAAGTCCCCACAAGCGTCCACCTAAGCGACAGATTTTCCAAAAAATACCTCAAGAGAGGTTCCATTCATAGTTCTGCAGATTAGATCGGGTCACTTTATCTTCGAAACACCTTCAACAATTGCGCTGATTCCAAAAACTTTAATGGCGTGGGTTTACCCCACCCCTGTTCCCGCTTGCCATCTCTACGAAAAAAGCCAGTCTCGCCCCCACCAAAACCAGTCATACAAATGAGCGAATTTTACGTAGTCCCAGCCAGCAAACATGATGAATTGGTCACCGCCGCCTACCAGGCACGTGGCTATGATGCCGACGAATCAATCGTCGCCGCCCAAGTCTGCCGGGACGCCACCCGTCACGGAATCCGGACTCACAACGCTCTCAAGGCCCTTCACCTCGACCACCTCTTCGGCTCCGCCGCCGGTGGTTGCGTCCCCGGCGCTCAAATCGAGGTCGTCAATGATCGCTTCAAAGCCTCCGAAGTCTGGAACGCCCACAAAAAACTCGGGCAGGCTGTCGCCGTCTCCGCCATCAATCGATGCATCGAAATGGCCGACGAATACGGCGTCGGCCAAGTCGCCATCGACAATGCCTTCCACTACCTTTGGGGCGGTGGCTACGTCATGAAGGCCGCCGAAAAGGGCTACATTGCCTACACCAACTGCACCTCGACCCTCGCCGAGGTCGTTCCTTTCTTCGGAAAACACCCCACGCTCGGAACCAACCCCCACTCATGGGGCTTCCCCACCCAGGAAGCAAACGGCTTCCCCATCGTCATCGATTGGGCCACTTCCACCGTGGCCATGGGCCGCGTCCAGCAACTCAAACGCGAAGGAAAACCCCTCCCTCCCGGAGCTGCTGTCGACAAAGACGGGAACGAAACCACCGACCCCAATGAAGTGGCCGCCCTTCTTCCCTTCGGTGCCCACAAAGGCTACGGCATGTGCCTCATCAACGAACTCGTGGGTGGCTTCATCGGCGGAAACATCCCCACCGAACGCGGTCGCGAAGGGGCCAAGACCACTTCCTGCTTCTACTTTCAGGTGATCCACCCCGATGCCTGGAGCAGCGGCTCCTTCGTTCATGGATCCCAATCCGCCAACATCAAAGCGGTCCTCGATGACGTCCTCGGCCATGGCAACGATCAATGCCTCCTCCCCGGCCAGATCGAAGCCGGCTTCCGCAAGCGCACCGATGCTGCCGGAGGACTCCTTTTCTCGGCCGCCGAACTCGCTGAATTCAAGGAACTCGCCGACGAAATCGGCCACACCGGCTGGGAACTCGAAAACTTTCCCGCAGAGCAAGCGTAACATCCAACCACGATGCCAAACTACGACTACCAGTGCGAAAAATGCGACCATGTCTTTGAGGTTTTTCAAAGCATGAACGACCCCAAGCTCACCGACTGCCCACAGGAAGGTTGCGACGGTCGGGTCAAACGTCTCCTTGGAACGGGAGCCGGCATCATTTTTAAGGGCTCGGGCTTCTACCAAACCGACTACCGCTCCGATTCATACAAAGCCGGAGAAAAAAAAGACTCCGAAGCCGCCTCTCCTAAAAAGGAAAAATCAGAAAAAAAGAAATCGAAGCCCGCCTCCTCCGACTAACGGCCAACCCTCTTGAGCCGGGAGCCCGCCGCCAAAAGCGAAGTGCTCTTCCGGCCCTTTGATTCTCCCGGCCCAATCTCGTCCTGCGAGCTTGTCAGGTCCTGAAACTTCCGCGAAGGTCACCCCATGAAACGCTTTTTCATCCTCTTCGCCCTCGCTTTCGTCGGCGCTCTGGGCTTCGGAATCTATCTCAGCTTCCAATCCCAGGACCTCGGCGACATCGCCGGCCGCGAAGAAGATGACCGCGAGCGCAACCCCTCCAGCGTCCCCTCCCTCGTCGAGCTCGCCGCCAAAAGCCGCAATCCCGTCACCATCACCGAGCGCCAAATCAACACCTGGCTTGCAAACACCCTCAAGGCCCGCCAGGAAGGCACGCTCGCCGACCACGTCGAAATGAAAGGCGTCTGGGTCCGCTTCGATGAAGAAGAAGGCGGACGCGTCGAGATCATCATCGAGCGTGAGATCAAAGGCCATCCCCAGACCATCTCCATGTTCGTTCGCATTGAGCGTAAGAAAAAGGAGGACGGTACCTTCACAACCTACGTCCACAAAGACGGCGGCCGTCTTTGGACCCTCCTTGCCGTCGGTGGAAAATTCGGCCAAGCCCGTGTCCCCCAAGGCTTCCTCTTCTTCACCCAGGACGCATTCTCCTCCCTCGCCGATCTCTTTCAAGAAGAACTCCAGTGGATGGAAAAAGACATCACCACCCGGGCCGGAGGCCGCATCATCTTCGAGGAGAATCAAATGCGCATCGACTTCCCGAAGGGCTAGTTCCCCTCTTCCCGCCCACTGCAATTGGAAAATTGCGGGAATCCCGGGGATCGTCGCAATGGCAGCCACGCCACCGGAGACAGCTGATATTCTGTCACAATCACCGGTTCAGCCAAATAAGGGAGGCCCATCTCCCTCCCGGGGATGCTTAGACTTTAATGAAAATCTTATTCCGGTAGAGAAACCGGCAAAGCAGGAGCACGAGCACCATTCCCGCCAGGGCAATCACCAACGCGGCAAGCCCCGGCACGAGTCCGTCAATCCAATCCGCCACCGGCCCTCCCAAAACGCGGGATGCGATCTCGTTGAAATCAATCAGGCTGGTCAGGAGATAGATCGTGATCGGGTTCATCCCGATCCACACAAACGGCATCGCCCAGCCTTTGAAGCCGATCCAATCCATCACCAGATAAAACACCCCAAGAACCACCAAACTCCATCCTCCTGCCACCAGCACAAAGCTCGAAGTCCACAGGTTCTTAATCACGGGGAAATGCTGACCCCAATAGTGCCCCAGAAAAATCAACCCCGCTCCCGCCACGATCAGAAGCCCGCATTTTTTCGCCTGCGAAAACCTTTCGCCCTTCAAAAGCAAGCCCGCAAAGACGCCGAGCAAACACGTCCCGATCGCGGGAAGCGTCGAAAGAATTCCCTCCGGATCATGAGGTCCGTTCCATTTGAAGAACGGCAGATATTTCGAATCAAACCAATTGGTCAGATTCTTTCCCTCTTCAAAACTCACCGCATCCTGCCCCGGCACCACCACGAAGGTCAGCAAGGCCCAATATCCCGCAAGGAGAATCACAAAAGCAACCACCAACCCTCGCAAAGGCACATAAATAAACAACAAACCCGTCACCAAATAACAAATCCCGATCCGTTGCAGCACCCCAAGCAAGCGAACCCCTTCATGGGCCTCTTCGTTATAAAACCCTTTCGAAATACCCCCGTAATAAATAATCCCGATCAACCAGAGTAACAAACCCCGCCGAATGACCCGACGCGTGGCATCCCTCCGGTCCCCCTGAGCCACCAGCTTGCTGAGTGAAAACACCAGCGAGGTCCCGACAATGAAAATAAACGAGGGGAAAATGAGATCATAAAAACGAAATCCCTCCCATTCCACATGCGTGAGCTGAAGGGCAACTGTATCCATCACCTCCGAGTCCACCCCCTTCAAATGCGCCAGCGCATGGGCAATCGCCTCTCCGCCCACGATCCAAAACATCACAAAACCCCGAAAAGCATCCAATGACACCAATCTTGGAGTAGGAGCTAACACAAAAGGAGGCGAAGAATCATCGGACATAGGCCCACTCTAGGAACTCCAACTCTCTTTGACAACGCCCCCTTTCTCAAATCCTCATCGCAGGAATTTCTTGCTCCTTGACGCCTCTGGATTACTGTCCCAAAAATTCGGGACTGTTATTAGACAGAACCAACCCCATTCAGAATGATTCACCTTCTCAAGAAACACGCCTTCCTCTTCGCGGCCTGCGCCGCCGGCCTCTTTTGCAGTTCTTGCTCGAGCACTCCCGGATCGGGCACCACGAGTTCCGCCAGGCGGGCCTACGAAACCTATGACCGGCCAGCCACTCTTCCCGCCAATCCCTCCAAGGTGCGCGTCAAGGTTTCGCTCAAGAACCGCATGGCCTACGTCATGGAGGGCAACAAGCCGCTCCTCGTCATGCCGGTGACAGTGGGAAAGAGCTCCACCCCGACTCCCTCCGGAAACCTCCGTATCCGCTCCAAGAATCACTACTACCGGGCCAACACCCATGGATACGCCATCAATGGCAACACCGTGCGCGGATGCTACCTGCGGAACAAACCAGCGGGCTGGAAATTCAAGGGAACCCCCATGCCCTACTGGTGCGAGTTCAAGTCAGCCTATGGATTTCATACCGGTTGGATGAAGCCGTATCCTGCCTCGGGTGGCTGTCTGCGCATGCACAAGAATGTCGCACCCAAGTTCTATCGGCTCGTGAGTGTCGGGACGCCGGTGTCCATTTCATCGACGCAACCCGAGGACGCCACCATCGGGCGCAACATCCCCCGTCCTCCCGACTCCACTCCCTTTCCCGGCAACCCGGACGGCATGATGGCTCACACCGACGACTTCTTCACGATGCACAAGCAGCCGACTTATTCGAACCAGTAGGGTAAAAGCAACACAACGCATTTTCGCGGACTTGTCTTTTCGTTCCAAAGGATCAAAAATCACGGAATGCGATTCTTCATTTCACTCTTCGCCGCCGTCATCTTGACCGTGGCATCGGCCGCTGCTCAGAAAACCGATGGCACTCACGAAATTCCCTTCATCGATTTGGCCGACGATTACTATCGCCAGGTCTTGGTCGATCACGAGTCCGGCCAGTATCTCGGTCATCCCACGACCTGCCTGCTCGATGACGGTAAGACCATCCTGACCGTTTTCCCCAAGGGTCACGGTCGCGGCGGCATCGTCTACAAACGCTCGAGCGACGGCGGGCTGACCTGGTCGGAACGGCTCCCAACGCCGGAGTCATGGATGAGTTCGAAAGAAGTGCCCACCCTCCATCGGGTCACCGACGCTGCTGGCAAAAAACGCATCATCATGTTCTCCGGCCTGTATCCGATCCGGATGTCGGTCTCCGAAGACGAAGGCGCAACCTGGTCCGAGCTGAAATCGATCGGTGATTTTGGCGGGATCGTCGCGATGGGTTGCCACATGGAAGTGAAAGGAAAACCCGGTCACTACTTCTGCCTCTTTCATGACGACGGCCGCTTCCTGGAACCAAACGGCAAGCGCCAAAAGCCGGTCGTCTTCAAGCTGCTCCAGACGAACTCGACCGACGGCGGCCTGACCTGGTCGAAGCCCAAAACCATTCAAGAGTCTGCGGAGATTCATCTCTGTGAGCCGGGAATCATCCGGTCACCGGACGGCCAACGTCTCGCGGTGCTGCTCCGGGAGAATTCCCGCAAGAAGAACTCCCACATCATCTTTTCCGATGACGAAGGCGAAAGCTGGAGCGAACCACGCGAACTCCCGATCTCGCTCACCGGCGACCGGCACACCGGGAAATACGGACCCGATGGTCGGCTCTTCATTTCCTTCCGCGGCATCTCTCCCGGCAACAAGGTGATGGGATCCGGAGAGGTGACCGGACCCATGCCCAACGCCGGCGACTGGTCCGGCTGGGTCGGGACCTGGGACGATCTCGAGAAAGGCAACCCCGGCCAATACGTCGTCCGTATCATGGACAACAAAAAGGGCCACGACACCACCTATCCCGGCGTCGAAATCCTCCCCGACGGCACCTTCGTCACCGTCACCTACGGCCACTGGACCCTCGGCGAGGCACCCTACATCATGTGCTCTCGATTCAAGCTGGATGAACTGGACGCCAAGGCAGCGCGGGCCTCAAAGGTGAAATTAAGCGGCGATTGGAAAAAAGTATCGGGGCAGTGAGGCCTTGTCAGACAAGTTCGAGGATTCAGCTTCTCATCGCAAAATCCAACTGGTCTTTTTCCAAAGATGATCGAACGTCCCTTCTTCAGATGTCGCTCAAAGAGACCACTCTTCATTCGATCCACCTTACCTAAAATCATTCCCGCCATGAGCCACAGATTTCTTGGAGTCATCATCGCAGTGTGGTCGCTCGCGGTCACACCTCTTTCCGGAGGCGGGCCCGCTGCCATCAGCTTGAAAGACGCCTCGGGCAAATTGGTGGAACCCCTTGCCCGGCAGGGACAGAAGGCAACCGTGCTGTTCTTCCTGACGACGGAATGTCCCATCGGCAACCTTTACTCTCCTGAGATCAATCGCATCGTCGGGCATTACAAGGAGCAAGGCGTCACCTGCCACGCCGTTTACACCCATGAAACGTTAGCGGAAATCAAGACACACCAACGCGAATACAAGCTCTCCCTCGGCGCCTTGCTCGACCCGGAACTCAAGCTGGCCAGGCTCACCGGTGCCACGGTGACACCGGAAGCCTGTGTTCTGGGCCCGGATGGCAAGGTCCTCTACCGCGGACGAATCGACGATCGCGCCGTGAAGTTTGGAACCGTGCGACTGGAGCCCCGCGTGCGGGATCTGCGTCTCGCCCTCGATGCGGTGCTTGCCGGCAAGCCGGTCGCTCAAAAATTCACCAAGCCCATTGGCTGTTACATTTCTTTTCCCGAACCTTCCGGGTCATCCCTTCCCAAAAAATCAAACTAAGCGTATGAACTTGGCCCAAAAATCCGCGACTCTCCTCTGTCTCTTTCTCCCGCCCTTGCAGGGTGCTGAAGAAGAAAAGCCCGTCACTTTTAGTAAGGACGTTGCCCCCATCATTTTCGAAAACTGCACTACTTGCCACCGGCCGGGCCAGATCGGCCCCTTTGCCCTGACAGACTACAAAACCGTCAAGCGGCGCGCCAAGCAGATCGTGGAAGTCACCGAAGACCGCACCATGCCTCCCTGGCACGCCGACCCGGGTGATGTCAAATTCAGCAACGACCGGTCCCTCAGCCCGGAGCAGATTAAGCTCCTGGCCGACTGGGTGACCGCCGGTCGTCCCGAGGGTGACCCTGCCGAAACCCCGCCGCTTCCGGAATTCCACGAGGACTGGCAAATCGGCAAGCCGGACCAGATTGCCACCATGACCGAGCCCTTTACCGTGCCCGCCGAGGGCAGGGACATTTACCGCAACTTTGTCATCCCGCTGAACCTCGAAAAGGACACTTGGGTGGAAGCCGTGGAATTCCTCCCCGGCGCCCCGGAGGTCGTTCATCACATTCTCTACTTTCTCGACACCAAGGGGAAAGCCCGGGAATACGACGCCCGGGACAAGAGACCTGGCTTCGGCATGAACAGATCGAACGCCGACTTCCGCTACATCGGCGGCTGGGACGTCGGCACCCAACCGACTGAATTACCCCACGGCCTCCGCTGGTTCATCCCGAAGGGAGCGGACCTCGTGGTGCAAATCCACTATCACCCGAATGGCAAGGAAATGACCGACCAATCATCGGTCGGATTCCACTACTCCGACAAACCAACAGCCCGTCCCTGGACCATCGTTCAGGTCCCACCTCACTTTGGGATTCTACAAGGCATCGACATCAAGGCCGGTGAGAAAGAGCATCTCGAAAAGGCCACTTTCGTCCTCCCGGAAGATTGCGAAGCCTTCGCCGTCAACGCCCACGCCCACTACCTTGCCAAGCGCATGGAGTTGACCGCCACCCTGCCTGACGGCAAAAGCATGCGCCTTCTTCGAACCTCACGATGGGACTTCAGGTGGCAGGAGGACTATGCCTTCGAAAAGCCCATCAAGCTTCCCGCAGGCACGCGCCTCGACATGCTAATCTCCTACGACAACTCCGCATCAAACCCCAACAATCCCACCAATCCACCCAAAGACGTGCGGTGGGGCCCGGCAACCACCGACGAGATGGGATCGATCACACTGGCGACCATGTTCGACACCAGGGAGCAGAAAGAAGCCACCCACGAAGCGCTGAGGATTTTCCTCGTGAACCAGTTTATTGACCGTCTCATGGAGGGGAACTTTAACGGGTTGGGCGGTCGGAATGCAAAGCTGGTAGATGGACAAAAGAAGCTGAAGTTACTCGATTGGAACAAGGATTCCAAGCTCTCGCCGGGCGAACGGGCCCTTGCCATTCCGGCCATCCGGAACAGCGATTTCATGAAGAATTTCAGTCCTATCGGATTCGAGTGATCGCTCGCGGTGAGACCGCTTTATCTCCTCCTGGGGAGGGGGCGCTGGTCTGGAGTTCCCCAGGCGGACTTACCGGATCACGAGCCCACTTGAAATCGCCCTCAAGGAATCAGGTCCCCGGTATCTCCGGATCGATGGGCACCGCCACGATTGTCATGGCAGGCCCCGGTCCTGCTTTCCGCCTTCCCGGGAACCACGGAGGAATGGGCGATCCCGGCCCGGTAAATCCGGGAGTGTGGCAGTCGGAGAGAATGCCCAGGACCCGTTCATCGGCCATGGGAAGGTCATCCGCGAGCGGGACCACTTCCTCTCCCCCGCCCCGCTTGGCCGCCCATCTCCACAATGACCGCGGACGACCGATAAAAACGATTAGAGAAAAACAGGGCTCACCACCCGACCGTCTAATTCGACGTGAATCACAAGAGTCAAATAAAAGAAATTCAGGGGAATAAAGATAAACGATGGCATCCGGCGTCGTTTATGAAGAGTAACAATCTATGAAAACCAAATTAAAACGTTTTATGGCCGGAGCAATTCTCGCCGCTTCCTGGGTGGGCCTGCCCCTCCAGGCTGCGGATGCCAAGCTCTCCGACTGGGAAATTGGCACCGTTCAGGTGGGCGAAGAGGTGACCATGAAAGACCTCAAGGGTCAGGTTGTGGTCTTCGAGTACTGGGGGACCCGGTGAGGCCCCTGCATCGGCGCCATGCCCCATCTGGTCAAGATGGACAAAAAATATAGCAAAAAGGGACTCCGCATTCTCGCGCCCGAGGTTCAGGGCAGTTCGGTGGAGGCGATTGAAACGCTCGTGAAGAAGCACAAGATCAATTACCCCATTATGAAGGGTTCCACTCGCGCGCCCAATATGAAGGGCATTCCCCATTCCGTCGTGTTTAATACGGCCGGTGAGCTCGTCTTTGAAGGACACCCCATGGATCCTGAATTTGACAAATCGATCAAGAAGGCCCTCAAGGATGTCGAAGTTGCGGATGCCGATGCGGATGATGGCGGTGGTCTCTTTGCCAAGCCGCTCATCGCTCAGCGCATCTGGACCAACAGCGAGGGCAAGCCCCTGGTAGCGGCCGTGACCGCGATCGAGGGCGAGAACGTCATGTTCAAGCTCAAGAACGGGAAAAAGATTCCCTATCCCATCGCCAAGCTTTCCGAAGCGGATCAGAAATTGATCAAAGAAGCATCCCCGGGATCTGATGGAGAGTCCGAGGACGAATAGGGAATTCGGGATTCGTTATTGAAAAATTTCAAAGCGGCCGTTCTTCATTGAGCGGCCGCTTTCTTGTTTTCGTCGCGTAATGCCGGCGGGTTTCGAATCAGACCAAACCGGCAAGAGCAGCCAACGGATCACGTCAGCCATCGTTCACTCGTTCGTCCATCGAAACGGGATATGGGAAAGGTCAAGGATCAGGGGGCAGCGGTCGTTTGCAGGGCTAACTTGAGTGTCGACTGACACCGCTATCATCCTAACGGATGCCCCATTCCTGCGCCAAACTTCCCTCCCATCACCGCCTTAAGATCGTGACAGAAACAGGGTTTGATGGTCGGCTCTTAAAACATGCCCGGCATGTTTTTTCTTCGATCATCGAATCGGGGGGAGGGGTCAATCGGCAATGCCGGGTGTGATTCGGTCAGAAATGACTTTTATGCAATAAGACAAGGTGCGCGGACCCGGTCACTCCGACTTCAACTTTTGCAATTCCCGGCCAAAATCGCCCCTGGCTTCGACAAGGCGTGCCTTGCTTATTTTGTTGCGAAAATAATGAAAATTCTTTGCCCGCTTTTCCCGCCAAAATACGCGTGTGGGGATGACGGGCCGCTCGGCATCTTGTTAGATGCCCGTCATACTTTTAGGCATAATTTTGCTTCCTTAGCGACCCTGGACACTTTTTGGCAGCCCGGCTTAAAAATGCCACATGCTTTGGGCAGCTGCGTCCAGTTCAGCGGCCGCCAGACGCACGTTCGTTACACGAATTCGCTGGGAAATTTCTGAAAGGACTTCCATGAGCAATTTCGCTCCCGTTTCGGGATAAGAATTCACAAACCCTTCAAAATCTTCACGTTTGGCCTTCCATATCTGGGTGAATTCTTTCGCGGCGACCTTGGCACTGGCAGCTCCCGGATTGAATACGTTCACCTCGCCGAAAGTTTCACCCGGTCCGATCCGGGCCAAGTACGTCCGCTTGCCATCTTTAAGAGAACTCACCTGAAGGAGCCCTGAAATCACAAAATAAAGTGAATCCTGTTGATCACCCTCTCGGATGAGATCTTCGCCCGACTGAGCAGGCAGGAACTCACCATAGCTACCCAGCAAACGACGGTCTTCATCAGCGATGGTCGCCATGATTCCCAACGCGGGAATCTCAGGAGTTGAAAATTCAGACATAGATAAACTGTCGGTGGTTTCGTGGGAAATAAAAGGGGAAAAACGAAAGAGATATTTTTACGACAGGGATATTCAGTGAGTTGAGCGAGTACAAGTGGCTGTCTCAAATCGCTTTATTCGACCTCAAGAGAATGCCTCTATTGCTAGGA
>CALFSW010000448.1 GCA_937916505.1 uncultured Verrucomicrobiales bacterium | reverse complement strand
CGCTCCGTATGAATCTCCGCTTTCGCGAAATGTCGCTGCCGCAGCATCTTCCGGTGGCTTTTTTCTCCACATTTGTGCTGTCATCCGAGACAATTGGGATCGTCATCATGGCCATTGAATCAACGATCTCCGCGCTAAAAAAACTTCCGGATTGGGAAATTGGTCGCAATCAGGAAACCAGCCTGATCGATGCGGGTGAACTTCGTGAACATCTTGTTGGCCTGCGGGAGGTCGCCTTCGAGATGGAGGACATGGTGATGGATATTGATCATGAGGATAGTGTGGCCAGCCTGCGTGTGCTTGCGCTGAGAAATCTCGCCCGGGCCGGGATGCGGGAGGATGTCGAAGAAATTTTGGATCTCGTTTATATGCTCGAATATGAGGATCCTGATTTTTCGGACGCGATCATCGCAGATCTCGATTGGCTCATGGTGACCTTCGGCGAGGTGGCAATTGAGCCTCTCACCGGGGTTGCGGCAAACATCCGCTTGGAAGAACTCACCCGAATATACGCGGTCAACGCGCTCATTCATCTTGCGGTGGCCGGACATCGTCCGGACGAGATTTGGAATCTCTTCCGCGACCTCCTCCGCCGGGGGCCCCTCCACCGAAGCGTCAATGGATTGATGCTTGTCGGCCTTGCCGAGCATCAGGGCAGCGAAGAGGCCGACTTTGTCCTCGCGATTTACGATGAAAACCTCGTCGATGTCACGATGTGCGGTGACCGTGAGCAGCTTGA
This sequence comes from uncultured Verrucomicrobiales bacterium, assembly GCA_937916505.1. GTDB lineage: Bacteria > Verrucomicrobiota > Verrucomicrobiia > Verrucomicrobiales > Akkermansiaceae > SW10. The sequence goes on along the minus strand of CALFSW010000448.1, from coordinate 20,280 downwards.
GATCACGTTGGGCCTTCGCGAGAAACGGGACACCAAAGCCCCTCGCCTCGGCGAATTGGAGGAACAGCGCCGGGCTGCATATTATCGCAAAAAACTGGGATCGCTTTCTGAAGAGGCCTCGTCGGAGGTGATCATCGATCACTTCCTCATCCTGTATCATCGCCCCACTTGCGCGAAAGATGCTGCCATGGTTCACGGCTTGCTCTCGGCCCTGATCGTCTCGCCGCAGATGCCTCCTCCCTCTGCTGTCATGAACATTATTTGGGACACCCGTGGTGCGGATCGAGAGAAAATGCCGATCTGGGAAGGGATGGAGGAACTCCAGCTCTTTTCCGGAGCGGTGATGGCTTTCTATAATGAGATTGTGACTGACTTTGATCACGGTGGATATCTTCCACCTCTTTTGGAAGTCGAGGTGGAGTCGGAAGAGGATGACTTTGAGGAAATGGAGGGTCCTTTTTTCTCCCTGGAATCCTGGTCCGATGGCCTCGCCGATGCTGCGGAATACCTGAAGAAGATCCAGGGCTTGAATGATTTTACCGAGGGCCTCGATGCCGTGGCCGAAGAACTGGCCATGGAAACCTTGAAATATCCGGTCATGGATGAAGCCCAGGCGGAGGTTTCCTGCTTCAACGCGGTCGATTTTCTCACCGCTGCCCGCAACGAGCAACAAGGCAATCCACCCCTGTCCGAGGTGTCGCCGACCGCCGGGACCTTCTCCCCCTACGACCTGCCGCCAACCGAACAAGTGACCCGTGAGTCGCCTAAGATCGGTCGCAACGATCCCTGCCCCTGCGGAAGCGGAAAGAAATTTAAGAGGTGTTGCGCGAATTGAGGAGGACGATTCTGAAATTTGTTGACGCAATTCCGGGAGCTGAAATTCCCTCATTTCCTTTCAATGGAGTCGGAAGAAATATGAGAAATATGGGACGGTATCTCTGGAGCTTGAGAGGCGGTTTTGTTCTTCTGGGTCCGTGTCCGATGTTTTAGAAGCACTTCTTCAGTCAGTTCTCAATATTCAGGGAGCCGGGGACTTTCAGGCCTGTGGGAGCCGCAGGTCCTCGCACCCCGGGATTATTTTTCCCGATGGTGATGAGCTGGCGCTACCACTCTCGCGGGCCCAGGCACGGGAGATTTCCTCCATGGCCGAGGTGGCACCCTATGGCAAAGGTGAGGAGACAATCCGTGATGATTCAGTGAGAAAATGTTGGCAGATGGATGCCTCGGAATTGCGTTGGATCGAGCCGAAATGGAGCAAAACGACAAAGCGGATCGTTCAAGATGTTTCCAAAGATCTGGGCGTCGAAGGTCAAGTGAAGGCGGAACCATACAAACTTCTCCTCCATGGTGAGGGCGGATTCTTTCTTCCCCATCGTGATACCGAGAAGCTGGGGGAAATGTTCGGCACTCTCATCATCGCTCTTCCCTCACGGCACGAGGGAGGCGAGCTTCTGATTCGACATGGCGGAGAGGAGGTGCCGATTGATTTTAGTCAGAGCGACCCGCGAGGGTCTTCAGAAAATTCTCGCTCAAAAATTTCGTCTTGATCATCTCCACGATCCCCTCGCGGCGGCTCTGCTGGAAAGAGCCCGCCTTCCATCGATAAAGGGTAATCAGTTCTGGAATCAATGGAGAGGGAAATATGCCGGGTTCGCCTGGCTAAATTCTCCATCGTTAAAAACACTTTTTTGACATTGAGCGGCAGGCGGCGCGATGGGGGAGGTATGAAAACAATGTCTCGCTTCAAAATCGGTATGGCTTGCCGTGCCGGTCTTCTCTCTTCTCTCAGCGCTCTTGCTTCTGTCGGGAATTCGGCCGGCCAGGAGCCTTTGGTCCTCGATGATCTTAAATTGCTTCGCCCGCCCGGTGAAGTCTGCACGGTCACTTTTGGTGCTGACGAGGGGCAGCAGATTGTGGCTTGGTCGAGTCCGGATCTGAAGTGTTGGGTCTTTGCCGGAGCTTGTGACGAGATCACCGGGGGCCGCTATCAGTTTGTCGATCTTGGAGCGATTGAGCTGCCGGGACAGTTTTATCTCTTCGAGACTTTCGATCCTCAGGTTCCGTTGCCCCCGCAATTCGAGCAACTGCGTTTGCAGATGGGTGACGAGCAATTTGCCCAATGGTTACAGTCAAATTTCGAGCAATTTGGGACGCTGCAAGGACTCACTCCGAATCAGGTCGAGGAAATGGATGAGAGCATTCAGGAGCAGGTTCAAGAGGTGGAAGAGATTCTCGGTTTTTGGCTGAAGGACTTTTTTAATGAGGCGGCTCCGATCCTGCCTGAGTTGGAATTGCCGACGGAGTTTGAAGAGGCCCGCTTGGGCTGGGGTGATTACGATTTAGCGCAGTTGCTGGTCGACAATTTGGACCTATGGGGGAATCTGCAGGGAGTCTGTGAACCGCTGATGATCGAGTGGGAACAGAACGAGCCACTGGTCCTTGTGGAGTTTCAGAATGAGGAGCAGGCGCTTGGGATATGGCTCGAGAGTTATCTCGTGGAGTTACCACCGATCATTCTGGAGAACTTTATGGAAGAAGAGAATCTCCTCCCCCCGCAATTGAAGTAGTTGAGGATGGAGCCGGGAGATGAGAGTTTAGCCGAATGGTTGCAAAGCAATCTCCAGGAGATTGGAAACCTCCAAGGGATCCCTGAGAGCGAGGTGCCTGAGAACGGGTCAGAGGAGCGGGAAGAGTATGATATTTTGGAAGGGAACTTGCAGACTTGGTTGAACGAGCTCGAGAAATCACGACCGCAGTAGGGGTAGGCCTGGTGTTGTGGCAAAGAGTCCGAGCGCGATGAGCTTCTGACAAAGAAGCACACGGTCCCTTTGTCATGGCTCCTCTGCCACGCAGGTGGGGAAGCGCCTCGGACTAAAGTGCAAGCTCTCTGGAGTTGATCTTCCTGATGAAGGCGTCTTGAGGAATCTTGACTTTGCCGAAGGCTTTCATTTTGGCCTTACCTTTTGCTGCTTTTCGAGGAGCTTGCGCTTTCGGGAGATGCCGCCGCCCCAGCATTTTGCAGTGACGTTTTATAGTGAGGGCTTGCGACGGTGGAAGTTGGTTTCGTTTCGGAAACGACCAAGGGCCAGCCCATGCGCTTGTTGCGGTCGCGGACTTTTTCGGCGGCTTCGCGGGCAGCTTCTTCGATGACCTCCTTGAGGGGGCGGTCAGTGAGTGCTTTCGTCTGTGAGGTGGAATGTTCCATCTGAATTGCGATAAGAATGCTATTTGTCGGCAAGAGCGCGATACTTGGGGAAGAGTTGCTGCCCCCGTTGGAAGCGACGAATGATGGTTTCTCGCACGATGAGGTTGCCTCCGATCGCGGCCTTGGGCCTCAATCCTAAGTTGTGGAAACCTACCCTGCCTGACCGGATTCGATGAAGTAGATCATGTGCCAGAGGCGGTCGCTCTCGCCTCGCTCGATGACTTGGCGGGGGGTGGATCCTTCAAAGGCTGAATTGGGCTCGTTGAGCCAGCTTTTGACCTCGCCCGGGTTTTCGACGAGTCCTTCAAGGGCGGTGAAGAGGCGGCGAAGTTCGACGAATTTTTGGCGAGCTGCCGGGGTGGGTCGCGTTCCTTTGAGCCAGTTGGCAATGGAGCGCGGGGCATAGCCGCTAATGAGGCCGATTTCAGGCTGGGTGAAGCCGTAGCGCGATTGCAGGCCTTGAATTGCTTCTCCGGTGATGGTCATTTCTTCGAAGTTAAGACGGCACGATATTGCAAATGTGCAAGAAAATATGCAAGCCAGCTCTCACCTGACCATTCCGTGATGACCTCCTCGCGATGCTTGTCGATCAGTTGACAGAGGCTTCTGAAGCGAGGATGAAGTTTCATCTGATTGATTAATCCCCCGACTTGAGGACCTTGATGAAGGCGTCCTGGGGAATGTTGACCTTGCCGAAGGCTTTCATTTTGGCCTTCCCCTTTTTCTGCTTCTCGAGGAGTTTGCGCTTTCGGGAGATGTCGCCGCCGTAGCATTTGGCGGTGACGTTTTTGCGCATCGCGGAGATGGTTTCCCTCGCGATGATGTTGCCTCCAATCGCGGCCTGGATGGCGACGACGAACATCTGGGTGGGGATGACTTCCTTGAGCTTGGCGGCAAGTTCGCGGCCCCGGCCGATGGCTTTGTCGCGGTGGACGATGGTGGAGAAGGCTTCGACGGGTTCGCCGGCGATGAGCATGTCCATTTTGACCATGTTGGCGGCGCGGTAGCCGGCGTGCTCGTAGTCCATGGAGCCGTAGCCTTTGGTCATGGATTTGAGGCGGTCGTTGAAGTCGACCAAAATATCAGCGAGGGGAACGGTGGCGGTGAGGAGGACGCGGAATTCGTCGATGGTCTCGGTGTTTTCGAGGTCGCCGCGCTTCTCCATGATGAGCTTCATGGCGTCGCCGATGTATTCGCCGGGGAGCATGATGAAGATGCGGACGATGGGCTCGCGGATTTCTTCGATGATCTGCTGTTCGGGGAGATAGGTGGGGTTGTCGATGATGAGTTCCTCGCCATCGGTTTTGGTGACCTCGTAGATCACGCTGGGGTAGGTGGAGATGACGTCCATGTCGAACTCGCGGCGGAGTCGTTCCTGGATGATCTCCATGTGGAGGAGACCGAGGAAGCCACAGCGGAAGCCGAAGCCGAGGGCGGTGGAGGATTCGGTCTGGAAGGTGAAGGCGGCGTCGTTGATCTGGAGTTTTCCCATCGCGACCTTGAGGGCCTCGTAGTCGGAGGTGTCGATGGGGTAGATGCCGGAGAAGACCATGGGGCGGATTTCCTTGAATCCGGGGAGGGGCTCGGCGCAGGGCTTGTCCTTGTGGGTGATGGTGTCGCCGATTTTAACTTCGGCGGAGGATTTGACGTTGGCGATGATGTAGCCGACGTCGCCGGTGGAGAGACCGGCGGTCTTTTGCATCTTGGGAGTGAAGATGCCGGTTTCTTTGACCTCGTAGTTGGTGGGGGTGTGGAAGAGCTTGATCTTGTCGCCTTTTTTCACTTCGCCGGAGACGATGCGGACGTAGGAGACGACGCCGCGGAATTGGTCGTAAAGGGAGTCGAAGACGGAGGCGCGGAGGAGGCCGTCGGGGTTTTCGACCGGGGGAGGGACGAGTTCGACGACGGCTTCGAGGATCTCCTGGATGCCGATGCCTTGCTTGGCGGAGGCGGGGATGGCGTGTTCACCGGGGATGGCGAGGATGTCTTCGAGCTGCTTGCGGCAGCGGGGGATATCGGCGGCGGGGAGATCGATTTTGTTGAGGACGGGGACGATGGCGAGGTCCTGCTCCATGGCGAGGTTGACGTTGGCCATGGTCTGGGCTTCGACTCCCTGGGCGGCATCGATGATGAGGATGGCGCCTTCGCACGCGGCGAGGGAGCGCGAGACCTCATAGGAGAAATCGACGTGTCCGGGAGTGTCGAGGAGGTTGAGTTTGTAGGTCTTGCCGTCCTTGGATTTGAAAGAAAGGGTGACGGGGTGGGATTTGATGGTGATCCCTTTTTCGCGTTCGAGGTCCATGGAGTCGAGGTGCTGGGCCTGTGACTCGCGTTGGGTGATGGTTTGGCAGGTCTCCATGAGGCGATCGGACAGGGTCGTTTTGCCATGATCGATGTGGGCGATGATGGAGAAATTACGGGTGAGTTCGACTGACATGGTGGGTGGGTGGCGGGATGTTAACCGCGAAGGGAAGAAGATGCGAAGGGTTTTGAAGCCCGGTTCCGGGCGGGAGATAAGGGGGAATTGGGGAAAAGGGAAGGTTGAATCGGTTGGGAATGAGAGCGAATAGCTCGTCCGGAGGGGATGAAAAAAGCCGCGCTGGGAGGCGCGGCTTTTTGAAAGTTGAAGTTTGGAAACGATCTAACCGCGTTTGCGTTCGAGGAGGATCATCATCATGTAGGAGAGGACGAGGTTGAGTTCCTGCTGCGGGGTGAGGGATTGGTCGAGTTTTTCGATCTCGAATTTCCCTTCGAAGAAGGCCGCTCTTTTGGTCATCCGCATGGCGATGTTGCCGGCGGTTTTGGTGGCGGCGTAGCGGGGATGAAAGAGGTAACCGGTGGCCATGCCGATGACGGGGATGCCGCCGAGGAGGCCATCGAAGAATTTGGAGGCCGGGTTTTCTTCGCGGATGGAGTAATCGACCTTGTCGTCGCCGGGGTTGAAGACTTCGTAGTGGGCCCGGAAAATGCTGCGCCAACCACGTCGGCCGACGGAGCCGAGGTCGGTGCCGTGAGCATCGGTGAAATGGTAGCGAGCGGACCAATCGATGACTTTTTGGGTTTTGATCTCAGCAAGGAGAGTGGCCTTGGTATTGTCGGTGAAAATTTCGACGTGTTCGCGGAATTTGAAGAGCTTTTGTCTGGTGAAGCAGACGACACGTCCGCGGGCATCGGTGACGGTGGCCTGGCTGGCGAGGGCGAGGATTTTAAAGGAGAGGTTTAGCGGCCACTGGAGGCCTTGCATTTGTCTGGAGATCTCATCGGTGGTTGGAATGGCGGCGGCTTCGGGAGCGGCGTAGGGATTGGGATCGGACATGATTTTAAGGAGGTTTTGAACTTTAACCCCGGCGACCGCGGGAGGTGACGCGTTTCTGCTGCTCTGCGTTAAGGCCGCTGTTGGAGAGCCATTGTTTGGCGGCTTCGGGGTCTTTGCGGAAGTAGGCGCGGCCGGTTTCCATGAGGGCATTGGCACGGGTTCCTTCGTCGGAGATGGTGTTGGCCCATTCGATACCGGCCTCGGGGTTTTCCCAGGCGACGCGGGTGGCGTAACCGTAGGCGGCGGAGTCACGCTCGGGGGAGTCGTTCATGGAGCCGAGCCGGGTGGCGGCGGCTTCAGGGCTTTTTTGGGCCCATTCGGAAAAGGATTCGCGGACGGCACGATTTTTGCCGTTGCCATCGGGGAGGGTGTTGGCCCAGTTGAGGGTCGCGACGGGGTCTTCGTCGGCGTATTCGCGGGCGACGCGGGAGATGGCGGCATCTTGCATTTCTCCAGCGGGAATGGTGGAGGCCCAGTTAGCAGCTTCGGCAGGGTCGCCGGAGCGGAGGATCTGGCGGGTGACGACATCCATGAGGCGGGTGGCTTCCTTATCACCGCCTTCTTTTCGATCCATGGCGAAACGGACGGCGAGGTTGGGGTCGGCATCGACGAGTCCGTATACGGCCCCCCATTTCAGGTCGGATCCGTTTTGCTGACCTTTTTCGAGGCTGTTGAAATAGGCGAGGGCGGCTTCGGGGGATTTGGCGGCCCAACCGGCGAGTGTCGAGGCCATGTCGCGTTCGCGGGTTTCGCCACCGTGGAGGACGGCTTCTTCGCCGGCGATGGCTCCCCAGGCGTAGTGGAATTCACGGAACTCGGAACTGTCGGTTTCCAGATGGAGGATTTGCTCACGCATGAGTTTGGCATTTTCGACGGTGAGGTTCTTGAGGATTTGTGAGAAAACCTCGCGGCGTTCGAGGGGGCCTTTGGCTGACTTGAGATCGAGGCCGAGCTGACGGACCCCGGCTTCTGAAAGGACAACGGGAGTGTCGTTGTTGCTTCCTCCGTTGCGGGAGGTTTTTGATCGGGAGCGGGAGTTGCCGGAGGCGCTTTCGGCGCGGCTGCCCGGCGAACGGGAGGAAAGACCGGGGGAGGAAGCCTTCCCGTCGCGGTTTGCGGTATCGTCGGAGGAGCCGGAAGAATCCGAGGACTTGGAGCCAACTGCGAAGGCGGCAATGGCCACGAATGCCCAGAAAACGTGGACGAGATATGATTTTTTCATGCGAAGAAGGTGGAAGTCTGCATTTAAACGAAACTCCCGGCCTGCTTCTTTCGCGGGTGGTTGCTACTTCTTGGCTTGTGCGGTGGAAGGGACTTTCGGTGGGGTTGGCGGTCTGTTTTTCAAGTCAAGGGAGTTCCTGTGCTTCGAAGCCTGTAGGTAGGGCTTTTAAAGCACATCCTGTTGTACTTTTTATATTTTGAACGCCCTGTGAAAGGTTTTTAGATGAAGATCTTGACAGCGCGGTCGATTTTTTTTAGCAATGTTGTCAGTCAAGCAATTTTTTATGTCCATGAAAACATCCTCCACCCTTCTTCTGGCCTCTGCGGCAGCTTTGCTTTCCCTGCAATCTTCCTCCGATGCAGCCGTCATCAATCTTTCGACCGGTAGCACGGCTGCGCAGAGCACCCAACTCGGCGGATTTGGAGCGGGCAATGCCCTCGACGCGCTCATCAATTTTACCCACACCCAAAGTAGCGACGCCAACCCGACCTGGCAGGTATTGCTCCCGGATTCCTATTCCTTCACTGCGATTGAAGCTTTCAACCGTGCGTCGTCCGACGGTGCCCTCGATTGCTGCCCGAGCCGCTTCCGGGATATTACCATTCAGGTCCTCAATTTTTCCGGCGATGCGACCACCGATTTTACAGGTGGCTCGATTTCCTTCAGCTCTGCGCTCCTCAATCCCGAAAACGCGATCGGTGGCGGGACAAATACGGACGGACCAGTTAGTTTGGCCGCCAGTCCGGGTGGCGCGGTTGGCAACATGATCCGCATCATCCGCACCGTTGACACCGATCTCTCGGGATCAGGCGGATTGGGAAATGCCGATGAGGGTGCGGTGCTTTCGATGGATTTGGTGACTGCCGAGGGCTCGGCGATCCCCGAGCCGAGTTCTGCGATTCTGGGAATGTTCGGCCTGCTCGCCTTCGGCCTGCACCGCCGTCGCTAGGCTCTGGCTGCCGACTTTAGCCAACAAGTCAGGAATCTTAGGGAAGCGCGATCCGTGAGCGCGAAGAATTCAGTGCCCATCTTTCGCGGTCAGGCCCAGCCTGGTCGTGCGGAAACTCTGGTCGCAGATTGATTGCAAAAGGTTCGAAATTGATCGTGTAGGCTCGGGGTGCGCGATCCGATCGTTCAACGCCTGCGACCAATCATCTCTGAGGCCAGGAGTCTTTTTGGTTCTTCGGGGGTTTTAGGGCTGCCGAATTCCGACGATTTCCTACGAATGTGGCCGACAAACCTCAACACTTCAAGGCGGATCAGCTTGGCGGACGCTAGCACGCCGCCAATCCCAAAGGTTGTTCCCTGCCCACCGGACTGGTGCGGAAATAAAAAACCTCCGCCCTTTATCCCCCCGGCGCTACCTCGATCACGCGGAAGAATAGTTTCGGTGTATCGGGTTCGGGATTCTCAAAGGCCAGGCTCGTCGTCTCGCCCATCGACGGGATGCTGTCGTTGATATCGGAATCGAAGGTGATCAGGTCGTATCCGTAGAAGATCCCGTAGGTGTGGTTATTCTTGGATGACCAAGTGAGGGTGATCATCTTGTTGGCTGTGTCATAGACCATCTCCGTGATCGCGAGCGGTGTCCCGCCACCGAGGAAACCCTCTGCGGTGATCAAATCGATCGAAAGCACCGCCGCCTCGTCTTGGTTGCCGGCACCGCTTGATCCGGAGAGGTCGGGATCAGGAGTGCGTCGCACCCGCACCATATTGCCAGCCGCTCCTGCGGCGTCGGCGATCAAGCTGACGGGGCCGCCGGAGCCGACACCGCCGCCGAGAACATTCTCAGGATTCAATAGCTCGGAGGTATAGACGACCGTGCCGCCGGTGAAATCGCTGGTGACTTCGCCGTCAAATTGCACGATCTCGACGGTGATGTCGCGGAAGCGGCTCGGGCAGCAATCAATGGTTCCATTGGACGACGCGCGATTGAAGATTTCCAAGATTCCGAAGCGATAGGTTTCGGGCAGCAGGACTTGCCAGGTCGGGTTGGCGTCGCTGCTGAGGGTGTGGGTGAAATTGACGGCATCGTCGAGCGCGTTGCCGGCTGCAAACCCTCCCAACTGGGAACTCTGCGCGGCGACACCGGTGTTCAGTGGAACGGGCTCGGCCGAGCCCGGAAGGGCGAGGAAAGTGAGCGCAGCCAGGGGAAAGAGCGGAAAGGGCAGGAGGCGAAGAGGGAGCTTTAGTTTCATGATGTTGGAGGAGAGACAGTGGGGACGGGTTAATTGTCCATGTTTACCAATCAGACTGCTGATTCGCCGGGGTCATGTCAATATTTGGCTTCATTTTACAGATGCCAGAGTCATTCCCTCTTGTTGAAGGAAGAACTCCCGCCTTCTGGGCCAACAGAGACGGACTTTTAACTTATAGGCATAACCTACGTTATGCTGTGACTCTCCTTTTCCGCGGATCACGGGGAGGGCATTCTCTATTTACCTCCGGTGATTTTCTTTTGTTGTCCGGGGGTGAGGCCGCTGGTGGAAAGCCAGGCGGTGGCTCCTTCGCGATCTTTTTTGTAATAGGTGCGGCCGGTATCAATGAGGGCTCTGTTACGGGATTCGGGGTTGGAGATATTGGAGGCCCATTCGACTCCGACGGCGGGGTCGTCGTGGACGACGCGGGTGGCGTAGCCGTAAGTGGCGGCGTCGCGGTCTTCGGAGGGGGGCATGGTGGCGATGTAGTCGGCGGCTTTTTCGGGGCTCTTTCCGGCCCAGGTATGAAGGGTGGCGCCGATGCCGTGGGAGCGGCTTTCGTTTTGGGGAGTGTTTTGAAGCCAGTCGAGGGCCTGCCGGGGCTTGGTGTTGGCGATTTCGCCGGCGACGCGGTGCATCGTGGTGTTTTTGAGATCGCTTTCCGGGATGGATTCGATCCAGTTGGTGGCCTGGGTGGGGTCGCCGGACCGGAAGTGGGCGCCGGCGATGAGGTGCATCATGTGGTGGGATGATTTGTCTCCATTTTCGAATCGATTAAGGACGAAGTCGGTGGCGATGTCGGGGTCGGTGGCAGCGAGTCCATTGACGAGGGCCCGCGAGAAGTGGGTCGTGAGTCCTTCGACGGTGAGTTGGGGGATGTCGAGAAGCTCGCCGTAGGCGGGGTTGTTTTTCATGTCGAGGTTTTCGAGCCAGGCGATGGCGTCGTTTGGATTGGCACTGGCCCATCCTGCAATGGCGGGGCCCATGTCATCGCCGGGGGTGGTGATGCCAAATTCGACGACTTCCTTTCCGGCAAGTCCTCCCCAGGCGTAGTGAAAATCGCGGTATTCCGAAGAGGAGGGAGGAAGATGGGCGATTTGCTCGCGCATGAGGCGGGCATTTTCGGGGGTGAGATTTTTGAGGATCTCGGTAAAGAGGAGATGCCGGGCGATGGGGCCTTTGGCGGCGCGAAGTTCCCGACCAAGTTCGGCGATGTCCTCGTCGCTCAGGGAGGTGGGTTGTGAGGAGTCGGAAGAGGATCGGCCGGAGGACTTCCGGCGGGCGTTACCAGCGACGGAGGTGTCTTCGGGTGAAGACGACTGCCGACTGGCAAGATGGGCTGGCGAACGGGTTCCGTTTGAGTCGTCATTTACGCTGCCGCCGGAAGAGAACTTCGAGCCAAGGGCGAAGGCGGTAATGGCGATGACGGCCCAGATGAGGTGGTTGATAAGGTTTTGCTTCATCGTGCGGTGGGGAGGGAAGGGGGTGGAGTTGGAATGGTAAAATGGGAAGACGGAAACTGAATTGCGAAAGGCGCCGAGCCGGGGGCGAGGTCTTTTTAATCGGCGGAATGCTTGCGGATCAGGGCGGCGATGTCTTCGGATTTGTCTGCGACGTGGAAGATGAAGTCGTTGCTGAAGAGGCCCCGGGCATTCTGAACCTGGAGGAAGTGGAGGCCGGGGGGTGGGAGGTTTTCGAGTTCGATGGAGATGGTTTCGGCTTCGCTTCGCGTGATGGTGCCGGGGACCCGGCGACCGTTCACAATGATGTGGGTTTCATCGGTAAGGTGGCGGGCATTGAGGGTCATGGTTTTATTGGCCTCGGTGAGAATGGGGAAGTGTTGGCGTCCACTTTGTTGATGGATGGGGCTGAGGGTCCAGAGGGCGGGTTGCGGGAAGATGAAACCAGATTGGGCAAGGTGCCGGGCGGTAAAGGTGCCGAGAAAGCTTCCATTGTCAGCGAGCTTGAGGAGGTCGTCGCGGGTGAAGCTTTGACGGTCGCCATCGATTTGGAAGTAGCGGTCCTGCTGGAATTGGAGGGTGAGGGAAAGGGGGGCCTTTTGGTCGGGGAAGAGAGCGTCGACTTGCAGGACGATCGCACCTTCTTTGGCGGAGGCTTCGAGGGCGGGAAGGAGGTCGCGGGTGAGGGGAGCGTTGACGGTTTTTGCATTCAGCGTCAGTTGTCGGGCGAAGGAGCCGGAGTATCCGGTGCTGCCTTCGAGGACCATGTCCCAAACAGGGTCGAAGCGTGGTTTGCTCCGCCAGGAAAGCCGCCAGAGGTCTTTTTCGGGGATCCCTTTTTCAGCAAGGCTGCGGTAGAAATCGAAGGCGATGATATTGAGGCGGCCTTGCGGGAGGATGAGGAAGCGGTCATAAGCCCCGCGCCAAGTGGGGGCGTCCATGCCGGAGCCGGGGGTATTGGTACTGACGAGGAAGGGCATGCGATGGCAGTCGCCGCAGACGTTGGGTTGGGGTTTTCCTTCGTGGTTGCCCTTGAGGTGGAAGAGATCGAAGCCGTCTTTGGCGCGTTTTGAGAGGACGTTGGTGTAGGCGCGTTTTTGAGCGGGCGGGTAGGGAACGCTCTGGAGGAAACGGGACATGTAATAACGATCGTTTCTGTCAATCAGGTTGCCACCTTCAAGGGAACTGCCCACGAGAGACATGGTCGATTTCAGGGCATCATCGACAACCTGGCGGATGGCGTTTTCCGGGTTGGTCCCGTCGATATTTGGCGGACTGTGACCTCCGACGTTGGCGCTGTTATTTCCGCCATATGGATCACCGGGAATGCCATCCCAGTGAAAGGGGGCGGTGTCGAGGAGTCCGCGAACCGGCATGGTGGAACGGGGCTGGATTTGGTTTCCGCCGGAGACGATGGGGGTTTTGAGGACCCAGAGGAGTTGATCGGTGTGGCCATCGGGGTGGCAACTTGCGCAGGCAAAGGTTCCGGTGGAGGAGGCGCTTGCGGTGTTGAAGATTCTGCGGCCGCGCTTGAAGGGGGGCGGGGTGGGGTCGTCGAGCGGAATGGTGGATTTCAGGACGGGCCGCGCGGGGTCGGAGAGATCCACGAGAGAAACGGAATTGGCAACGGCATTGAGGACCCAGGCTTGGGCGGGAGTGCCATCGACTTTTGATTGCAGCGCAATCCCCCGGGGGACGGCCCCGACATGGATGTGGCCGAGGAGTTTTCCGGTGGCGGTGTCGACAGTAAAGAGCTTGTCGGAGCCGGCGGCGGTCGCGATGAGAGTTTTGTCGTCGGGGCTGACTTCGACCGCGAATGGAGTGGCGAATCCTTGCGCTGGTATGATTTGCGCGGAAGGGAGGGGTTCAAGGTCGATGAAGCTTGGTTTTTTTGCGGCGTTCTTTTGGAAATCGACCCGGGTGATTTGATTGAGGAAGGCGCGGTTTTGAAGTTCGGCGAGGCCATGTTTTTTTGTGCCCGCTCGGCCGTTGACGTCATTGCGGGCATCGGTCTGGGCGATGAAGACCGAGCCTTTGGAATCTACGGCGAGGCCGTAGAGAAGGGTGCCAAGGGTGTCGACCGTTTCGACGAGGCGGTCGGTCCCGGTGTCGAAGACGAAGAGATCTTTATCGGGGACGTCGGGGTGTTTGATGATGTCGAGAACGTGTCCAAGGGAGAGGACGTTGTTGTGGGCGATGGAGTGTTGATGGGCGTCGAAGGTGACGAGGTCGCCATCGATTTTGTAGCCGCCGGAGAGCTGGGTTTTGTTGTTGGACTCGAAGGGGATGACGTAAAGTTTTCCGTTGCGGACGGTGATGGCGCGGGGGTCCTGGGCGGGGATGGTGAGGTGTTTGGTGACCTGTCGGGAGGCGACGTCGATGACGGCGATTTTGTTTTCGGATGAGAGGGCGACGTAAGCTTTTTCATTGTTGGCGAAGGCGATGCCAACGGGTTCGTCGAAGCGAGTGGCGCGTTTCTCAAGGTCAATGTCCTGAATGGTGGCAATGACGTGGAGGTGGGAGGGGCTGGCGGGATCGGTGTCGATGACGCTGACGGAGTCAGAGATGTGGTTGCTGATCCAGGCTTCGCGGCCATCGGGTCGGATGGCGATGCTGACGGGGTCGATGCCGACGGGAATGCGTTTTAAAAAGCGACCGCTTTTTGTGTCGATGACGTCGACGGTGTCGGAGGGGGTGTTAACGACGAAGAGATGGTCGTGATGGAGGGCGATGGGGTTGAAGTGGGGGCTAAGGAACTGGGGGTGTCCGACTTTTGCGGGGGGAGGCGGGGTGGAGGTGCCCGGGGCACTCGCGGTTTTTTCGAGCGCGGGGAGAAGCCAAATTCCGGTGATGGAAAAGGCGGCGAGGAGGAGACCTAAGAAGAGCTGTTTCATGGTGGGGGAGGATATTATGGTGGGAGGTGGCTATTTTCCGCCGGTGATTTGTTGTTGCTGCCCGGGGGTGAGTCCGGAGTTGGAGAGCCATTCGGTGGCGGCTTGCTGGTCCTTGCGGTAGAAGACGCGGCCGGTGTCGACAAGGGCGCGGCCTCGTGCTTCCTGATCGGAAATATTGGAGGCCCACTCGACTCCGACAGCGGGGTTGTCGTGCACGACGCGGGTGGCGTATCCGTAAGTGGCGGCGTCGCGCTGGTCGGCGGGGACCGAGGAAATGGCGGCGGCAGCTTCCTCGGGGCTGCGTCCGGCCCACATGTGGAAGGAGGTTCCGATGGCGTGGTTTTTGCCATCGCCATCAGGGAGATCGACAGCCCATTCGACGGTTTCGGCGGGGTCTGTTTTGGCGAGCTCGCGGGCGGCATGTTGGTGGGCCTGGATTGAGAGTTCACCTTCGGGGACTGCGGTGAGGAAGGAGGTGATTTCTTCACTATCGCCGGAACGGAGGGCGGCGGAGGTGGCGATTTGGATCATTTTTGGGGCTTCCTTGTCACCGTTTTCAAATCGTTCGATTGCAAATTCGGCGGCGAGTTGGGGGTCGGCATCGGCAAGGCCAAAGGCGGCTCCCCATTTCATGTGGGTTCCGCTGCTTTGTGCCTCAGGCGAGAGTGAATCAAAGTAGGCGATGGCGGAGGCCGGGTCGGTGGCGGCCCAACCGGCGAGGGTGGCGGCCATGTCGCGTTTTGGGGTGTCGGCACCGTGGAGGACGGCTTCCTGGCCGGCGAGGGAGCCCCAGGCGTAGTGGAACTCGCGAAATTCGGCCGAGTCCTGGGGAAGGTGGGCGATGTTTTCGCGCATGAGTCTGGCATTCTCCGGAGTGAGGTTCTTGAGCATTTCGGAGAAGGCGAGGCGGCGGGCGATGGGGCCTTTGGCGGTGCGGAATTCCTGGCCGAGTTCGGCGATGTCTGCGTCGTTGAGGATGGTGGGTCGGTTGGAAGAGTCGACGGACCGGCGGGAGGACTTGATGCGCGCTTTCCCTTCTTCTGATGAGGTGCTCGGGTTCGTGTTGGAGCGGGTCGAGAGTTGGGTGGATGGGGTTTTGGACGAGCTGGTGTTTTTTGATTCGTCGGATGAGGTGAGTTGGGCGCCAATGACAAAAGCGGTCACGGCAATGAGGGCCCAAACGAGGTGGAAGCGGAGATTTTTTTTCATGGGACGATAGAGAGAGTGGTTTGCTCTTATGGGGTGATTGGGGGGAGTTAGTCGTTGGATTTCACGTTGTTTTCCTTGCCCCATTTGTGGGCGGTTTCGGGGTCACGGTAAGTCCAAGTTGTGAAGGTGCGACGAATGAGCTCATCGCGGAAGGATGGATTGGAGATTTTTTGAGCCCATTCAAGGGCAGTGTGTGGGTCGAATTCGACAGCGGCGGTGGCGAGTCCTGCGATTGCCTGGTCTTTGGCGGGTCCATTGGGTTGAGATTGCACCCAGGCGGAGGCGGCGGTGGGATTTTGAGTGGTCCAGTTCCAGAGGGTTTTGCCAAGGGCTGAATTGCGTTCCGGAGATGGGGCCTTGGAGGCGACCCAATCGACGGCTTTGGCGGGGTCGCGACGAGACCATTGTGAAGCGACGAGTTCGAGATGGTTGGAGGTGTCTTGTTGGTCGAGATATTGGGCGGCCTCGAAGGGGTGGGTTTCGGACCAGGATTTGAGGGCGACGGCGGTGGCGTGTTTTTTTTGGTCGGGGTCGAGTTTGCAGGTCCAGGCGAGGGCGTCTTCCGGAGAATGGCGGGCCCAGGATTGGGCAATCTCGCCGAGGATGTGGTCGCGCGCTTCGCCGGGTTCGAGAGTGAGGGCAAGGTTCGCGGCCTTTTGGGGATCGGTCGCGGCAATGGTGCCAAGAACACCGGAGTAGGCGCCGGCTTGTTGTTGGTCGGCGAGGGTGTGGGCCCAATCGAGGGCGATTTGAGGGTCCTGGCGCGCCCATTCTTTGGTGATCGTTCCGGAGAGGATGTGGCCAACGAGGGGGTAGAAGGCTTGGGAGTTGGAGGGAGAGGTGAGCCAACCGGCAGCACGTTGGGGATCGAGCGAAGCGAGGGCAGAGAGGACGCTGATGGAGTGGCCTCGTTCGAGAGAGAAGTTGGCGTCGTCAAGTGACGCGAAGGCGGCTTCGGGGTCGGCTTTGGCCCATCGGGTGAGGAGAAGATGGGTGAGCATTTTGGACTCGCTGTCCCAATCGGGGGTTTTTTGGCGAAGGAGGGTAAGGGCTTCGGGGATGCGGTCGGTGGGGAGATGGAGGGAGTAGTGTTGGAGGAGATGGAGTCGCTCGGCGGGGTCGGGATTGGCGAAGATGGCGAGTAGGTCGGGTTCGTTGAAGGTGCGGGGACGGGAGGGGTGAGGGTTGGAAATACGGGTGGAAGTGGAGGTGGTTTGGGTTTGAGCGGGGGTGGCTTTTTGGGATTCTTCCAGATGGTTGATTTGAATTTGCTGGGTGGTGACGGCGGTGGCTCCGAGAGCGAGGGCTCCAAAGGTGAGAAGGTGGGTTTTGACGAATGTGAGGGCGCCGGTGGTAGCGGGAATACTTGTGAGCGAAGTGGTGATGGAGGCGGCCAGTGAGGCCGGCGCGGGGCTGAGGGCATTGATGGGGAGGGTGGAGGCGAGGAGGGCGGTGGTCGTGGTGATGCCGCGCTTGGTGAGGATGGCCCGGAGTTTATCGAGAGCGCGGTTGGTCCGCATGCGGGCGGCGTCTTCCTTGATGCCGAGTTCCTGCGCGATTTGAGGGTGGGTTTTGTTTTGGTAGAAGCGGAGGAGGACGAGGGCTCGGTCGTTTTCGGAGAGTTCGTCAATGGCGCCATCAATTTCGGGCGCGAGTTGGTCCCAGGGCTCGGAGGAGGCTTTCATGGCATCGAGAGAGGCGGCGGTTTGTTCGCGTTTTTGGCGTCGGATCTCGGAGCGAACGTGGTCGACGGAGGCACTGTGGGTTTCGCGGTGGAACCAGGCGGTGAGAGGAAGTGAAGGCGGGATTTTCGAGGCCTTTTTGACGAGGCGGAGGAAGACGGTTTGGGAGATGTCGCGGGCTGCTTCATCGTTGGAAGTGATGCGTCGTGCGACGGAGTGGACGAGGGGGAGGTGCCGATTAATCAGCGTGGCGAGGGCGCTGCCCGAGGGGTCGCGCAGGTGTTGCCGGAGGAGATGGTGGTCGCTGGGTGGCACGGTTACAGAGAGATCGATGCATGATGCGAAAAGCGAACAGGGTTTTGGAGCAAAAAGAAGAGTTCGCTTTTCGGTCGTGGAATCGATCAGATTGAAAACGATCGATGGCGAACGAAAGGTATCATTTTTTGGACGGGCTGCGTGGGAGCGCGATGTTGCTGGGGTTGGTCCTGCACGGGCTGCTCTCTTTTGCTGGAATCGGGGTGTGGTTGGCCGAGGATGTAAAATCGGCGCCCGGGGTCATTCTCCCGTTGATCGATTGGATTCACGGATTCCGGATGCCGCTCTTCTTCTTTGTGAGTGGGTTTTTTACCACCATGATGTGGCGCAAGCGGGGGATGGGCGGATTGTTGAAACAGAGGATTTTACGGATCGGGGTGCCGTTGGTGGTCGGGGTGATCATGGTGTTTCCGATGATGGCGGCGCTGGGGAAATGGGGAGGGGAGGTGAAGGCGGAGCGGGCCGGGATGGTGGATGAGGGTAAAGAGAGTGGAATTTTTTTTGCGGTGCTTAGGGGTGATGGCGAGCGGGTGAAAGCCGGGCTGGAGGCTGGAGATGATGTGAATGCGAAGGATGATTACGGTTCGCCGCTTTTGCATTTGGCTGCCATTGCGGATGACGGGGAGATGGTGGAGTTATTGCTCGGGGAGGGGGCGGATTTGGACGGGCGCGGGAATGACGGGGGGACGGCTTTGATGTCTGCTTGTTTTTTCGGGCGCGAGGAGGCGGCGATGGTTCTTCTGGAGGCGGGGGCCAATGTTTCTGCGACGAACACGAAGGGTGAGTCGGTGATGGGAATGGTGGTGATGGATTTTGAGGTGGTGAAGGCGGTGGGGGAGGCCTTTCAGATTGAAGTGACGGAGGAGAATCGGGAGGCGCGGGAGCGGTTGGAGAAAGTTTTGGTTGAGGGCGGAGCGGAGCGAAAAAAGAGTGGGGATTTTGGGTGGTACTGGATGGGGGTGTTTTGGCCGGTGTTGCACCATTTGTGGTTTCTCTATGATCTGCTGTGGTTGCTGGTGCTTTTTGTTCCGGCCGCGTGGGTGGCGGGGAAGTTGGGGTGGCGCCTGCCGGGATTTTTGATTGGGGTGCCAGGGTGTTTGATTTGGTTGATTCCGCTGACATGGTGGTTTCAAACAACGATGCCGGGACAGTTTGGGCCGGGGACGTCGACCGGGATTTTTCCGTGGCCTGCGAAAGTGGGTTACTATGCGGTTTTCTTCTTTTTTGGGTCGATGTGCTTTGGGAGAGGGTTTTGGGAAAAACAGGTGGGCAGGTATTGGTGGGGGTGGTTGTTGGTTTCGCTGCCGCTTTGGTGGTTTGGAAAGGAATGGGCTAAAGAGGGGCATCAATTGGGTGCCTGGGCCGCAAGTGGATTTGCCTGGACGACGATCGTGGGTATGATGAGGCTGTTTAGGAGGTTCCTTAATGAAGGGCGTCCAAAGTTGCGGTATCTCTCGGATTCCTCCTATTGGCTCTATTTGGCTCATCTTCCGGTGATGATTGTGGTGCAGATTTTAATCAGCGGTTGGGAGGTGCCCTTGATTGTGAAAATGGTTGTGGTGATCGGAGGGGTGCCCGCGGTTTTGCTGATGATTTATGACCTCATGGTTCGCTACACGTGGATTGGTGCGATTTTGAATGGCCGGAAGAGTCGGGTGGTTCCTCCGCCGCTTCCGGGGCGGGAGGATTAGGTTGTCATTTGAAATATTTTGAGGCCATCATCCGTCATGACGATGATGAAAAGACTGACTGGGTTGGCCGGAGGATTGATGGTGATGCCTGTGTTTGGGGCTCTGGAATTCAAGGACACCGGGGGGAAGCACCTTGATGTGGTGGCGGACGGGAAGGTTTTGGTGCGCTACATGTATGAGCACGATACCTCAACGCCGGAGAAGCATCATAAGACCTACAAGCCTTACCTTCATGTCTTTGATGCGGAGGGGAAGAAGCCGATTACCAAGGGTGCTGGCGGACAGTTCACCCACCATCGCGGGATCTTTATCGGATGGAGCAAGACTCAGGCGAATGGGAAGAGCTACGATCGCTGGCACATGAAAGGCGGCGACATCGTGCACCAGAAATTTTCTAAAAAGGAGGTGAAGGATGGCGCTGCGATTTTTACTTCGGTGACGCATTGGATGGACGGTGCCGAGAAGCCGTTTTTGGAGGAGGAGCGGACCTTTACGGTCACGGAAGGAAAGCACGGAGGACGCTTGATGATCGATTTTCACACCAAGCTGACCCCGGTGGATGGTGATGTCTTTCTGAAGGGAGACCCCGAGCATGCCGGAGTGCAATACCGCCCGGCGAATGAAGTCGATAAGAAGAAGACGAAGTATCTTTTCCCGAACGGAGTGACCAAGGTGAAGGGGGTGAAAGATCTCCCGTGGGCGGCTGAGAATTACACTCTCGCCGGGAAAGAGTATGGCGTTGTGCACATGAATTCCGCGACAAACCCGAAAGGAACGGTGCACTCTGCTTACCGGGACTACGGACGCTTTGGAGCCTTCTTCCAGAAAGAAATTAAGAAGGGGAAGTCGCTCGAATTGGACTACGGTTTTTTGATCCTGGACGGGAAACTTCCGGCTGTTGCGAAGATCGATGCGGTTTGGAAAACTTGGTCGAAGTGAGAGTCTTACGTGAATGGCACCCGTTTAAGAGGTGACTTCGCAGCAGAGCTGCGAGGGGATGGACATGACCGGGACGGATCATGCCACTCGCAGGCTAGCGTTTCCTCAGGGCGAGGTAGTTCCGGGCGTCTTTGGTGAAAAAAGAACTC
>CALFSW010000447.1 GCA_937916505.1 uncultured Verrucomicrobiales bacterium | reverse complement strand
TCATCATCGCCGTCATCAGCTGGTCATCCACCCCCGGGGGAGATGAATTCCAAAAGCAGGGCCTCGAACGTGATGGCCGCGTTCTCAGCATCAACCCGTCTCCCACTCCCTCCCTCCGCGTCTTCACCAACACCTCGACCGACACCCTCAATATGCAGGTGGTCGAAGTCAGCATCCCCCCGGAAGAACTGAAAAAAACCCCGGTCGGCACCCGGCTCTCCCTCCTCGTCCTACCCGGAAATCCGCCCCGCGCCCGCCTCAATACCCCCGTCAAAAAAGCCCGCACCCGCACCGGCTTCGTCATCGCCTCCTTCTTCACCTGTGTCGGAATCCTCTTCCTCTGGCTGGGTCTCCCCAAAAAGAAACGCCTCAAAAACAAGCTCCCAAAATCCACACTCTCCAAGCCCCCCAAAAAGTCTCCCAAACCAAGGCCCCCCTCCCCTCCCGCGCCCCTCCAAACCATGGAGAAGCTTCCCCTCAAAGACCCCACTCTCTACGACGGGATCTTTGAATTCTCCTACGCCGAAGAAAAAACCCGTATCGAGCTAACCGACGGATCCACCATTCGTATCAATCAATACTGCCCGCTCTCCAAACTCGGGCAGGCCATCACCGATCGCGACCTTGTCGAGATCCTCCGCACCGCCAAAAGCACCTGGAAAATCCCCAAAGTCACCGGCGGGCGAAAGGCCCTCGCCCAACTCGTCAAGGACCGGAACGTCTCCGAAGCCGATCAATTCTTCATCAATAGCGACCACCTCGGTCTCCTCTTCCGTGATGAAGTCGACAACGGTCGCTGGCACGCCTGGGTCCGCGGCCTTTGGAAAATATCCCCTCTCAGCAAGCTTTTTGCCGATCTTGTTTCCCGGGATGCCGACCGCTCCCGCGATGCCGCCAACGAAGTCCTCCACCACAACGACATCCAGCTCATCACCGCTCTCGCCCCCGATGCCGGCCTGATCCGCGACGCCGCCGACCACACTCCCCGCGACCGCCGCCTCGCCGGCAACCGCCGCGCCATCATCCTCGCAGCCGAAATGATTGAAGCCCTCGGCGAAGGAAAATGCCAATGCCACATCTACTCCGGCAACCCCGACTTCTCCCCTGCCCAGCTCGTCAAAAAAGACAAGTTCATCAAAGTCATCCCGGATGAGGTTGACGAAATCCAAATGACCAACATCAACCACGTCGCCTGCTGCCAATGCGGCCGCGAATTCAAAGTGACCGGAAAGATCGGAGGACACATTCCCAACTTCCAATGGGAACCAAAAGTCCAAGGTGCAATTTCATAAAAGCTCTCTTCTTCTTCACCTCAAAAACGGCTCCCTGACCGAAGAGGGATTCGAAAAAACCGTTGGCGATGCTTGGGTCCGCACAAACGATCCGCGGCTCTGCTTTTCACCGGAAAACGCATTCATAAGCCACCCGAAGCACACGCATCACCATTGACTCACCGTTTGGAAGAGGCTTTCTTGTTCCCTATGATGAAGTTCTTCCTTCAAATCCTCTCCACTTTCTACGGAGGAACGATTTTTGCCCAGTCACTCACCCTGGAGATCTCAAAGGACCCTGAAACCGGCGGTCAAAAACTAGAGGTTCAAGGCACCTCGAGTCCCGGCTCAAACCTCCTCCTCCAATTCAGCCACGATGCCCAATCCTGGTTCCCCATCGCCGGAACCCGGACTCTTCCATGGCAGCATATCGACAACAACGCCCTTGATAGAACCCACGGTTTCTATCGCCTCGCGCGGAATCTCCTCGTTCCGGTTTCATCGCACTCCACCTGGCGAAACACCGTCTCGTTGCCCGATGACTCCTTCCGCTCAGATCCCGTCCTCACCGGTTTCGGCCAGACCGAAATCCGCTGGATCAAGTTTTCCATCCTCCTCGACAATGCCCCCACCGTCTACTTTCAGGACAGCAACCAGTATCAATTCCACTTCAACTTCGCCAACGACAGACTCGATCCTTTCTCCGGCATTTCCCCCGCGGATTTCAACGCCGCCTCGCTTTACCCGCCTAATCAGGAAATCGTCCTCGGCGCCCTCCTCTTCGCACCGGCCCACAAGGAATTTGCCTTCGAATTCGTCGGCCAAAAATCCTACCCGCCGGAAATGTTGCGCTATCTCTTCCAGATCGTCGAGGCCGCCGTCGAGCGACCCGATGATTGGTCCGGTCTCTACTTCCCCACCTTCGAACAAACCGAAAATGCCCGCGAAAATTCCGACTACTTCCAGGGCAACAACATCGCTCTCGGCTCCATCGCCCGATGGCAAAACTCCGACGCCTGCTACTCCTCCGGCTGGGCCCTCGGGCGGCTCGTCTATGTTCCCGGAGCCGAAATCGAAGAAGCCTTCCGCACCGGCACTCTCTTATCCACCGACATCCTCATCACCGACGGAGTCCCCGCCGAGGTTCCCTACCTCGCCGGCATCATTTCCACTTCTCCCGGCACCCCGAACTCGCACGTCGCCATTCTCACCCGTTCCTACGGCATCCCTTTTGTCTACCTCTCGGACCAAGCTGAGGTCGATGCGGCACTTGACCTCGTCGGAGAAGAAATCGTCCTCCGCGGTGCCTCGCAGTTCTCCGGCGAGTGCAATGTCGATGTCTTCGCCGCCAGCAACGTCAGCCCGGAATATCGCGACACCATTCTTGATCTCAAAAGCACCCCGCCCCTTGAACTGACCCCTTACGAGAACCTTGGCGCTCTCACCATGGAAGTTGCTACCGCCGATCTCTCCGACCTCCGTCACATCGGAGGCAAGGCCGCCAATTTCAGCCTCCTCCGCCAAACCATTCCGACGTCCTCTCCCCCCGCCATCGCTTTCACCTTCGACCTCTGGGACAGCTACCTGGCCCAATCAATCCAAGACTCCACCCTCCGCGATACCATTTCCACCCGACTTGCCGTTCACACCTGGCCACCCAACATCGCCGCGCTCGATGCCGACCTCAAAGCGATCCGCGACCTCATCAAAGACGACACCGACTTCTCCGTCTCTCAAAAAAATGCCATCATCACCGCCCTCCAAACCGCCGGATTTGATCCCCTGAAGAAACTTCGCTTCCGGAGTTCCACCAATGTCGAGGACTCAGACCAGTTCATCGGTGCCGGTCTTTACGACAGCTATAGTGGCTGTCTTCAGGATGACCTCGATGATGACGACGAAGGCCCCTCACACTGCGACCCCACCAAAGAAAAGGAACGCGGCGTCTTCCGTGCGATGCGTAAAGTCTTTGCCAGTTTCTACAATCTCAATGCCTACCTCGAACGACTCCGCCGCGGTGTCGAGGAAGCTCAGGTCGGCATGGCCCTCCTCGTTCACCACTCCTTTCCCGACGAAACCGAAGCCGCCAACGGAGTGATCACCGGCCGCTTCCAACCATCGGGCAACAACGTCTTCCTCTTCAGCGAAATCGTCACCCAACTCGGCGCAAACTCCGTCACCAATCCCAGTGGCAGCAGTATTCCCGAACTCGTCGAAACAAACTGCTACAAGGGCAACTCCGGCACCAGCTGCAGCAACTTCTTCCAGGAACGCTCCAGCCTCCTTCCCTTGGGCCAATTCTCCATCATGGATTGGCAGGATGACTACAGCTCCTTGAACTCAAAAGCACTCGATGTCGCCCGCGCCTACCAAACCGCCACCGGAATCGACCGCTTTACCCTCGAGTTCGAATTCAAAAAACTCACCGATGAATCCCTCATCATCAAACAAGTCCGAAGAATTCCCGAGATTGACCCTTCCGGATCCAAAGTTCCCGCACTCGTCAATCGTCCGGTCACCTTTGAGGTCTTCCAGGGCGAAGCCGCCGATCTTTTTTCCAACCACAATCTCAAACTTCGTCTCAACGCCGAAACTGCAAGCCGCATGCTTGATTCCAGAGGAACCACCAGCAGCTTCCTGACCAAATCGGAATGGCACCATCACACCCTGGGCACCATTCGGGAAAAAGCCGGAGCCGTCCCCGCCTGGGACAATTCCGACTTTGCCATCCGCGATTTCTTTGGACGAACCTTCGCCGTTGATTCGTGGACCGAGCCCAATTTCAAAGGAGGAAATGCCGATCTCGAATTCCGTTTCCAAATGCCTACCGCCAACGACCTTTCTTCCCAACCCCTTCGAATTCTCGGCGACTTCCGCACCGAATTCCATGCCTCTTTCACCGTCCCTCAATTGACCTGGCAATACCGCGCCGGGTTCACCACAACCACTTCACAGGTGGTCATTCTCGTTCCCAGCGTGACCGACCAACCGCTCCCCCCCGGCTCAACTTTGCAAACCCGAAATCATGAAGCCCGGTCGGGCACAGAAGTTGAAATCAACTTCTACTGGCCGCCGGCACCCACCGGTCCCACCGCCGGCTACACCGCTCCCCTGCAAAAATGGGACTTGACCACCATCTCCGGACTCACCACCACCCCCTTGGAACTCCGCGGATATTTCTCACAAACCTACCGCCCCGGACACCATAATTTTACCGAAGAATTCCTCTTCGAACCCCGCCTCGAGGAAGGGATCAACTCTGCCACCCTGACCGAACTCGAAGCCCTCGACATTAAACAACTCTACCTCACATTCGGCGGAGCCACTCCAACCTTCAAAGCCATCGGCTTCGATGACAAGGTCCGGGATCTCAACTAGGGAAACGCTCCTTTTCTGATTTTTTTGGCACCAAAGTCACCTTGGCAAGCACTTCCGTTGTCCCATCCGGATTGAATGAACTTCGACGCATGAGTCACTGCGAACTTTACGGCCGCAATGGCCACGGCACTCCCTGCCGCGCCTTCACAACCACCAAACTCCCCGGATTCCCATGACCCGCCAAGATCTCCTCGCCAACCTTCCTCCCATCCCAACCGACGACCTTCTTCCCTCGATCCGGGAAGCGCTGGAATCATCGGAGCGCACCATCGTCGTTCTCGACGATGACCCCACCGGCACCCAAGCCGTCTTCGACGTCCCCGTCCTCACCCAACTCGATGCCGACTCCATCCGCGACGCCATCGACGAAGCCCCACCCGTCCTCTTCCTCCTCACAAATTCCCGCGCCCTCACCGTCGGGCAAACCACCGAACTCCACCAAACCCTCGGCAACATTCTCAAGGAATTCGACAACGACATCATCGTCATCTCACGCTCCGACTCCACCCTCCGCGGCCACTTCCCACTTGAGACCAACATCCTCCGCGATGCCCTCGGCATCCCCGATGCCCCCACCCTCTTGATCCCCTTCTGCAAAGCCGACGGCCGCCTCACCGTCGCCGACACCCACTACCTTGTCGAAGGCGACACCGCCACCCCCGCCCACCTCACCCCCTTCGCAAACGACCACACCTTTCCCTTCTCCCACTCCCACCTCCCCGATTACATCGCCGAAAAAACCGACGGCCCGGTCGACGTCCAAAGCATCTCCCTCGAAGACCTCCGCACCGGAAAAGTTGCCGAAAAACTCGCCGCCCTCCCCGCCTCCTCCACCTGCATCATCAACGCCACCTCTCTCCGCGATCTCGATTCCCTCGCCCTCGCCCTCCACCAAAGCGACCGCCGCTTCATCATCCGCTCCGCCGCCTCCTTCGTCCAATCCCTCGGCGGCATCGTCTCCCGCCCACCCCTCGATCCCTGGCAAATGCAGGACCTCGAACCCAATCCCAATGGCGGCCTTATCATCGTTGGATCCCACGTCCCCAAAACCACCGCCCAACTCAACCACCTCCTCAAAAACTCCCCCGACATCACCGCCATCAAACTCAGCGTCCCCGACATCATCAACTCCACCTTCAATCTCCGGAATACGACTTCCACCGTAGAGACCGCTCTCACCTCCGGAAAAAGCGTCGTCCTCTTCACCTCCCGCAAACGATTCGACGGCCAGGACAACCCCGCCATTTCCAGGACGGTCTCCCAAACCCTCGTCGACATCGTCCGCTCCATCAAAGCCCGCCCCTCCTTCCTCATCGCAAAAGGCGGCATCACCTCCTCCGACATCGCCACCGGGGCCCTCGGCGTCAAACAAGCCCAGGTGCTCGGGCAAATCCTCCCCGGCGTCCCCGTCTGGACCATCGGAAACGAAACCCTCCACCCCGGGCTTGCCTACATCATCTTCCCCGGCAACGTTGGAAACGAAGACGCACTGACCCAAGCCTACCAAAAACTCACCTCCTAAGACGACCGCCCCTCACTCCCGGCAATAGCTTTTCGGCCTTGGCTCCCGGAGACTGTGCTTTGGCAGGAGGCGAAACTCGCCGGTGACGCAGCCGCCCGGGCTACCAGGGATTCACCGGGTATCCGGGATCAACACATCGAATATGCTGGTAAAGTAGCAGTGCCGGTGAAAAGCGGCTGATCTTGAAATTTATCTCTGTATTGGGCGCTTCGGGTGCCTATAGAGACCCAACATGATCAAAAGTCCCGTCAGGGAAGAAAAGCGGCCACTCGGGGTGACGGAGCTGATCGCTATTGCCTTGGGAGGCATGGTCGGCGGTGGGATCTTCGCAATCCTGGGCGTATCGGTTGAAGCGATTGGCAACTCGGCGCCGGTGGCTATCTTCATCGGCGGGCTGCTCGCCCTATGCGCGGCGTATTCCTACGTGAAACTGGCATTGCTCTATAAGGATGAGGGGGCCACTTATTCCTTTTTCAAAAAGACCTTTCCAAATTCCCGATTCGCCGCTGCGGCCATTGGTTGGCTGGTCGCTTTCGGCTACATCAGCACACTCGCCCTGTATGCCTTTACCTTCTCGTCCTATTTCTGCACTTCATTTTCGATTGCCAACCATCCCTGGATCCATCACCTCGTGGCAGGTTTGGTGATCCTGTTTTTCGCCATGGTCAATTTGATCAGTGTGAAAGGAATGGGAAAATTGGAGGACGTCATGGTCTACACCAAGATCGTCCTGCTGATTTTGATTTCGGCATTGCTCAGCTGGAAGGGCGATATCGGACAAGCCCTTCCATTGATTGAAACGGAAAGCTCGTGGGCAGGTATCCTGATGATCGCCGCAGTGACCTTCGTGGCATATGAAGGATTCCAACTTGTGATTCATGCTTACCACGAGGTCGAAGCGCCGGAACGAAACATCCCCCGGGCGATCTATGGCGCGATCACAGTCGCCACGGTCCTTTATGTGGTCCTCGCCATCGGTGCGCTGGCGACGATTCCCAAGGCAGAGATCATAGCGGGCAAGGAGTATGCGCTCGCGGCGGGATCGGAAAGGGTTCTGGGCAAGCTGGGCTATTTTGCGGTCCTGTCAGGCGCCTTGCTTGCAACCTCCAGTGCCATCAGTGGCACCCTCTTTGGTGCTTCGCGCCTGATGGCGGTGATCGCCGATGATGGCTATTTTCCCAAAGCACTGCGTTTACGAATCAAAGGACATATTCCGCGCAATGCAATCTGGACAATGTTCGTGCTGGCTTTCCTGCTGTTACTCGGTGGTGGGTTACAGCTCATCCTGGAGTTTGGGAGCGTCACCTTCATCATTGTCTCGTTCTTCATGGCGCTTGCGAACTTCAAGAAACGCAGGGAGACGGATTCGCACGTGATTCTCACGCTCGTTGCCATGATCTGCCTCTTCGTGGCCGGTATACTTATTTTATGGTTTGAGTTGATTCACGCGCCGGGCCAGTTGGCGGCCATCGTAATCATCTATGTGATTCTCATCGCGGGTGCCTTCATCCAATCAAGGATACGGAAAAATGCCGGGACGGAGACCGCCCCCGGGTAGGAGCCAAGATTAGCAGAACCCAAGGACTACTTCTGAGCGAGGGGTCCCGGGGGATCGTTCGCCGATCTTGGGAAAGGAAGTTTGTTCTTCCCGGTGAAGGTCAGGTCGGGCCTCCAAGCTGATTCTCAGGCGAACGTCATGGGCCTATTCGAAATCGCTGATGAGCATGGGCTCCATGAGAAAGTCTGATCCTCCGGAAAAATTGTTCATTCCTTGGATGGCCAGGACGTTTTCACCGGCTCTCAACAATCCGAGAAAGTCGGTGAGATCAATGGTTTCAAACTCAATCGCCTCGATGTCGAGATGGGACTTTGTGGCTTTGGTATCCCACTCAATCACTTCCGGAGCATTGCGCCTGGCGATTTCAGTCCCATTAAGATAAGCGACGTAGCCATCGTCGTAGCGCATGCCGAACGTGAGCGTCTTGTATTGCCGGTTGGCGTCAGCCTCAAAACGGTATCTGAGGTAGATGGAGGGGTTGGTCGAAAACATGGCTTCGAGCACGTTTGTCCGGATGAGCGGGTCGAAGGGTCCTGGACGCGTTTCGAAGCCGATTCCCGAACCACCACCATCGATGAATCCCGAACCCTCGGGGAGGGTGGCATCAGACCAGATGTCGTGCAGGGTCGCATCGCCGGGAACGAGCCATTGGACGTTGGTTTCTGCGAGAAAATCCTCGACCGGCAGGCCCTCCCGAATCCGAAAGAAATGAATTCCTGCGGGGATCGTGAAAGTTTGAACAGTGGTGGTGCCGCCGGATGGGATGGCGAGCGGAAAGTCACTCCACGTGGAAGCATTTGGTGAAATCTGGATCACATAGGAACGGTCGGCCTTTGAAGTCCAGGTCATCGAGGCCTGCTTCATTTCCCCAACGTCCTGGAGGTGAAACGAGGTGATCTCGAAAGGGGAAATCACTTTTAGAATGGCTTCGTAATAGGCGTCCGCCATTTTAGTGAGGCCGGCAAGATTCGGATGGAGTCGGTCAGGCATATCCGAAAGCGGCACGGCGGCACGCATGTCGAGGAATGAGACCTTGCGGCCGAGGGCCACTTGTCCGGCAATTTTCGCTTCAACGAATGGATTAAAATCAGCCTGAATGTAAGTGTTCGCGCTGCCACCACGCTCCAGCAAATTGGTAACAATCAGGTGGGAGGTGGGAGTCGCCAGCGCAATTTTAGTCATCAGGTTGTCCAATTGTTGGATCGCGTTTCGATTGGATGCGCCATTCCTAAAATCATTGGTTCCGATGTGAATGAGGATCACATCAGGGGCCTCGAAAAGCTGGAGCCAACCCGCTATTTGTTGGTCAATCTGAAGAATCCTCCAGCCGCTGTGGCCATCATGGTGCTCCTCTCCTGCCTCTCGGAGCACGGCGTCGGAGAAATCGCTGACGCTCCCGACCATATCGACGTCATACCCTGCGGCAGTCAGTTTTTGATAAAGGGGCGAACGGTAACCGCCGGCAGCAGTGGTTCCCCATGTGATGGAGTCGCCGACCGGATAGACAATCAGCTTGGCGAAGGCATCGAAAGTGAACGTATAGACGGTGAGGACAGTCAGGACGAGAAACTGGAAACGGGTTTTCATGTTTGTGGGAAATCTTTGATAAACGCTAAGAGTTTTTCGGAGCTGTTAGCGGCGATCATTGGCCAAAATAACACGGGCACAGCTGGGAATGTCCGCTGTGCCCGTGGAGAGATAGTTGTGAAGGGCTCGCCCTTGTCGACCTATTATTCTTTGGTCACTTGATAGAATCGCTTCTCCGTTCCTTCTGGAACGACGTCGACGAAGGTAGTGCTTCCGTCTCCACCGACGATTCCATCTTCTATTTCGTTAAATTCCTCCAAATCATCGCTCCACGAAAGGATGAAGGATTCACCCACGGAGGAGGTCCAGGTGATGTCGACCCGGTTGGTCGAAAAGTCAGGCGAGACACTGGTGATTTCAAGCGGGATCTTGAAAGCTTCCCCTGTCAAAACATAGAGCGTGCGTTTGGCGTAGTTGCTACTCGAGCCTGCGAAGGTCCAGTCTGGCTCGCCGCCGGGATTGCTTCCGATACCAAGCCCTCCAGGCTGACCAGGGTTGTTGCTACCCCAATTGTTGTAGGCAAAGACAACCTCACCTTCCATGAAGTTGTGGATCTGCATGCAGCCATGTCCGCCTCCGTTCATTGAGTCGCCAAAATCAAAAGTGCCATCGTCTGCGTTTTCAATTCCAAGACCGTTGGTTTGCTCGTAGTTGCCACTCCAGAACTCAATATTGCCTTCGAGATAATCTCCGGGTGTAATTTGCGGCGAATTTGAGGACACGCTCATATTGGTCACGATCTGCTGCAAGGCAGTCGGCCAGGCCTCCAAATGGGGCACGCCAATCTTGGACAAATCATCGGTGACGGCATCAAAAGATACCCAGACCCATTCGTCATCTAGCTGCAAGAGATAGGCAACTCTGGACCCGGCCTCCACGGTCGCGGAGTTATCCACGGTGTAGGCTTCGCCGATGGTTTGGGCATTTCCACTAAATTCATTCACTGCAGGTAGGTCCATCTGATAAACGAGATTGTAGCCACGTGACTCCGGGACAGCATTGGCAATGGCCTGGGGAATTTCCGCAGTGCTGGGACGCACCAGCACGTAGAGGTTACGAGTGGCAAAACTGCCCGCGTTCTCAGCGAAGGTGTAGTCCGGGTTCTGGCCTGCGGCGGGATTGGTGCCGATTCCGACATCGGACGTTCCCCCAAAGCCACTTCCCCAGCGATTGAAAGCGAAGAGCACCTCGCTAGCATCGTGGTTATGAATCTGCATGGAACCGTAACCGAGGCCAGGGTTTGCCCCACCATCTCCGAAGTCCAAGGTGTCCGGACTGGCGTTCGGGATGTTCGCGTCATTCGCACCATTAAAATTGCCCGGCCAGAACTCGATGTTGCCACCGCTCAAGCCGCTGCCCTGTGTGATTCCGGCAAGGCTGGAAGACACGGTCATGTTTGAGACAATCGCTTGGATTGGCGTGCCGTCTACGACATCGACCGTCGGGACGCCGATCTTCGAAAGGCTGTTGGCCTGGTCGAGGATGTCAAAAGACACGAACACCCATTCTCCATCGAGTTCCATAATGTAGGCAACGCGATCAAAATTCGTTGCTTCACTAAATGACGATTCATCGACGAGATAAGACGCGCCATTTCCCCAGGCTGGAGCCGTTTCCGGGATCTCCGCGTGGTAGATGAGTTCGTAGCCCGCCGCCTCCGGAATGGTGCCGGGAAGAGTGGGGACGACTGGAGAAGTGAACTCGACGGTGAGGGTGTCGGTCAAGGCGACACCCGCACCTGGAAGTCCGGCAATACCGGTATAATTCACGGTGTAAGCCGTCCCTGCGACCAATCCCGAGGTGGTCAGAGCCACCGTGTTCTTGAAAGCTTTGGCTGCGGTAATGGCAGGTCCACCTTCAACCGAGAAATTGGCAAGATCCACAGAGGCCTCGCTAATTTCTTCGCTGAACGTCAGGAGAATTTGATCCCCAACGATCGATGCAACGGCCCCGGTCGCTTCCGGAGATGGGAACACGGGCGATCCTGGACGCACGAGCACGTAGAGGTTCCGGGTGGCGAAGTTGGCGCCGGTTTCAGCGAAGGTGTAATCCGGGTTACCGCCCGCGTAGGTCCCGATGCCAATATCAGTGCCACCCCCGCTATTACCCCAGCGATTGAAGGCGAAGATGACCTGGCTGGCTTCGTGGTTGTGCACCTGCATGGAACCATAACCGAGATTGGCAGACGCTCCCCCATCTCCGAAATCGAAGGCTTCCGCACTGGCATTCGGGATATTCAAATCATTCGCACCGTTGTAATTGCCCGGCCAAAACTCGATGTTGCCACCGCTCAAGCCGGTGCCGGTGGCGATGATGTTGGCATCCGTGATGCTCGAAAACACATCCATATTGGCGACCGTCGTTTGGATGGGCGCCCCATTGACAACATCAATTGTCGGGACTCCGATCGTGGCGAGGGTCTTTGCTTGAGGCAGGGTCTCGAAGGACACCCACACCCAAGTGCCATCCAACTCCATGAGATAGGCAACGCGGTCAAAGGAAGTTGCTTCGCTGAATGACGATTCATCGACGAGATAAGACGCGCCATTTCCCCAGGCCGGAGCAAAATCCGGAATCTCTGCATGGTAGATAAGCTCGTAGCCCGCCGCCTCCGGAATGGTGCCGGGAAGAGTGGGAAGCGCAGGAGAAGTAAACTCTGCAGTGAGGGTGTCGGTCAGGGTGGAACCCCCGCCCGGTATCCCTGAGACGCCGGTATAATTCACGGTGTAAGCCGTCCCTGCGACCAATCCCGAAGTGGTCAAAATCACGGAGTTTCCCGAGGCTTTTGCTGCCGTAAGGGCGGGTCCACCTTCAATCGAGAAATTGGCAAGATCTACGGAGGCGTCACTGATTTCTTCGGTAAACCTCAGGAGAATCTGATCTCCATTCACCGATGCCACGGACCCGGTCCCTTCCGGAGGTGGGAAGGTGGGAGCCCCTTCGCGTACGAGCACGTAGAGGTTCCGCGTCGCAAAGTTTCCTCCGGTTCCAGCGAAGGTGTAATCCGGGTTACCACCCGTGTAGGTCCCGATGCCAATATCAGTGTCACCCGCAGTGCCACCACCCCAGCGATTGAAGGCGAAGATGACCTGACTGGCATCGTGGTTGTGAATTTGCATGGAACCATAACCAACATTGGCAGCCGCTCCCCCATCTCCGAAATCGAAGATGTCCGGACTGGCGTTCGGAATGTTGTTGGCATTACTTTCGTTGTAATTGCCGGGCCAGAACTCGATGTTACCGGTCGCCAACCCGGTGCCGGTGGCAATGATGCCGGTATCCGTGATGCTCGAGTAGACATCCATATTGGTGACCGTCGTTTGGATGGGCGCCCCATTGACGACATCCACTGTCGGAACTCCCACCGTGGCGAGGGTATTTGCTTGTGTAAGGGTGTCGAAGGACACCCACACCCATGTGTCATCCAGTTCCATGACGTAGGCCACGCGGTCGAAGCTGGCGGGGCCGGTTGCCGAATTGTCGATGACGTATTCGGCTCCCGCTCCCCAGGCAGGCGCAGCTGCCGGAATCGCGGCTTCGTAGATCAGGGAATATTGGTCGGAATTAGCGACAGCCCCAAGGATGGCGGCAGGAACATCGGCCTTAAGGGTGGTCACACCAGCCAGCATGGCAACGGTGAGAGCAGGAAGCTTCGGTATTTT
>CALFSW010000446.1 GCA_937916505.1 uncultured Verrucomicrobiales bacterium | reverse complement strand
CAAAACTCGGCGGTTCCCCGGTCAAACCCTACCAACCCGCCGGGCTTTGGCAATCGGTCGCCTCGAACGCCGGCACCCGCTACAAGCCATCCACCGGCTCGGATCTTTACCGCAAGAGCATGTATTCCTACTGGAAACGCGCCGTCGCGCCACCGCGCCAGCTCATCTTTGATGGTTCCGGTCGGGAAATCTGTAACGTCCGCCAAAGCATCACCAACACCCCCCTTCAGGCCCTCGCCTTGATGAATGATATCACCTTCCTCGAGTCCGCCCGCCATCTCGCCGGGCGCATGATCAAGGAAAGCCCCGAAGCCCCACTCGCCTACGGCTACCTCCTCGCCAAAGGCCACGCCCCCGACGCCGAAACCCTCGCCATCTTAAAACGAAACCGGAACCACTTCCTCGCCCACTTCAAAGCCGACCCCGAAGAAGCCAAAAAATTCCTCATGATCGGAGAGAGCAAACGCGACGAATCCATCGATCCCGTCACCCACGCCGCCCACACCTCCACCGCCCACCTCATCCTCAACCTCGATGAAGTGATCTCCATCGAGTAGTTGAGAAACCCGTATCCCCATGCCCCCCAAATGAAAGCCCACTCACTCGCCCTTCTCTTTGGTCTTGTCTCCCTTCTCAAAGTTTCCAAATCAGCGGGATCGAGGGCTTCCATTCCCAGGAACGCACAGAAGCATTTTTAGATTCATTCTACCGCTTGCCACAGACCGAGGACGTGGGTTTTGGCCGTCTCAACGTCATCGTCGCAAGCAATAACTGGGGCGCTGGTCATCACCTTCAAACGAAACTCAAAAAGCTCAGCAAGGATTACAAATTCAGCGTCTTCTATGCCGGAGGGTGGGGTTTTCAAAATGCAGTTCTCATCGATGAGCCCAAGGCTCGCCTCAAGATGATCCAGGATGCCTTCAAAACCGCTGCCAAAGGCAATAAAGAGGCAACGCCCGTTGATCAGAAATGATCCTGAATTTCTCTCTTTGATCCCGAGGAGCTTTGACGCAGGGAAAGAGGTTTGCTAGACCTCTCGGCATGCTTCGCCCCCTGCTTTCTGCGCTCCTGATTTCTTCACTTTCTGCGGCTGAAAAACCAAACATCGTCGTCATTCTTTGCGACGATCTGGGCTACGGAGATCTCGCCTGTTATGGTCACCCCGTCATCCAAACGCCCCATCTTGATCGCATGGCGAAGGAGGGCATTCGTTTCACCTCGATGTATTCCGCCGCGCCGGTTTGTTCCCCTTCGCGGGTTGGCTTGATGACTGGGCGCAGCCCCAATCGTGCCGGAGTTTACGATTGGATTCCTCCTGCGACAAAAAAGACCAGACGGCCCGATGCCCGGGAGCAAGTTCATTTGACAGACGGGGAGACGACCATTCCAAAGCTTCTCAAAAAAGCAGGCTACGCGACCTGCCTGAGCGGAAAGTGGCACTGCAATGCTCGCTTCAATGATCCCGCACAAGCGCAACCAAACGATACCGGTTTCGATCATTGGTTCGCGACCCAAAACAATGCCTCTCCTTCCCACGAGAACCCACGG
This sequence comes from uncultured Verrucomicrobiales bacterium, assembly GCA_937916505.1. Lineage (GTDB taxonomy): Bacteria > Verrucomicrobiota > Verrucomicrobiia > Verrucomicrobiales > Akkermansiaceae > SW10. Next base: position 5,093 of record CALFSW010000446.1, on the reverse strand, counting down.
AACTTTGTGCGCAATGGCAAACAAGTTGGCCCGCTGAAAGGATACAGCTGCCAGCTTGCGACCGATGAAGCGATCCGCTGGATGAAGAACAAAGGCACCCCGGGGACGGAGCAACCGCCCTTCTTTCTCTACCTTGCCTTCCATGAACCACACGAGCCGGTGGCTTCACCACCGGAGTTGGTGAAAAAATATCGAGCCTCGGCCCGCAACGAGAACGAAGCTCAATACTTTGCCAATGTCGAAAACGTCGACCTTGCAGTTGGTCGGGTTTTGAAAGAGCTCAAAGAAACGAAGCGGGACCAAAACACCCTCGTCATCTTCACTTCGGACAATGGCCCGGAAACCCTGGACCGATACAAGGGAGCGGCCCGTTCCTACGGTCGGCCGGATCCCTTGCGAGGAATGAAGCTGTGGACGACCGAAGCGGGCTTTCGGGTGGTTGGAATCATGCGCTGGCCGGACCGGATTGCCAAATCACAGGAGAGCGATGCTCCGGTGTCGTCGCTCGATTTCCTGCCGACCTTCTGTTCGCTGGCGGGCGTGACTCCTCCTCCCGCTCTTGCGCTTGATGGCACCAATATCTCAGGTGGTCTTGAGAGCTTGGACTTCCCGCGGAAGAAACCCCTGATCTGGATCTACTACAACGCCCTCAACGAGCATTGCGTCGCGATGCGCACGAAGAAGTGGAAGGTCCTCGCCAAGCTCGACGGAGGCAAACCGAAGAAGTTTTCCAACGTACACTCGAACAACTCCGCGGCAGTGAAATCATGGAAACTCACGGACCTGGAGATCTACGACATCGCCAAAGAAGTGAGCGAAAAAACAAACCTCGCTGCGACTGATAAAAATCTACGAAAAGAAATGCGAGCGCTCCTGGAGAAGCAATACCGGGAGCTGGTGAACGACTCCAAGGTCTGGAAATTGCTGTCAAAATGATCAAAACAAGAAGAATCCTGGACCCCTCGTCACTTGGTCTTTCCATTCGAAAGCAAACCCACCACAAAATATCTTCCGTCTCCCGGAAGCCTCGTTTCGATGCCCATAATATGGCGATCCTTGTTCAGGATCGCTCTCCGATGACCCGGGCTATTCAACCATCCTTGAATCGTTCTTTCCGCCACCGCCGAAAGATTTCCCCGATAGCCAATCATCACGACCTCGGAAAGCACGACATACTTCGCTTCTCGTGCCTTCTTTGCGCGGTCCTGAAAACCACCATGAGCAGCTGATCTGGTCGGCTTCCCCTGCTGGGGATAGACATTCCCTACCAAAAAACCGGAGTGCCCTTGAGCCAATGTCCGGAGCCCCTCATCAGGAACCACCCTCCCCAATCCCCGCTTGGCGCGCTCTTGATTCACGAACCGCATCACTTTTGCACTTGTGGTAATCTCCGTGGCACGGACGGAGACCCCCGCACATGATGAGAGCAAAAAAGCAATCACCAGAAACAACAGGCCATTCGTGACGGGTGACTTCATGCCTCCAAGCTGATCTCCCCGCCACTCTCCTGCAATCTTTCCCACCCGGGATTCCTGATCAGCATCCCAAGAGCTCGATGACTCGCTCATGAGTTTTCAATGATCCTCCATCTGGCCCAGCAGAATCCTCAGAGCACCCCCTGAAATCAGGATTTCCACGATCAAGGAAGCCAACGAAAGGCTCATCATCACCACTGCCGAAAAGAAAGTCGCGTTGGCCACTCCCTGCGAAGCAGTGAGGATCGCAATCATCGAGATCACACAGAGCAGCAAACTGGTCGCGCCCAGCAACTGCATCCAACGAATCAAAAAGAGCCGCTTTCGTAAGTTACTGATCTGAACCCTTGCCGATTCCATGCGATCCCGTTCCCACTCACCGTGCAGGGTCCGAACCAACGCCGCCAAATGCAAAAAACGGTTCGTGTAGGAGAGAAAAAGCAAGCTCACTGCCGGAAAAAGCAGGGCCGGGGTGGAAATTTCCAGAGTCATAACGGGGCGGACTTCTCCAGTTAAGGGGACAAATTGCGGAAATCACTTCAAAAAAAGAAACTTCCCCTCCCGGGGTTTCGTTCACTACAAACATTCCCTACTTTATGAAGCGTCTTATTCCCTTACTCCTCACCGCCCCTCTCCTTGCCGAGCCGGGGGATACCGTCTACCAAAAAGGCTTCCTCTCCCAAGAAGAAGCCCACAAATCCATCGAACTTCAAGACGGCTACTCGCTCGACCTCGTTCTCAGCGATCCCGACATTCACGAACCCGTCGCGATGGCCTGGGACGGCAATGGCGCCCTCTACGTCGTGGAAATGCGCACTTACATGCAAGATGCCGATGCCAACGGGGAACAAACCCCCAAATCCCGCATCTCGCGCCACGAAGACACCAATGGTGACGGCGTTTACGACAAACACTCTGTCTTCATCGACAACCTTCTCCTCCCCCGCATGGTCCTGCCCCTCGATGACCGCATCATGGTCGGCATCACCAACACCCTCGACCTCTGGACCTATCGCGATTCCGATGGCGACGGCGTGGCCGACGAAAAAGTCAAAATCCACGAGGGTGGAAAACGAGGCGGCAACATGGAGCACCAGCCCTCCGGCCTCATCTGGAACCTCGATAACTGGATTTACCTTACCTACGAAAACAAGCGCTACCGCTACACCAACGGGAAACTTGAGGTCCAGCAGCTCCCTCGTGGCGGCGGACAATGGGGAATCGGCATGGACGATGCCGGCCGCAACTACTACTCGGCAGCCGGTGGCGAACGTCCCGCCTTCTACTTCCAGCAGCCCATCGCCTACGGAGCTCTCGACCTCCCCGGCCAGGAAGCAAACGGCTTCCGCGAAGTCTTTCCCATCGCCGATGTTCCCGACGTCCAGGGCGGCAAGCGACGCGTCAACAAGCGCGGCGGCCTTAACAACTTCACCGGTTGTGCCGGCCAGGGCATCTACCGGGGCGATCGCCTCCCCGCCGACCTCAAAGGAGACCTCATCATCCCCGAGCCCGTCGGCCGCCTGATCCGCCGGGCCAAGGTCACCCGTGAAAATGGCCGGACCATCCTCACCAACGCCTACCCCGGAACCGAGTTCGCCCGCACCCGCGACATTAACTTCCGCCCGCTCTGGGCCACCACCTCGCCCGACGGAGCCATGATGGTCATCGACATGCACCGAGGCATCATCCAGCAAGGAAACTGGACGCGTCCCGGATCTTATTTGCGTGGAGTCATCGACAAGTGGCAAATCGACAAAAACATCCAAAAAGGCCGAATCTATCGCCTCACTCACGATACCTTCAAGGCCGACAAACAACCCCGCATGCTCGACGAGTCGACCGAGGAACTCGTGGCCCACCTCGCCCACCCCAACGGCTGGTGGCGTGACACTGCGCAGAAGCTCATCATTCTTCGCAAGGACCGGGACTCCGTCGTCCCCCTTCTCGAAAAGCACGCCCGCGAAAACAAATCGGAACTCGGTCGTGTCCATGCCCTCTGGACTCTCGAGGGAATTGGCAAAATTTCGCCTGACCTCATCGCGGCCGCTTTGGCTGACTCCAGCTCGCTCGTCCGCACTGCGGCCGTCCGCGTCGCCGAAGCCCACCTTGCCACCGGAGAAGCCGCCATCGTCAAGGCCCTCACCAATTCGTCCCACCTCGACAAGGACTCCGAGATGTTCCTTCAGACCATTAACTCCATTCGCTTCTCACGGACCGAAAACGAAGACCTCTTGTCTCTGCGCGATTCCCTCATCGAGGAAAATGGCGACAATCCGGTCATCGCCAGCATCAAGAACATGGAACGGGCCTCACTCAGCGCTCGTGAAAAACAACGCGCCAACGCCCAAAAGAGCGCCCGTTTCGCCAAATCCATGGACCGGGGCAATGTCATCTACCAGCAACTCTGCTTCTCCTGTCACGGTCCTGATGGCAAGGGCACTCCCATGCCAGGCCAGCCCGGTCATAAGCTAGCCCCCTCCTTCGTAAACAATTCCCGCCTTCTGTCGGATCACGACAACTCCGTACGCACCCTCCTGCACGGACTGACCGGTGACCTCGACGGCAAGAAATACGAAGGTCTCATGGTTGCCATGGGAACGAACAACAACGAGTGGATCGCCGACATCACCACCTATGTCCGCAATTCCTTTGGGAACAAAGGAGGTCTCACCCTCCCCAAGCAAGTCGCCAAACTGCGCACAAAACATAAGGATCGCACCTCTCCCTGGACCCAGCAGGAGCTTGAAAAACTCTCCCCCGCCGTCCTCGTAAACCAGAAGCAATGGAAGCTCACTTCCAGCCATGGTGCCGGGTCGCTGGGTGGATGCGTGGATCACGATCTAGGCTCAAGATACACCACCAGTGCTCCCCAAAAACCGGGAATGTGGGTCCAGATCGAGCTTCCCAAGGTCTCCGAAGTGTCCCAGATCACCCTCGATGCCGGTGACTCCCGGGGCGACTACCCCCGTGGCTATGAAGTCGTGGCCTCGCTCGATGGCAAAACCTGGAGCAAGCCCATCGCCCGGGGAGATGGAAAAAGCGTCGTCACCAAGATCAAATTCGATCCAACCAAGGCCAAATTCCTGAAGATCACCCAGACCAAAAAAGACACCGGTCTCTTCTGGTCTATTCACGAATTAGCATTGAACGGAAAGGAGTTGGCGACCAAATAAAATCTAAAATGTGGGTTGTCTCCATGCCTGAATAATCCTCGGTTTAGAGAGGTCTTCGCAGCAAGACTGCCGGGAAATGAACACGACCGGGACGAATCATGCCACTATCCGGGTGCCGCCTGCTTCTGCAGCGCGGCACTTTTTCTTTTCTCTCTCTGCCAACATCGCCAATGCCAAAAGCTCCCTCATATCCCAGCGGGGAGGTAGCCCTGAAACTGGGGAAACAAATCCGGAGAGTGACAACACTCTTCAGAAAAAAGCCCTTAAGGAGCAATCCTTAAGGGCTTTTTCTGGTTTGAGAGGTTCAAATAAATTGCCCTATCGACTGCGGCGCATGAGGGCGAGTCCGGCAAGAGCGAGGAGGCTCAAAGAACTGGGCTCGGGAATGGTCGAAGCCACTCCGTTGTCCATGATCCCTTGAATAGCAGCCTGATCGAGAGCTTCG
>CALFSW010000445.1 GCA_937916505.1 uncultured Verrucomicrobiales bacterium | reverse complement strand
CTCGAATTAAGCTCCACTCCGTTTATCCGGCAATCTAAGTCTTACGCAGCACTAGGGGTTGGTCAGGTCCTGATCCTCAACGGAAGTGTCAACATCACCGGGAACACTGGCGGGATTGCCGGTAACCAATTCCGGTGGGGATTGTTCGATGCCCCCGGAACTCCGGCAACCGGAGCCGGGAGTGGCTACATCGGCGTGTGGGCTGCAGCCCCGGCGGGCGCGGGCGCAAGCCCTACGGTCACCGCGAATGGTTCAACCACCAATCCCTTCTCGGGAGCCGCCTCCACAACCATCAGCACTGCGAGCGATGTCGGCGCAAACACTCCTCAATTCGGAACCGATCTCGATTTCTCACTGTCCATCACCCGCCTCGATGCGACTCAAATTTCGGTTTCCGCTCAGTTCACGAATAACTCCAATATTCTTGTAGACTGGGCACCCACGACCGCGACGGCTTCTCCCGGCAGCTTCACCTACGACTCCGTAGGGATCCTTCTGGGAGGCACGACCAATGCGACCCAGGCAACCTTCAGCAACGTGAACGTCTCTGCCGTTCCCGAACCGTCCAGCGCGCTTTTGGGATTGCTTGGTTCCCTGGCGCTGATCCGCCGTCGCCGTTAGTCTCACTCACTTCAAGACCATGTTGTCGCGACTTTACGCTCTCCTCCCTTGTGTCGCGATCCTGGGCTCTGCCCTGACTGCAGGCGCGGTTCCCGTCGTGAATTGGGTGGCCACCAATGGCGACGCTGGATTCGAAGAAGGCACTGCCAAAACTTCCTCGCCAATCACCACTGATTCCGACGCCGATACCCTGATCGGGAGTTTCCCGGCGGTGACTCTCGGCGTCGATGAATCCATCACCCTTACGGGCAGCATGATGATTTCCGGCAATGTTGGAAATATCCCCGGAAATCAGATCCGCTGGGGCTTGTTTGATGCTCCGGGTGTTCCGGAAACCGGCGTGGGCTCGGACTATGTCGGGGTTTGGGCCACCGTCGCAGGCGGCGGGGCTCCGTCGAACATCCGGACAGCCGATGGATCAACAACGAACCCTTTCTCAGGTTCGGCTACGATGGTCGTTTCAGACGCGACCGATGATGATGGCGGGACCCTGCGATTCGATGACAGCTATTCCTTTTCGCTGACCATCACCCGGATTGACGATCTCAATATCTCGATCTCGGCAATGATCACCGATGGCGCGGACTTTTTGATCGAGTGGCCACCCTCAACCGCCCCGGCCTCACCCGCTTCCTTCACATACGATTCAGTGGGAATTCTTCTCGGCGGCACGACCAATGCCACAAAAGCGACCCTCACCAAGATCGAGGTCGCCGCCGAAAGCGACACGCCTTCGATCGTCGAGATCACCGGCCTCGACTATGATCGTGTCGGGGGAATGATCACCCTGACCTGGACCTCGGAGCCCGGTAAGTCTTACGCCATCGATGCCAGCACCACTCTCGAGACCTGGCCAAGTGATCTTAACGACGGAGTCGCCGCGGCCGAAGGCGCGGAGACAACGTCCTACACTTTTGAAGATGCCGGCTTGGGAAACAGGCATTTCTTCCGGGTTCGCGAATTATAGGGCTAGTCACTGCGCGCCTTGCAAGAGCCCTTTTGTCAAACAGGGCAGACTCTCTTCCTGAAGTTTCTCACGCCATTCTTTCGCTTCATCAGGAGTGATGAGAGTGGCGTTTTTTGCCCCACACGAAGCGAAGGCACGAGGGGAACCCGGCGCATTCTCCCTTCCCTTTCTCGCGCTCGTCTTTTTTTCATGCAACGAAAAAGAACCCTCTCGATGCAGCACCTCGGACAAATGAATTTGGCCCCGAGCGTCCGGACCAGGATTGTCCGATTTGGCGTCAACGCTTCGCTCACTGACGTCGGCCTACCTCATCGAATAGAGTCCCTCACCGCTCATCTGTATGCCGCGCGCGCCCTTCTTTCGACTCTCCGAAAACCACTCCCGCTTTTCCACGAAGGCCGATTCCACAAAATCCCGGGAGCCCAATACCAAACCCTCACTAAAATACTTCACCCGACAAAGCCCCACCCGCACCCGCTTGCTCCCCTCTCCCATCCCCTCAACAGCGTCCCCATGAGCCCCACCCCAAAAACAAATTTCTCGCCGCCGGCTACTGTTACCTCAATTGTTGAGCTTTGACGAATGTTGTGCCGAAAAAATTAGAAGATTTTTCTGTTTTGAAGACTGGACTACCGGTGTTCCAAAAACTATTTTACTCAGTCCCCACACTATGAAATACTCCTATTTGGCACTTTTCGGGGCATTGGCCGTATGCTCGTTTTCTGAGCTGAAGGCAGCGCCGCTCATTACAGAATTTCTCGCTTCGAACGACACCGGACTCGCCGACTCGGACGGTGAATTTTCCGACTGGATCGAAATCCACAACCCGGACGCTACTGCGCTGAACCTCGACGGGTATGCCTTGACCGATGATGCGGCCGATCTGATGCGATGGGAATTTCCGGAAGTGACCATTGATGCTGGCGCCTATTTGGTGGTGTTCGCCTCGGCGAAAAACCGCACGGATCCGGCTGGCGAACTTCACGCGAATTTCAAGCTGTCGGCCTCCGGCGGTTACCTAGCGCTCTCAGGGCCTGCGGGAATCGTGAGCGAGTTCGGCCCGGTGTATTCCGAGCAGTTCGAAGATCAGTCGTATGGGGTGGGGACCTTCGGAAGCGTGACCGAGGAGGGTCTGGTCGGCTCTGGTTCGACCACGAACTACCTGATTCCGACTGATGGGGTGCTCGCCACGACTTGGATCGAGGTGGGCTTTGATGATTCCTCGTGGGCATCCGGGCCATCGGGCCTCGGTTTTGACAGTGGAGGACTGAATCAGTTCATCTCCACGAACATTTCGAGCGTGATGCAAAACAAGAACCCGACCGGCTATTTTCGCCTCCCATTCAGCTACTCGGCGGCGGGCAGGCAATTACAATCGCTCAATTTGGTCGCGCATTCTGACGACGGGTTCGTGGCCTATATCAATGGGGAAAAGGTGGCTTCGCTCTATGAGCCAGATCCACTCGAGTGGGACTCTACATCGACCGAAAGTGACAGTGACTCTTTCGTTATCAACAACCCGAGTAGCCACGTGATCCCTGTCACGCCGGGGATGCTCAACGACGGCGATGGTAATGTGCTCGCGATCCACGGCATGAACTCGTCCCTCGGGAGCTCGGATTTTTTGATCAGCCCGACTCTGACCGCAAGGGTGATGGATATCAGCGGCACACAGCGCGAGGGCTACTTTGACTCGCCCACCCCGGGTCAACCAAACTCCGGTGGACAAGCTGCGGGTCCGGTGTTTGTCGATTTCACCGACAAGCCGGCACGGCCAGTTTCCGGATTAGATCTGGTAATCACGGCCAGGGTCGGTGCGGTCGAGGCTCCCGTCGCATCGGTGACAATGTTCTACCGGGTGATGTTCGCTGCCGAAACGATGCGGGTGATGACTGACGACGGTGTCGCTCCCGATGCGATTGCCGGCGACGGAGTCTACACGACGTCGATTCCAGGGGGCGAGTTCGATGGTGGGGAGATGATTCGTTGGCGCTTCGAGGCGAGCGACGGGCTCGGCCTGGAGACGATGGTGCCGGCCTTCCGTGAACCGCTCGACTCGCACCAATATGTCGGGACGGTTGCGGTGAACCCGGATGCCGAAAGCCTGCTGACAGTGGTCGAAACCTTTTACCAGAATCCGGGGGCGGCCGGTGGCACGGGCGGCACACGCGGTGCCGTTTTCTACCTCGGCGAACTCTACGACAACATCTACGTAAACCGCCACGGGCAGTCGACGGGAGGGTTCCCGAAGAAGAGCTTCAACTTCGATTTCAACAAGACACAGCGTTTCCGCTGGCATCCGGATGAGAGGCGCGTCAAGGACATCGACCTGCTGACCAACTGGGCGGACAAGTCCAAGGCACGTCACGTCCTCTCCTGGGAGATCATGCGTGAGTCCGGCGTGCATGCGCACTTTGCGTTTACGGTGCGCGTGCAGCAGAACGGCGAGTTTTTTAGCACGGCGGACTTCGTCGAGGACGCCGACGACATCTACCTCGAACGCGCCGGGCTCAATCCGGACGGAGCGCTCTACAAGATTTACAACAACACGCTCTCGATAGGAAACAGCACGGTCTCTCCGGCGGTCGAGAAGAAGAACCGGCGCGACGAGGGCGGCCAGGACCTCACGGATTTCATCACCGGGGTGAACTCCGGTAGCGCCGACCAGCAATGGGCGTTCATCTATGACAACGTCAACATCCCGATGATGGTCAACATGTCAGCCGCAAACTGCGTTGTGCGCAACACTGACATGCACCGCAAAAACTGGTATATCTACCGGGACAGCGGGCGCACGAACGAGTGGGCTACGCTGCCGTGGGATCTCGACCTCGCGCACGGACGCAAGTGGAACTCGTCCAACACCTACTTCGACAACTCACTCTTCACCAATGGCGTGATCCAGGTCGGCACGGCGGTCTCATTGATCCAGAAAATGTGGGCGCGCCCCGAAGTGCGCACGATGTTGAACCGTCGGATTCGCACCCTCAGCGACCAATTTCTCAACCACCCGGACACGCCTTACGAACAGCGCTACTTCGAGCGCCGCCTCGACGAAATGCTGGCAACGATCGACCCGCCGGGCATCGTGCCATCGGACGCTCGGCAGGATTTTGAAAAATGGGGCTCGTGGCTACAGAACGGTGGTCAGGTGCCTTTCACGAATACCAACCCGGAGGTCGAAACGATGGCCGAGGGCGTCGAACGTTGGAAAAATGAGTATCTCCCCGGACGTCGCGACGAAATCTATAACCGCCAATCCTCCATCCCGGAGAGCCAGTCAGGGCAGATCCCCTTCACTTACACGACGCTGGTGCCGGCGGGTGCTGCGGCAACAGCGAAGATCCCAACCGACGCCTCCGAGGATGCAACCTGGATGACGTCGGCCTTCGATGATGCCGGCTGGGCAACCGGCAGTACCGGGGTTGGCTTCGATAGCTCCAGCTACATTCCACTCATCAATCTGGACCTCAGAACTGAGATGTTCCAAAAGAACGGCAGCGCTTACATCCGCATCGATTTCGAGGTGGTTGATCCTTCGATCTACCAGTCGCTGCAATTACACATGAAATTTGACGACGGCTACGTCGCCTACCTGAATGGGGTCGAGATCGATCGCCGCAACGCGCCAGACGCGCTCGCTTGGGATTCCACTGCGACGACCACGGGTCAGGAGGCTGACCTTGTCGACTACGAGGTCTTCGATGTCAGCGCAGGGCTTGGCGAACTGATTGCCGGAACCAACGTGCTTGCGATTCAGGGCATGAATGGAACCGCGGGCAGTAGCGATTTCCTCATCCTTCCGGAACTGATCGCCGGAGTGCCCGATTCGAACGGAAGTATCCAGCCACTGATAGAATTTGGAACGATCGAGTTCAGTCCCGTTTCCGGCAATCAGGACGAGGAATTTATCGAGATGATAAACAACAACAGTATCGCGGTCGATGTCTCCAATTGGGAGCTCAGCGGCGGCGTCGATTTTGATTTTGCACCCGGGACGGTGATTCCCGCCAACTCGACCCTCTACCTGAGCCCAAATGTGAAGACCTTCCGTGCTCGCGCGGTTAGCCCGAAAGGTGGCGAGCGGCGATTCGTGGTAGGCGGCTTTGGCGGGCATCTGTCGAGCTTCGGGGAGAGCCTCGAACTACGGGATGCCGAGGGCGCTCTCAACAGCTCGGCGAGCTACGTCGGCCAACCGAGCGAGGCGCAGGAGAATCTCATCATCAGTGAGATCATGTATCACCCTGAGCCGGATGGGAAGGCGGAGTTCCTCGAACTGATGAACGTCAGCGACTCACTGACTCTTGATCTTACCGGCGTGAAGTTCACCCAAGGGATCACCTTTGATTTCACCGGCTCGGCAATCACCGAACTGGCGCCCGGCGCGCGGGTTCTGGTTGTGAAAAACACCGCATCCTTCGAGGCAGCGCACGGAGCAGGACTGCCCGTGGCCGGTGTCTTTGCGCTCAGCAGCAGCCTCAGCAACGGCGGCGAATCGATTAAATTGGAGGATGCCGGGAGTGGCACGATCAAGGAATTTGAATATGACGATGTCGCGCCATGGCCGACCAGCCCTGATACCCGGGGCAACAGCCTGGTATTGATCTCCCAAGCGACGAACCCGGATCCGTCCGTCCCAACCAACTGGCGCGCGAGTGCGGAGGTCGGTGGGAGCCCGGGCGACAGCGATGGCACTCCCTTCAGCGGTAATCCCGAGGCGGACGACGACCAAGACGGGCTCGACGCCCTCGTCGAATACGCGCTCGGCAGCGACGATGCGGATGCCTCCTCGGGCCCCGGCGCGATCTCGACCGGCTCGCTCGCAATTGGCGAATCGAGCTATGCCACCTTCAGTTTCCGCTACAATCCGGCAGCCGTCGATGTGACTCTAACGGTGCAGACCTCGATCAATCTCGCTGTCTGGGACGATGCGAGCGCTGGCATGGTGGAAGTCGATCACGTCACTCATGCCGATGGCACTGTGACCAAAACGATGCGTCGGATCGCGCCGATCTCTGAAGATTCGGTGCGCTATTTCCGTCTTCTCGTCGAGTTACTGTAGGCTTCCAGTTCTACTTGGTTATATTTAAATCAGGCGGAATTCTGGTTCGTTTGTCTCGTCTTCGATCCTGGTCTTTTTGACGGGCGGTATGACGTTTCTGAATTTGCGCGTGCACTTCGGCATCGTCTCGACTCCGACGCGACAGCGTAGTAATCCAATCGCTCCGTGATGTCGCGGTAGCTCCGCAACGGCGTGCTCTTATGGTGGCGCGCCTTGGTTTCATCCATGACTAAGGTGGCCAGACACACCAGGGCCATGTGGTGATGCCAACCGCGCCAGACTCGCACTTGATACTGCGTCATTCCGGTCTGGCTCTTCGCTTCATGAAAGGCGTGTTCAATCCAAAAGCGTTGGTTTTGACGAGAGAGATCGCGTTGCCAATCCTTGGGGTCAGGAAGGTTGGTGAGGCTGTCTTTGAAGTCTCCTGATTCGTCTTGCGGTACGGTGAGGCGTTGTTTGCGGAGTGGACAGCAAGGACGCCACCGCCGGAGCGGACTCTTCTTCGGCAGCGAAGGACCAAAAGAAGGCGGCCATGAGAGTGGCCCAGGCGAGAAGGAGAGGCTTCATTGAAGGATGGGTCGTTGCGATCGCCTAACTTAGCCCTTCAAATAAACCACTCCAGCCAGTATCCAGTGATCTCCCAATGAAGTCCCTCTTATTTGCCTTCCTCACCAGCGCTTTGATCAATCTGGCGCACGCCAAGCAGCCCAACATTCTTTTTCTGTTTTCCGACGATCACGCCTTACGGTCTATTTCGGCATACGGAGGAGATCTCGCCAAGATTGCCCCCACCCCGAACATCGATCGACTCGCCGCCAGCGGGGCCATTTTTAAAAACTCCTTCTGTGGAAATTCCATCTGTGGCCCCTCCCGCGCCACCATCATGACCGGGAAACACAGCCATAAAAACGGCTTCCTTCGCAACTCCGGCAAAGGTCTCGACCAATCCCAGTGGACCGTGGCAAAAGCTCTCAACGGGGCCGGCTACAACACCGCGATTGTCGGGAAATGGCACCTCGTCTCAAACCCCGTCGGCTTCGATTACTGGGAAATTCTTCCCGGACAGGGCAGCTACTACAACCCCGTCTTTCTCCAGATGGATGGCAGCAAAAAGAAATTCAACGGCTACTGCACCGACATCACCACCGACAAGGCCATCAATTGGCTTGATAAACGCGACAAGGAAAAGCCCTTCTTCCTCATGTGCCAGCACAAGGCTCCCCACCGGACTTTTGCACCGGCCATAAGGCACCTGAAGTCCTTCGACGGAGTGACCATCCCGGAGCCTCCCTCGCTTTTCGATAACTACTCGGGCCGCAGCACGACCCTCGGTGATAACGAGATGGAAATCGACCGCCACTTCCACTGGACCTACGACGCCAAGGTTCGCAAAGACGAGCGCAAGGGCATCAAACTCCCGGGTCCTGATCGCTACGGCATGTCCGAGTACAGCCGCATGGACTCCGCCCAGCAAAAAGAATGGGACGCGCATTTCGGACCAGAGAACCAAGCCTTCCTCAAAAAGGTTGGCTCCATGAGCCACAAGGAAATCGTGCGCTGGAAATACCAACGCTACATGAAAAATTACCTCGGCACGGTCAAAGCCGTCGATGACAGCGTGGGAAAAATGTTGGACTACCTTGACAAGAACGGCCTCGCCGAAAACACCATCGTCATTTACGCATCGGACCAAGGCTTCTACCTCGGTGAGCATGGCTGGTTTGATAAGCGCTGGATGTTTGAAGAGTCCTTCAAAATGCCCTTCGTCATCCGCTGGCCCGGAGTCTCCAAGCCCGGATCCCGCCCGCTGGAAATGATTCAAAACATCGACTATGCACCCACTTTCCTCGAAGCGGCCGGCTTGAAAGCCCCCAAAGAAATCCAGGGAAAATCAATCGTCCCCACGCTCAAAGGCGAGGCGAAGGACTGGCGCAAGTCGCTCTACTACTCCTACTACGAAAAGGGTGAACACAACGTGCCGCAGCACTTCGGCGTGCGCACCGCGACCCACAAACTCTTCCACCTCCCCGCCACCGATGAGTGGCAGATGTTCGACCTTGTGAAGGACCCACAGGAGATGAAAAGCGTCTATGGAAATCCCACCTACGCCAAGGTGCAGGAAGAACTCACCAAGGAGTTTCATCAACTGCGCGAGCACTACGAAGCTCCGCCAATGAAGTAACTCGCTCTCCCTCCTCGAAGCCTGCACCCACCAGTGGAACCGCTAACCAAAGGCATTCAAATAATGAGCACCGACTTCAAAAAAACAAAAGCGATCTGTTTTGATCTGGGAAACACCCTGATCGAGTTCGGCCCCCGACAGATCGCCAAGCAATACCAAGGGCTCACCGGGAAGCTCACCCAAATGTTCGGAAGCTGCGATGCCGCCATCCTAAAGCAAATCCGCGACCGCCAAATCGTCGCCCCCTACACCGATCACTACCGCGAAAATGATGTCGAGGAATGCTGTCGGGAATTGATCGAGGGAATCTATCGCACCACCGCCACTGAAGAGCAGGTGAAGCAACTCGCGGAAGAACGTTACCAAACCTTCGTCGACATCATCGAGCTCGCAGATCACATCCTCCCCCTCTTGAGCGATCTGGGAAAAAACTACCGCCTCGCTCTCCTTTCAAATTTCCCCTGTGCCCGATCTATCAGGGACGGAATTGAGAAATTAGGAATGACGTCCCACTTCGACGCGATCGTAATCTCGGGAGAAATTGGCTGGGTGAAGCCCGACCCCCGCCCCTACCAATCCCTCCTCGATCAGCTCGATGAAAAACCCGAAGACTGCATCTATGTGGGGGACAACTGGCTCGCCGATGTCCAGGGCGCAAAGGGCATGGGCATGAAGGCTATCCTCACCACCGAACACCTCCCCTATGAGCGCTTCGAACCCAAGGAAGGCGATCAGACACCCGACGCAACAATCGCTCAGCTCGACGGGCTTCGTAAGCTCCTCCTTTGAAATCCATCTGGAATCGTGGCGGACAATTCAGCCTCCGTGCGAGCCCCGGACGGGACCTTCGAGAAAGAAAACCTACGACCTAATCCACCTGGTCAAATTCTTGCAAGGTCACTTCGGGCGAGAGGCCATACTGCTGAATGGCGTTTCGATCCAGTCGAAGCGGAGCTCTTCAGAATCTTCCTGAGTCACCTCGAGGAACTTCGTCATCACAAGAATCGAGCGAGGTCGTCGTTTGCGTTTCGAAATCTCGCGGACTTGGTCCGAGCGCACGACGGCGTGGCTCTTTTCCAAGTCAGCAGAGGAGGGGGAAACACTCCCCCCGTTTTCCATTCGAAGAAATCAAATCATCACCGGAGTCACGCACGCCATGACCTAACCAAAGGGCTGCCTGCAATAGAAGTGCTACGACTCCTGCCAATTGACGACTTCTATTCAACGCTCGTAAACTTCCGCTCCACCACTTCAAGTGCAAGAGCTTCGAGTTGCTCGTCCTCAAGTTTTTCGATCGCTTCCACCGAGAAGCCCTGCGCCACAAGATTGCGGGCATCTTTCGAAGGAATACCACGAGCCATGAGGTAGAATATCTCTTCGTCGCTAACCCGGGACGAGGTGCTTCCGTGCGAGCATTTCACGTCGTCGGCATTGATCTCCAAACCGGGCATCGAGTTGGCTTCACACTCGTCGGTCATCATGAGATTGCGACAGGTCTGATAGGCGTCGGTCCCGTGTGCGCCCTCGTCCACGAAGATGAGGCCGGAGAAAATCGTCTTGGCTTTGCCGAACAAAGTGTTTTTGAAAAGGAGTTCCGAATAGGTGTTCCGGGCACCATGGTGCTGAAAGGTTCGTTGGTCGTATTCCTGACCCGTGGAGGGAAGAGCGACCGAAAGAATCTCGGATCGGGCATCCATGCCATCAACCGTCGAATAGGTTTCTTCTCGAACCCACTTGGCCCCGGTGTGAATGACGGCCAGCTTGGCCGTTGAAGACGCCTTCAAGGTCGAATCCGAAAAGCGGATGAATTTACTTTTCAAATTAAGTTCCTGAGTGACCAGACAAGTCGCGTGGGCATTCTCTGCAATTCTCACATCGGTGGCAGCCAGAATGGTCGCCGCTGAATTATCAACCGAAATGAAACGCTTCACCACCCGGATGTTCGCTCCTGCTTCCGCCTCAATGACGATGCCGGGAAGAAGCAAACCTTCGCCCGAGACAAAGTGAATGACTTCCACCGAGAGATCAGTGGCGCTCTTGATGTGAAGTCCGTGATCAGACTTTGCGGTATGGAGAGCGGCGAGTTTGGGGGATCCCAAGCGTGACTTGGGGCCGAAGGATTCTTCCGTCAATACGACCGAGTCGTGGGAACCGGAAACAAGGGTTCCATTTTCGAAGACGAATCGGGTGAATCCTTCAAGCGGTTTGGGAAGCTTGCCGGAAATACCGGAGCCGACGAGTTCGAGACCGGAAAGGTTGGCCTCTTTCCAGGAGCCAAAACGCCAGTTTTCCACGGTACGGACAGGCCAGTCGAGAGCTTCGAACTGCTCGAGGGCGGGAGAAGTGAGAGTAGCGGACATTAAAAAAGCGCGTTGTGCGTTAACCAACCGAACCTTCCATCTCAAGGTCAATCAGACGCTTGAGTTCCACCGAGTACTCCATCGGAAATTCCTCAACGAGATCGTTGATGAAGCCATTGACGGCAAGAGACATCGCCTGGGCTTCGGAAAGTCCACGCTGCTGCATATAGAAAAGCATTTCCTCGGAAACCTGACTGACGCTGGCCTCGTGCTGGGTCACGTGTTGGTTCCCCTTCACCGTGATCGCCGGGTAAGTATCGGTGCGGCTCTTTGAGTTGATCAAAAGCGCGTCACACTCGGTGTTGTTCTTACAGCCTTTGAGGTGCTTCGGAATGAGAACCTGGCCACGATAAGTCGAGCGACCTTTGCCAACCGAGATCGACTTCGAAACGACGTTCGAGGTCGTATTGTTAGCGGCGTGGATCATTTTCGCACCGGTGTCCTGGTGCTGTCCGTCGTTGGCGAGAGCAATGGAAATGACCTCTCCACGGGCGCCCTCGCCTTTCATGACGACACCGGGATACTTCATGGTGAGACGTGAACCGATGTTACAATCGATCCAGCGAATCTCGGCATCCTCGTGAGCAAGGCCACGCTTGGTGACGAGGTTGAAGACGTTGGATGACCAGTTCTGAACGGTGATGTATTGGATCTTGGCACCCTTCATCGCGACCAGCTCCACAACTGCCGAGTGCAACGTGGCGGTCTCAAACTTGGGTGCGGTGCAACCCTCCATATACATGACCTCGGAACCTTCGTCAGCGATGATGAGCGTGCGCTCGAACTGACCAAAATTCTCCGAGTTGATGCGGAAATAAGCCTGCAAGGGATGCTTCACTTTCACTCCTTTTGGAATGTAGATGAATGATCCACCGGACATCACCGCCGAGTTGAGGGCGGAAAATTTGTTGTCTCCGGTCGGAATGACCTTGCCAAACCACGGGCGGAAAATTTCCTCGTGCTCTTTCAAACCTTCGGAGCAGGTCACGAAAATCACGCCTTCATCGGCGAGAGCCTCCTTCACATTCGAGTATGCGGCTTCGGAATCGTATTGGGCCTCCACTCCGGCCAAAAATGCGCGCTCCTGTTCAGGAACACCAAGGCGGTCGAAGGTCTCAAGAACTTCAGGTGGGACTTCATCCCAAGAGCGCTTTGGCGTGGCTCCGTCCGAGAGATAGTAACGGATCTTATCGAAGTCGATGGCATTGAGATCCTCGGTCGCCCAGTTCGTGGGCATGGGCTTGGAAAGGAAGGTCTCAAGCGCCTTGTGGCGAAAATCATTCACCCATTGCGGCTCATCCTTGACCTTGGAAATATAGTCGAGGGTGTCCTTGGTGAGGCCGTAACCGGCATCATATTTGTGGTTCTCGGGAAACGAGAAGTTTCCACGGTCATCCTTTTCAAGAGCGACCTGTTGGACGGTGGCGGTTTCGGAATTCATGGGTTTGTTGGTTTAAGCGGTTTTGAGGAAGTCGTATCCGCTTTCCTCGAGTTCAAGTGCGAGTTCCGCACCACCGGATTTTACGATCCGACCGTCGTCCATGACATGAACATGATCGGGCTTGATGTAGTCGAGAAGACGCTGGTAGTGAGTGATGATCAGGAAACCGCGATTCGGAGACCGCATGGAATTCACACCTTTGGCGACGACTTTGAGGGCATCGATATCCAATCCGGAATCGGTTTCATCAAGAAGACAGTAGCGCGGATCAAGCATCATCATTTGCAGGATCTCATTGCGCTTCTTTTCACCACCGGAAAAGCCTTCGTTCACGGCGCGGCTGGTGAACTTTCGGTTCATTTCCAACTCGTCCATCCTGGCATACATTTCCTTATAGAAAGCCACGGCATCAATCTCCTCACCGTCGGGCAGGCGGGCTTGCAGGGCAGCACGAAGGAAGTTGGCATTGGAAACTCCGGGAACCTCGGCGGGATACTGGAATGCCAGAAAAATTCCGGCCCGTGAGCGCTCGTCGACTTCCAGATCGGCAATATCAACCCCGTCAAGAAGGACGCGACCGTCGGTCACTTCGTAATCGTCGTGTCCGGCGACAATCTTGGAGAGAGTAGACTTCCCGGATCCGTTGGGACCCATGATTGCGTGGACTTCCCCGGCAGGGATCTCAAGATTGAGTCCCTTGAGGATGGGAGTCCCATCAACGGAAGCGTGCAAATTTTCGATGGTTAGGCTCATGGTGTTTGATGATTTTTTTATTGGCCGAAGGTTCCCTTTAGGCTGATTTCGAGATGACTCACTTCGGTTCCTTGGGGGAGTTCGAGAATATCTTCAAGCTTTACTCCGTCCTTAAAAACCACGTCGTGGATCTTTCCCGATTTCTCGTCCTGAAAATGACAATGGTCAGTGAGGTTCGGGCAGTAGCGCGACGACTCACGCTCTAAATTCACCTGGCGGACAAGATTGTGGCTCACCAAGGCCTCCAAGCAGTTATAAACCGTTGCCAGCGAGATGGTCGGCATGCGCTTCTGCGCACGGGTGAAGACGTCGTTGGCCTTGGGATGATCGCGCTCGGCAAGAATGACCGCAAGGACCTCACGGCGCTGCTTGGTCATGCGAAGTCCCTCCAATTCCGACGGAAAATCGGTAGGGTCGGGGTTCTTTTGTTGGGCGAGGGAGATCATCGACGGCGGCAAGCTAGACGGATACTCTAGCACGGCAAGTGAAAATTTGGAATTATTCTAATTCTTAGTTGCCGTCCAATATCGTAAGAACTAATTCCGCATGAAACTCCCTCTACTCCTCCTTCTGGTTCCACTTCACGCTCAGGGACCAAGGCACCCCGATGCCGTGATGAAAAAAGCAAGGAAGGAGGCCGGCATTCCTGCCATCGGCACGATCTCATTCGATTCCGACAAAATCCTGCAAATCAGCAGCATCGGCACCACCAGAGCTGACAAGGAAATCCCCGTCGAAAAAAATGCTGCCTGGCACATTGGTTCGGATACCAAAGCCATGACCGCCACCTTGATGGCCGTTCTCGTTGAAAAAAATCTCATTGAGTGGGACACCACCATGGCCGGGGTCTTCCCTGAGCTTACCAAAAAGTTCCATCCTGATGCAAAAAAAATTACCATCACGCAACTCCTCAGCCACACCGCCGGCCTCCCCGCCAACCCACGGCCAATTGAACGCACCAAATCACGTCTCGCCGTCACAAAAATCGGCCTCGCCTTGGAACCACAGGAAGGATTCCTCTACTCCAACTACGGCTACATCATTGCCGGCGCCGTCATCGAAAAACTCCTCCGCACCACCTGGGAAAAAGCCATCGTCAAACACCTCTTCAAACCCCTCGGCATCAAAAGCGTTGGCTTTGGTGCGCCAAAAGGGACCAAAACCATTCGCGGCCATCACAATGGCAAACCCGTCGGCACCGGGTTCCTCGGTGACAATCCCACCCTCTATGGCCCCGCCGGCGGCCTCCATCTCACCCTCTCCGACTGGGCCCTCTTCTGCCAGGACCAGATCAAAGGCCACCACGGAAAAGGCAAACTCCTCAAACAAGCCAGCTACCAAAAACTCCATACTCCGGTAGAAAAAAACTACGCCCTCGGCTGGGGAACCCGCAGCGAGGACGGCAAGGTCACAATCCTCTCACACGATGGATCCAACACCATGTGGTATGCCCGTGCGACCCTCGACCTCGTAAAAAAGACCGGCTATTGCGTCGCCATCAATACTGCTTCCGACGAGGCCAAAAAGTGGATTCCTAAAATTGCCGAATCCATCGCTCCACACGTGAAGTAAAAAAACTCATGGCAGTTTCGCCAGACCGGTCTTTACTGTTTCCCATGAAATTCATCGCCATCTTCTGGGCCCTTTCCATCTCGCTCCTCTCCGCCGGGGAAACCAAATTCACCGTCGGCAACTTCAACTTCAATGCCTCCGACTCCTGGGTCAAAGCTCCCTCCAGCCCCATGGTCAAGGCCGCCCTCAACCACGGCAAAAAGAACGGACCGCTCCTGAAATTCTACCACTTCGGCAAAGGCCAGGGCGGCGGAGTCAAAGCCAACCTCGACCGCTGGAAAGGACAGTTCAAGGGCGCGGAAACCAAAATCACCCCCGAGGAAAAAACCTACGGCGAACAAAAAGTGACCATCGTCACCATGACCGGCACCTACATGGTCGGCCCGCCCTTCGGTGGCAACAAGGTCGCCACTCCGGACTACATGCTCCTCGGAGCCATCATCCCGCATGCCAGTGGAGATGTCTTTTTAAAGATGACTGCTCCGGCGGCAGACCTCAAAAAGGTCAAGGCCGACTTCGAGAAGCTGGTGGCCAGTGCCTTTGGCCAATAGAAACTCTCTTAGAGCGATTTTGGTATCGCTCTCTTCATCGATCACCTATGTTTTGATGGATGAGGATTTTTCTATCATTTACAATCACGTCCTCTCTCGCGCTCTCCGGCCAGCAACTTTCCTTGCGCAACCTGGAAAGCGGGATCGAGCTTTCGTGGCCTCGAACATTTCCGCCATCTTCCGGTGTTCCCTC
The DNA here is from genome assembly GCA_937916505.1 of uncultured Verrucomicrobiales bacterium. GTDB lineage: Bacteria > Verrucomicrobiota > Verrucomicrobiia > Verrucomicrobiales > Akkermansiaceae > SW10. The sequence continues at coordinate 1,794 of CALFSW010000445.1, read as the reverse complement.
GATCCTCGAAAGCCGCCTCTTCTCATCCCCCAACCTCAATGACTGGGTCGAGGAAACGACGGTCATTCTCGATGACTCGGCGGGTGACGGAACTTCGTCTCTGAACATCACCACGGACGAACGTTTGCGCTTTTTCCGCCTCGAGCAATTTCTGACCTATGCCCATCGGTCGGAGGCTGATGAACCACCAGCCCGCTATCAGCAACAATTTCAAAATGCCATGGAGGGGTTTCGCACCGCTCCTTCCCAAGAGGATCCCGCTTGTCTTCCCTCCATCGATTGGGATCCGACCGGGGCCAATTATTGGACCGAATTCAGCACCACCCCGGCGGAGCACAATGCCGGCCTCGCCGCAAACGACCCCGAAAGACGCCTCACTGACTTTTCACTCAACGAAGCCGAAACCATCAAGTTCAAGGAAAACGGCTTTGTGGTTTCTCCTCGAATCAACCTCATTGACGGCGAAAACTTCGGTGGATTCCCAACCCCGGTCGATTATTACTACAAACTATGGGCGGATGATCTTCCCGTCTTCATCTCATCCGACTCCGTTCTGGACGCCTGGCACACGACCTTTCTTGGAATGCTGGAGGAGGTGGAAGAACTCGTCCTTTATCCCTCGCTCAGAAATTTCATGGAGGACCTCTCCAACCTTTCCGAACTCAGGGCCTCATGGGAAAACGATGAGTCACCCGGAACAAATCATGTCCGGCAGGCCATCGACGATCTCAATCTCTACCTTGGCACCGCTCAGCTTCTTTTAAAAGGATACGACGACAACCCGGTATCTGGCGATCAGTCCTCACCCATTCACTGGTTTCAAGCTGCCCAGGCTCATAGCAACACGAGCAAAACAGGCCTCTATGGAGATTTATTTCGCTTCGAAGACATGACCCTCTTCACCCCTCGCGGACACTATGCCAATTCACAGGTCTTGACTGCCTACTTTCAAGGCTTCCTCTGGTTGAGCCGGGCCCAGTTCCAGATGGGATATGCAACCGCCACCCCCCAAAGCGATCGTGAACTCAGAGCGGCCATCCTCCTTGCCCTGCAAGTCCGGAATCAAAACCTGATGCCACGATGGGAAGAATTGGAATCCTTCCTGCAATCCCTCGCCGGGCAATCGGACGCGATGACGGTTACCGAAATGGTGGCCCTGCTCGAGTCGCTTTCCCTCGATGACCCGGCGGATCTTGCCTCGGATGCCCATCTTGCCACCATCCGCGCTGCCCTCATCGCGACGAACTACGGTGCGCAAGAAATTGATGGCGGAACCATCGCTGTCGGCTGCAACCCCACCAACTATATCTTGCCACGCGCTCTCTCGCTTTTTGGTCAACGCTGGACCCCGGATGCGTGGACTTTTCAAAATGTCGTTTTCCCAAAAGTGAAAGAGAATGGAACTTCGATCGCTCGTCGAATTCCTTCCGGGCTTGATGTCGCCTACGCCACCTTGGGAAATGACACCGCTCTCCCCATCCTGACTGATCGAATGGCAGATGACGAGGGAGTCCCCTTTCGAGACGGCTACAATTATCAGGAAAATCTCGATTCTGTTCGCTCGGTTTTTGATGCGCAAGAGGCCGGCTTCTGGACCGAACACACCTATGGATCTTGGCTCTACTCTCTCCGCGGGCTCTCGAAGCCCGTTCCCGCCACCGCACCCGATACCTTCCGCACGGCGGCCTGGAAACACCGAGTCATGAGCACCCAACTCATGTCATGGACCCAACTGCGACACGACACCTTACTCTACGCCGAGCAAAGCTTCACTCCTCCTGTAATCTGTGAATT
>CALFSW010000444.1 GCA_937916505.1 uncultured Verrucomicrobiales bacterium | reverse complement strand
CTAGCAGTAAGTCCTCTGGTCCCCAAGCCGATCCATTTTCGGTATGCGTGGGCCCGGAATCCGCAGGCGAATCTGAGGGCCAAGGAGATTCCCTTCGCCACTCAACGCAGTGACACCTGGACGATGGAAGAGCTGTATGAGGCTTACACAGGCAAGCAACCTGCTGATCCGGAAGCCGGTCTTGACAGGAGGGAAATCAAAAACCTCCAGAACGCGATGAGCGATTCAGATCTCGAGCGACGGGTTTTTGAAATGAATGCATTGATCAACGAGTAGGCAGAAGCAGAGAATTACGAACCATGGAATATCAAGACCATTCCAAATCCCCTGATAAGATGCGGCTCCATGGCTGGTTCGTGTTCTGTGCTGCGGTGCTTATCGTGCTGGCCTTTAACCTAACCCCGGGCAAGGCCTCGGAAGCGGATGCAACGGGCAAGCAAGCACCAGACGAAGCCAAGGCATCTGTCTCGGATGGGTCAGGTCGTTTTGATGCGCTGATCAAGCCCTACCTCGAACAGCACTGCATCCGCTGCCACGGCCCGGAGAAGCAGAAGGGCAAGGTCGCCTTGCACCACGCCAGCGGCGCATTCGGGAACAAGGAAGAGGTTGATCAATGGCTGTCGGTCCTCGACATGCTTTCGTTCGGCGACATGCCGCCGGTCAAGGAGAAGCAGCCCGACCCGGCCGAGACCGCGAAGGTGGTCGAATGGATCAAGCTGCGCCTCGAAGAGACCGGCAAGGCCGAGGCCTACCAGGCCAAGCTGATCGCGCCCGCGTACGGCAACTACGTCAGCCACGAGGAGCTCTTCTCCGGTGAGATCAAGACCCCGCCTTACTCGCCCGCCCGGTTCTGGCGTTTCAGCAGCAACATCTTCGAGGCACGGAGCTACGGCAAAGGCATCCGCAGCCCGTTCACCTATGTCACCTCCCCGTCGGAGATCCGCGACTACTCGGCGATGTCCGGCGTGGACCGCAGCACCGTGCAGATGATCCTCCTCAACACCGAGCAGTGGTTCGAGAAGCGCGAGGAGAAGGGCGACTTTAAGGATTTCTCAGACGACGACCCGATCCCCAACGATCAGACGTTGAAGGAACTGATCCAACGCGAGTTCAAGGCAATCATCCGCCGCGCGGCGACCGACGAGGAGACCGCCAGATACGTCGCCTTCCTGAATGAGAATATCGCACTGGGCGGCAACCTGGACGGGCTGAGGACCACCCTCACCGCGATGTTCCTCAGCCCCGAGTCGATCTACCGCATGGAGTTCGGCATGGGGCCCGTGGACGAGCACGGCCGACGCCACCTCGCGCCCGAAGAGATCGCCTACGCCCTCGCCTACGCCCTAACCGACCAGGGGCCCGACGACACGGCCATCATCCGTGACACCTTTAAGCAGGGCACGCTCAACAACCGCGAAGATGTCGCGCGCGTCGTCCAACAGCTCCTGGATGAGAACATCGGGAAGGACACCCCAAGGAAGCAGCCCCTGCCCCGCATCATGCGTTTCTTCGATGAGTACTTCGGTTTCCACCGTGCAAACGAAGTATTCAAGGACAATCAACGCCGACGGCTGGAAGCCATCGGGTGGGGCCCACAGGGTCTCATCCGCGATGCCCGTCAGGTGATCCAGTATCGTCTCCGCGAGGACGAGGACGTCATCGCCCGACTCCTGACCGGCAACGAGTTTTATATCGCGCACAACGGCGATAGTGACAAGGCGAAGAAGATCTACGAGGAGTCCATCGCCGAAGTCCTTGCGGCGGACTACGTTGAGAACCTGGTCACAAAGAAACGGGAGCAGCTTGAAAAGCGTGAGAAGCCTGTTAAGCCTGAAGCTTTTCAGCGCATGGTCGATGACGTGCGAAAGAAGGCGGAAGCCAGTGTCCGGCGGTACAGGCAGGCGATCGACGATGGCTTTAAGCCTTTCCCAGGCTTCGATGGGCCTCGCCACGGATATCACATTGTCGATCTGAGATATATCGGGTCCTACAACCTCCCCCCGCATACGCGCGGCCAACTGCAGAAGTGGGCCTGGGAGTACGAGCAGCCGATCGAGCTGCCCAAGGACCAGCGGGCGGGCATCCTGACCCACCCCGCTTGGCTGGGAGCGCACTCGTGGAACGATGGCAACGACCCGATCCACCGGGGCATCTGGGTGCAGAAGAAGCTGTTGGCCGGCGTGATCCACGACGTCCCGCCGGACGTCGATGCGCAGGTCCCGGTGGACCCACACAAGACCCTGCGTGAGCGGATGGAGTTCCTCCGGGCGGAGCGGTGCTGGAACTGCCACCGCAAGATCAACCCGCTGGGCGAGCCCTTCGAGATGTTCGACGACTTCGGCCGGTACCGCACGCACGACTACTTCGACGAGGACGGCCTGCTCGTCACGCGACGCGACGGCACCTTCGAGGGCATGCTCAAGCGGGGCAAGCTGACCAAACGCCCGATCGACGCCAGCGGCGAGATCAAGGGCTCGGGCGATCCATCGGTTGATGGCGAGGTCGAGAACGCGGTTGAGATGATGAACCGCCTGGGCCGATCCGACCGCGCCCGCCAGTCGTTCATCCGCCACCTGTTCCGCTACTTCATGGGCCGCAACGAACGGCTCAGCGACTCCATCACACTCATCGAAGCGGAGCAGGCCTACTTGGAGAACGGTGGCAGCTTTAAGGCCCTGGTGGTTTCTTTACTCAGTTCCGATTCATTCCTTTACCGACGCTAATGCGTGTAACTACTTAACCATAGAGCATAACCAATGATACTTTCACGACGAAAAATGATGCAGGGCCTCGCTTACGGCAGCGCCTCGTTCGCCTTCGCACCGTTCATGCGCTCGGTGCAGGCCCACGCCGCAGGCAATCCCGAGTTGATGCCGAAGCGATTCGTCTTCGTCGTCAAATCGTCGGGCATCGAAAAGTTCAACCTCGTCCCCGACGGGCTGGAGAACCACTTCCTCAATGCCAACACGGGTGAGAAGCTGAAAAACGATGAGCGCCGGCCAGGCCCACTTGTCGATCGCTCGCTGAGCGACCTCACCTTGCCTGAGAAACTTCGGTCACTTGAGAAGTTCAAAGAGCGGATGACGGTGATCCAAAGCCTCTCTGGAAAAACCTTCAAGGGCAACCATACCGCGGGCTACGGCGCGTTGTCCTGTCACAACTCTGAGGCAGTCGCAATCGCGCCGACGGTTGATTGTCTGCTGGGTCAGCACCTTTCCACCGGGCCCTATGACATGTTTGGCATGGCGATGAACGGCCGGCTGCTTGAATCTCCCGGCATGAAGCCCGGCGATAGCTACTGCTACCCCAACCTCTCCGCAGCCAAGGAAGGCATGCCCGTGCCCTACCAGGCCTCGCCGCGCAAGGCCCTCGTCGAGCTGTTCGGAGCGGCCATCGCCAAGCCCGATCAGATCGAGCGGAAGCTCGCGCTGCATGGCAACCTGATGGACTTCCTCACCGAGGACGCCAAGCGTATCGAAGCGAAGCTCTCATCCGAAGACAAGCAGCGCTTCGACCTGTACAAGGAGTCCTTCGAATCGCTTCGGTTGAAGGAGGCGAAAAAGGCCCAAATGCTGCCTCAGATCAAGAAACACGCGCCGACCGCGACCCCGCTCTACGACTCGATCAACCCCACCGACCGCATCGCCTCGCACTTCGAGATCGCGACCTCCGCGCTGATCGCCGGGCTGACCAATGTCATCACACTGCGGCCAGACACACTAGGCGTCAAATACACCAGCCTGGGCATCACCGACTCCGTTCATCACCTCGGGCACCTGGGGCAGAACCCTGGTTTGAACGGGAAGAACGGTTTTGATAACCGGAGAATGGTTGAAGAGGTGCACTTCGAAAATATCGCGAAGATGGCCGAGCAGTTCGGTCGCATCCCCGAGGGCGACGGCACGATGCTCGACAACACGCTGATCGTCTACATGTCCTGCACCGGCGGCGACCACCACAACGGACAGACCGACTGGCCGTTCGTCCTCGTAGGCGGGATGGCGAACAAGCTCAAGATGGGCCGCTACATCGAGTACCCCAAGTACCAAGAGAAGGGCCACCGCACGATCGGCAACCTCTACCTCTCACTCATGCAGGCCGCAGGCATGGAAACGCAAGACACGTTCGGCCAACTCGACACCGACCTCGCCGACAACGACTTGACCGGCCCGCTGCACGAGCTGATGGCGTCCTGAGGTTTAGATCGTGGGATGTGCAACTTGGCTGGGACGTCTACAAGCCGGAGGGCGTGATCCTCAACCGCAAGGCCGAAAACACCCCATTCTTCCAAGTCATCGAGAGCATCCATGCTTTCCTGGATCTGTTGTTCGCAGTCGGCCATGAGGCGCTGGTGGAAGCGCCAGGTCTCGAGGGATTGAGGCAGGGTGAAGATGTGTTCCTCGCACCAGTCACCGTGCAGGGCCTTGGCAATCTGGGCCTCGCTCTTCTTGCATCGATAGTCGCGGTGGCCGGCGAGCACTCTGGGGTCACGCTCGCCCGCCACGATGGCGTCCAGTATTGCCAGGGCGATCACTCCGGTGATGTCGGTGACGACGTGGTGCAACTGCACGTTCATCTGGTCGAGCGCCCTAGCGACACACTGAAGAATAATCAAGAGAACGGACGCTCGCGCCCCTGACCGGTTCTCCCCGCTTTGCTTTTTCGATCCACCACGTACAGTGCGTTCCAGCATGCTCCAGAAACTCGTTCTCCTTGCGGCTCTCGCCGCGCCCATCACCCTGCTTTTCCCGGCCTCCGCGGAGAAGCTTCCCAACATCGTCATCATCTACGCCGATGACCTCGGCGAGGGTGACCTCTCCTGCTACAACCCCAAGGCGGCTTACAAGACGCCGAACCTCGACCGCATGGCCGCGGAAGGGGTGCGCTTCACTGATGCCCACAGTCCCTCCACGATTTGCTCGCCTTCTCGCTACGGGCTTTTCTCCGGCAACCAGATTTACCGCTCGACCGGTGGCGGCGGCGGCGCCTTCGAGGGCCCCTCGGGGCCGAGCTACCTGAAGCCCGGCACCCTCACCCTGGGCGACATGCTCAAGGAAAAGGGATACCGCACCGGGGTCTTCGGGAAGTGGCACGTCGGGCTCACCTGGCTCGGCGAGGACGGCAAGAAACTCGGCGGCGGCTTCAAGAACTCACTCCTCATCGACTACGAAAAGAGCACTCCGCTTATCGACGGGCCCAACAAGCGCGGCTTCGACGAATCGTTCATCACGCCCAACTGTCCGACCACGGACCCGCTCTACCTTTACATCGAGAATGGTATGGTGCCGGTCCCCGCGGACCGCCGCCACAAGAGCGACACCCTCCCCAACCCCGGCGGCAAGTGGCGCTGGGACAACGATGAAGGCTGGAAGTCGGAAGGCTACAAGTTCATCGACGCCGATGAGATCTTTTACGAGAAGACGAAGTCCTTCATCACCGACCACCGCGAGAAGAACCCGGAGCAGCCCTTCTTCGCGGTCCTCTCCACCCAGGTCGCCCATGCCCCGGTTCTTCCCGGGCCGAAATTCGAGGGCGCCACCAAGGGGGGCCCCCGCGGAGACTTCGTCTACCAACTCGACAACATCGTCGGCCGCGTCCTCGACCTGCTCAAGGACCTCAAGATCGACGAGGAAACCCTCGTCCTCTTCAACGCAGATAACGGCGCCGAAACCCTGCACGTGGTTTGGATGCGTGAGGATCACGACCACGACCCCGCGGCTGGCCGCCGCGGCATGAAGCGCGACGGCTGGGAAGGCGGGCACCGGGTGCCCTTCATCGTGCGCTGGCCCGGACGTATTCCCGCGGGACAGGTCTCCCACCACATGACCAACACCACCGACATCTTCGCCACCCTCGCCTCGGTGGTGGGATACAAACTCCCCGATGAAGCCGCGTTGGATAGCTTCGACATGCTTCCGGCCCTGCTCGGGAAAGCGAAGCAAAAGGGAAACATCCGGCCCCACCTGCTCACGCAGAGCTTCCGCGGTGAGTTCCAGATCCGCCAGGGCCACTGGAAGTACCTCGACCACCAAGGGTCGGGCGGAAACAACTACAACAACCCCAAGATGGAGAGATTCGCCCTCCCGGAAAAGGCGCCCGAGGCTCCCGGACAACTCTATCACCTGAGGAACGACCCCGGCGAAACCACCAACCTCTACTTCGAGGAGACCGAAAAGCGCGAGGAGCTTCAGGCCCTTCTCAAGAAGCTCAAGGAGAGCGGCCGCAGCGCCCCCACCGACCGCGTCCCGCTCGGCATCGGGAGCATCCCCAAGCTTTCCAGCACGCCAGCAGAGTGAGGACCACCAAGGTCATTCAGGTCGTCAGCTGCCATGCCGAGGGAGAGGTCGGCGACGTCATCGTGGGGGGCGTCCCTCCGCCACCCGGCGACACCATCTGGGAGCAACGCTGCTTCATCGAAAAGGACGGCGGCCTGCAACGCTTTGTCCTCAACGAGCCCCGCGGCGGAGTCTTCCGTCACGTCAACCTCCTTGTTCCCCCCAAGAACCCCGAGGCCCGGGTCGGCTGGATCTTCATCGAGCCGGCCGACATCCCCCCGATGTCAGGATCGAATTCCATCTGCGTGGCCACCGTGGTCCTCGATACAGGCATCGTCCCCATGACCGAGCCCGAAACGAACTTTGTCATGGAAGCTCAGGGCGGATTGATCAAGGTGCAGGCCCAATGTCGGGACGGAAAGGCGGAACGCATCACCATCACCAATGTCCCCTCTTTCGCCGACCGCTTGGATTGCTCCCTCGAGGTGGAAGGGCTTGGCACCCTCACCGTCGATACCGCCTACGGCGGCGACAGCTTCGTGATCGTTGACGCCCAGGCCCTCGGGTTCGAAATCGTCCCCGCGGAGGCCCGTGACCTCGTCGCGACCAGCATGAAAATCACCACCTCCGCCAACGAGCAACTGGGCTTTCAGCATCCCCTGTACGCCGAATGGGATCACCTCTCGTTCTGCCAGTTTGCGGGACCCCTGACCGAGGAGGACGGGGTCTTGGTCGGAGCCAACGCGGTGGCAATCCGGCCCGGGAAAATTGACCGCTCCCCGACCGGGACGGGTTGCTCGGCACGCATGGCCGTACTCCACGCCAAGGGCCTGATGCCGGTCGGAGGCCGCTACCGGGCCCGCTCGATCATTGGATCCGAGTTCGAGTGCTCCATTGCATCCGAGACCTCCATCGGAGAAACCGAGGCCATCGTTCCCACGGTCTCCGGGCGAGCCTGGATCACGGGCACCCATCAGCTCATGCTCGACCCCGACGACCCATGGCCCGAAGGTTACCGGGTCTCCGACACCTGGCCGATGTCCTGACGGCGGCATGGGACCTTCCCTTGCATCCTCACGTTCTATTTCTAAGATCCCCCTCCTGATGAAGTCCCTTCTCTTACTCCTGCTTCTCCCCGCCTTCGTAATGGCCGACGAGCGCCCGCTGCCCAAGGTGAAGCACATGATCGACACCCACATCCACCTCTACGACACCGAACGCGAGGAAGGGGTGCCGTGGCCGCCAAAGAACGACAAGGTTCTTCATAAGCCGCACCTGCCCGCCGAGTTCAAGACGGTCTCCCGGCCCGCCGGGCTCACCGGGGTCATCATCGTCGAAGCCAGCGACTGGCCCGCCGACAACAAGTGGGTCCTCGACCTCATCAAGGATGACGACTACTTCGTCGGCCTCGTCGGCAACATCGACCCGTACGCGGAGGACTTCGCCAAACAACTGGCCGAGTTGAAGAAGGACTCCCGCCTCGTGGGACTCCGCGCCCGCAATGGCGGAGACAAAAAGGCCATCGACTATGCCGATGAAAAATTTCTCGCCAGCATGCGCGAACTCGCCCGGCAGGACCTCAGCGTCGACATTCTCGTCAACGGCGGCGGAGTCGAGGCCGTCAAGCAGGTCGACCAGCTCGCCCGGACGGTGCCCGAACTCCACATCATCGTCGACCACGTCCTCGGATACGACTTCGACGGCAAGGCACCCCCGGCCGACTGGGTCACCGCCGTCGAAAAGCTCGCCGAGAACAAGAACGTCTGGTGCAAGATCTCCGGACTCTACCAGCGCAGCATTCCCCAGCCCGCACCACACGACCTCGACCACTACCGCAGCGTGCTCGAGGTCCTCTGGAAGAACCTCGGATCGAAACGCCTCATCTTCGGCAGCCACCCCCCTTTCACCCCTCTGCTCCGGTCCAAAGGCGGCTTCAACGCCCTC
>CALFSW010000443.1 GCA_937916505.1 uncultured Verrucomicrobiales bacterium | reverse complement strand
CTAGTATTCTTCGACGGGGCTCTGGGCGGGGCGGTCGATTTCGAACCGTTCCCGGCCAATGACCTCCCGGGTGAGGTCTGTTAGCTGGCCATTGATCTGATCCCAACGGGATTGGGTGAAATCAGGGGCTCGTTTGAGTTTGAGACGTTGTTTTGCGATTCTCTCCAGAGATTCGGGGTCGTGAACGTCGATCTTGTCGAGTGCGGCCGGGAGGGAAGCCATTTCATGGCAGACGAGGGCGATATCGGCCCCGGCTTCGAGAGCGAGTTTGATGTCGTTCCCCCGACCGTAGTTTTGGACGATGGCGCCCATGTCGAGGTCATCGGTGAGGATCAGCCCTTTGTAATCAAATTGGTCCCTGAGAAGTCCGGTGAGAATTCGTCGGCTCAAGGAAGCGGGCATGTCGGGATCAAGCTGTGGGAAACTCAGGTGACAGGCCATGATGGCATCGAGCTCGGGCATGAGAGCGGTGTAGGGGATGAGGTCCTCCTTCAGGAGTTGCTCAAGGGAGACATCGGCGACGGGGAGGTCGTGATGCGGATCGCTGAGGGCGAGGCCGTTCGTGGGGAAATGTTTCCCGCAAGAGAGGACGTTTTGCTTTCGCATCCAGCGATTAAAAACACCGGCGGTGTTAATGACGGATTGGGAATCATTTCCCCAGCAGCGGCCACGGAGTCCGTTGTTTTGGTCGGGGAAGTGGTCGAGGTCGAGGACGGGGGCAAAATTGAGATTAATGCCAAGGAGTTCGAGGAGCTGGCCGGTGAACGCTCCAAATTGTGCGATTTGCGTTGAAGTCGCCTTGGTGGCGAAGGTTGCGGCATCGGGCGGGGCGCAGCTAAATTCCCGGGTACGCCAGACGCGTCCCCCTTCCTGATCGATGGAGATCAAGGGGCGATCGGTCGAGAGTGCGGTGAGGGCGTCGGTCAGATCTCGAATTTGAGGTGCCGAGACGAGGTTGCGTGAAAAAAGGATGTAGCCGGCAGGCTGGAGGTCGCGAAAGAGAGCTGCTTCATCTGCCGTGAGTTCCGGGCCACTGAGGCCGACGATAAGGCGGGCGGCATTCATGAGTGCTCAAGCGAGGCTTTGACGAAACCGGAGAAGATGGGGTGGGGTGAATTTGGTTTCGACTTGAACTCGGGATGGAATTGCGCGGCGACGAAGAAAGGGTGGTCGGCAATTTCGATGATCTCGACGAGACCTTCGGCTTTGGAAACGGAGGCGATGGTGAGGCCGGCCGCTTCGAGTTGCTCGCGATAGGCGGGGTTGAATTCCCAGCGATGGCGGTGGCGTTCGTGAATGGTGTCGACGCCTCCGTAGAGTTCGTAGGATTTCGTGCCTGGGTAGAGAATGGATTCGCAAGAGCCAAGACGCATGGATCCCCCGAGGTCTTTCACGCCAAGTTGTTCTTCCTGAAGACTGATGACGGGGTGGCTGGTTTTCTTTTTAAATTCAGTGGAATTGGCCTTCTCAATTCCGCAAACATTGCGAGCAAATTCGATGGTGGCGATTTGCATGCCCAGGCAGATCCCGAAGTAGGGGATTTTGTTCTCGCGGGCGTATTGGGCGGCCAGGATTTTGCCCTCGATTCCACGTTCACCGAATCCGCCGGGAACGAGGATTCCACTCACCTCACCAATGATCGCTTTGGCTCCGTGTTTTTCGATGTCTTCGGCGTCGATTTTGATCACTTCGACGGCGGTGTCGTGTGCCGCGCCTGCGATGGTGAGGGATTCGTAGATGGATTTGTAGGCGTCGTTGAGTTCGATATACTTGCCGACGACGGCGATGGTGGTTTTGTGGGTGGGATTGACGAGGCGGTCGACGAAAGACTGCCATTTTGAGAGATCAGGGGTATCGGATTTGAGGCCAAGGGAGTCAACGACGAGGCGGTCAACTTTGTCCCGCCGGAGATCGATCGGGCATTCATAAATGGTGTCTTTGACGTCTCGAAATGCGACGACGTTTTCCCTTTTCACGTTGCAGAACATCGCGATCTTACGGCGGTTGTCGTCGTCGAGATCATGCTCGGTGCGACAAATGATGATGTCGGGCTGGATTCCGATTTCACGGAGCTTGGCAACGGATTGCTGCGTTGGCTTTGTTTTGATTTCACCGGCAGCCTTCACCATGGGGAGGAGGGTGACATGAATGAAGCAGACATTTTCCGATCCGACATCGAGGGCGAACTGGCGGAGGGCTTCGAGAAACAGGTGTCCTTCGATATCGCCAACCGTGCCGCCGATTTCGGTGATGATGACATCGGTGTCGGGATTGTTTTCGGTGGTGCGCTTGAGGCGGTTTTTAATCTCGTCTGTGACGTGCGGGATGAATTGCACGGTGGCCCCGAGGTATTTTCCCTCACGTTCGTTTTTGATGACACTTTCGAAGACCTGGCCCGAGCTCAGGCTGTTGAGCTGGGAGAGGTTTGCGTGAGTGAAACGCTCATAGTGGCCGAGGTCGAGGTCGGTTTCAGCACCGTCGTCGAGGACGTAAACCTCGCCGTGTTGATAGGGCGACATGGTGCCGGGGTCGACGTTGAGGTAGGGGTCGAATTTTTGGAGGAGAACCTTGAGGCCCCGGTGTTCCAAGAGGGTTCCGATGGAGGCCGCGGCGAGCCCTTTTCCGAGGGAGGAGACGACTCCTCCGGTGACGAAGATATATTTCATTGCTGTGACGCGAGAAGGGATTCGATGAGTGGAATTTGATTGGGAGAGTCGAGGCCGATGGCTTCATGTTCAGTGAGATGAACGCGGATGGTGGCTCCGTCTTCGAGGGCCCGGAGCTGTTCCAAACCCTCCGCTTCTTCGAGTGGCGAAGGGGGGAGGGAGATAAAGTGTTGGAGGAAATCGACGCGATAGCCGTAGATGCCGAGGTGACGATAGGTGGGCAGCGAGGGGACTTCGTTGCGTCTGCAAGGGATGGGAGAGCGCGAGAAGTAAAGGGCGTTGCCGAGGCGGTTGAGGACGAGTTTGACGATGTTGGGGTCTGCGATGAGGGCGGGGTCATCCAGAGGGCTTCCGGCTGTGATCATCGGGAGGGATTGATCATGGCGAAGGGTTCGGGCGAGGGTGTCGACAAGATCGGGCTCGAGGAGGGGTTCGTCGCCCTGGATATTGATGACATGGGTGGCGGCTTCGCATTGACCGGCAGCTTCGGCGATGCGGTCGGTGCCGGTCGGGTGGTCGCCGCGGGTGCGAATGGCGCGGGCTCCAATGGATTTGCAAAGGCCGGCGATGCGGTCGTCATCGGTGGCGACGACGAGTTCATCGATTTCCCGGCAGAGGGAGGCCCGCTCAAAAACGTGTTGGAGAAGGGGCTTCCCCAGGAGCGGATGGAGGGGCTTTCCGGGGAAGCGGGAAGAAGCCCAGCGGGCCGGGATGATGCCAACGATTCGTGTTTTTTCGTCGTGAATTACAATCCTCCTTCAGCGGTTTCTCGAAGATAGGCAGAGCATCGCGGGGCCACAAGATTAATTGAAGGGTGGGAGAGGAAATTTGGACAATGATGTCGATGGTGGACAGGGGGGAGGGAAGTGGGCAATCTCACTGCCAATGAATGGATGGTTTACGACTGCGGATTGGATCGTGCTTTTCGGGTATTTGATTTTGACCACGGTGATGGGTCACTACATGGCCGGGAAGCAGGCGACGATTAAGGACTTTTTTGCAGGCGGTAAATCGCTCCCCTGGTGGGCGGTGTGTGGATCGATCATCGCGACTGAAATCAGCGGGGTGACTTTCATTGGTGTTCCGGGCGGAGTTTTGGCAGCGGGAGGTGATTTCACTTATATGCTGTGGGGGATTGGGTCGATTATGGGACGGGTGATTGTGGGGATGGTTTTTGTGAAGGTCTTTTATGAGGACGAGATTTATAGTCCGTATGACTATATGGGGCGGCGAATTAAGCCGCAGTTGAAGACGCTGGCGACGGGCTTCTTTACGGTGGGGTCGATTTTGGGACAAAGTGTCCGGATTTTGGTTGCGGCTTTGCCATTGCGGGTGGTGACGGGGCTGCCGTTTGAACTTTGTATCCTGATTATCGGGTTGTTTGCAATCGGGTGGACTCTGATGGGGGGAATGCGGACGGTGATCTGGACCGATGTGATGCAGTTCGTGCTCTTTACCTTTGGAGGGATATTCACCTTGGTTTGGATTTCCAATGCCATCGAGGGAGGATGGGGGACGATCTGGAGTACGGCCACAGATGCCGGGAAAACGAAGACGTGGGATATGGCCTGGGGAATCGGGCCGGATCTGCAGTTTACCTTTTGGGTCGCGGTGATTGCGGTGCCCTTTCAGAATTTGACGGCGTTTGGGGTCGATCAGCTGAATGCGCAGAGGATGTTTTGCTGCAAGAATGCCGGAGATGCACGGAAAGCGATTATCTGGAGTTCGGTGGGACAGGCGTTGACCTACCTGATGTTGCTGGTCGGGGCGGCCTTGTTTACTTTTTATTACCTGAATCCTCCCGAGGGCACGGCTGCGGCGGAATTGGCCATCCAAAAGGGTGGGGAAGCAGCGACGCTGGCCAATGGCGGTCAACCTGCGGATGGTGATATGGTTTTCCCCATTTGGATTGTCACGGAGCTTCCTCCGGGACTGGCTGGTTTGATTTTGGCGGGAGTTTTTGCGGCGGCGATTTCGAGCTTGGATTCCATTTTGGCAGCCTTGAGTCAGACGACGATCTCACTGATTCACAATCCTGAGAATAATAGGAATCTGGATCAGCAGATGTTGGTGAAGCAGTCGCGGAAGTGGGTGGTGATTTGGGGGGTGTCACTTACGTTGTTCACGATTTTAATGAATGTGGTGAAGGATAATCTTGGAGTCCCTATTTTGCCTCTGGCGTTTGGTATGACGAGCTACACGATGGGGCCGTTGTTGGGGATGTTCCTGTGTGCTTTACTCGGTAAGGGGAGTTTTAAAGGGATCGTTTGGGGAGCTTGTGCTTCCTTTGTTTTGACGATGTTTGTAAGAATGGATGTGTGGGTTTTGGTGAAGAAGGTGACGGGGGGAGTGGACTGGTTGACGACGCTCCCCACATACGGTTTCAATGGAGCAGGGGAGGTGACCGCGCTTGTGGGGTATTTTTGGATGTGGCCGATTGGAACGCTTTTGACCTTTGGAGGAGGCCTTCTCGGAGCCAAAATGAAGGGGTGATTAAGGAGAGTTAAAAAACAGAACCAGGTATTTTTTTTCAAAAAAACCGTGGATCATTTGTGGAACAATAGCCTCTTTTTTTAATTTTTCTTCTCTGGAAATTTGGTTTCCGCAGAGTGCTTTTTGAGTGCAGATTCTTTGAGTCGGCCTGTGCTGACCTTTAAATAGGTCGCGGTTGATTTTTCTAAAAAACTTACTTTGGCACACCCTACAATGAGCACGCAGACGGAAGGAGATGATGAGAGACAAAAAGACAGCGAAGAGAACAAGAGGGTCAAAGAGATCTGGGAAAAGATACGCAGCAAATTAAGCGATTACATCAGCAGTGACGCATTTTCAAGATGGTTTAAGAATGCAGAGCTGATCAATGCAGATCAACAGGATGGCATCGTGGGAGTGCAGTCCGACATGCATCAGATCTGGATCGAGACAAACTATATGGAGGAGCTCCGGGCAGCCTTTGCGGAGGGCGCGGGGATTCATTGTTCTCCCAGGGTGGTGGTGAAAGGCGAGGAGCTTGAGCTGCCCGGGGAGGAGGTCAAGCAGGCGGCCAGAAAGGCCCGGCCCGGTGGCCAGGTGAAAGTGGTCACCCCTGATGCCTCTGCGAAGGATGTGGCCTTTGAACGTCGCTTGAAACGATTGGGGATTAATCCCGAACTTGATTTCGAAAGTTTTGTGGTTGGAGACAACAGTCAGTTTGCCCATGCGGCTTGCTCGGCGGTGGCTCATCAGGACGGGCGAAATTTCAATCCACTGTTCATTCACGGGGGAGCGGGCCTTGGAAAAACCCACCTGATGTCCGCTGTTGCGCAACAGCTCCTCACTGAGAATCCCAAGGCCAAAGTGGTTTTCCTGACCGCGGAGCATTTTGCGAACGAATTCATCGAGGCCGTGCGAAAGGGAAATCTCGATGCTTTCCGTAAAGCATACCGGTATGCCGATGCCATGCTAATTGACGATATTCAGTTTTTGGCGGGTAAGGAGCGGACACAGGATGAGTTTTTTCATACCTTCAATTCTCTTCTGAATTCTCAGACCCAGGTTATTCTGACCTGTGATTGTCCTGCGCCGGAAATTCAGACCCTGGAACCCCGGCTCATCAGTCGATTTGAAAGCGGACTCACGGTGGCGCTTCAGCCTCCGGGTTTTGAAACCCGTGTGGCGATTCTTCGTCGAAAAATGGAGCAGTGGAAAGTCGAATTGGACAACAATATTGTGGTTCATATTGCCAACCAGATTAAGAGTAACGTCCGGCGACTGGAAGGGGCATTGACCCGGGTGGCCAGCTATAGTTTTCTTTCACTGGGGAACATGTCGATCGAGAAGGTCGATGAATTGCTTGGAGATCTAGTCCGTGACGAGAACACCAATTTAATCACCGTAGAACAGATTCAGAAGGCCGTGGCTGATTATTATGGGCTGAACCTTTCAGACATGACCAGTCGTCGTCGGCCGGCTCGAATTGCCTTCCCGAGACAGATTGCGATGTATCTTTCCAGGCAGATTACCAAGCTCTCATTGGTGGACATTGGCGAAGTATTCGGGAAACGGGATCACGGAACAATTATCCATGCGTGCAAGAAGGTGAAAGCCGACATGGAGAGCAATTCGGAAGTCAGAGGCTCGGTTGAGAAGCTGACGGCCTCGTTGGAGCGCCAGATTTAGTTTTCAATTCCTAAGGAAATACTTGCCAAGCCTTGATGGGGCGGGCAGGTTCCATGCAGTCCGACAGGGCTGGAATTCTATGAAGTTCAGAATCGCAAAGGAGGCCTTTTTAGACGGACTGCAGCAAGTGCAGCATGTGGTGAGTAGTCGAACGACCCTCCCCATACTTTCAAATGTCCTCATTGAGGCCGGTGACGAAGGCTTGCGCCTTACCACGACGGATCTTGATGTGGGTGTGAGTGGGACGGCCAAAGCCGAGGTTTCCAAGCCGGGGGCTACGACCTTGCCCGTCAAAAGGTTGGTGAATATCATCCGGGAGCTTCCCTCCGCTGAGATCGAGGTTTCCGTTGATAGTAAGAATGTGGCCTCTATCAAGAGTGGCCCCAGTTTCTTTAAAATTATTGGATTGCCGAGTGGAGAATTTCCTCCTCTGGCAAACTTTGACGATGCCAAGGAGTATAAGATCCCTCAAGCGGTTTTCCGTAACGGGCTTAAAAAGACTTCTTATGCAATTTCCACGGATGAGACCCGCTATGTGCTCAATGGGATTTTCACCTCCTTCAAGGAAGGTAAGCTGACCTTGGTCGCCACTGATGGGCGCCGTCTGGCGATGGTGGATCACGAGTTGGAATTTCCCTCCAGTCATGAAGTGGATTTCATCGTGCCGACCAAGGCCGTTCATGAACTCCAGCGCTTACTGAATACTGAAGGCGAAATGATGCTTAAGCTTTCTGACAATCAAGTGTGCTTCGAGATCGGTGCCAGCATCATTGTGAGTAAGCTTATCGAAGGGAATTACCCCAATTATCGCCAGGTCATTCCAGGTGAGTCCAAGGAGCGTCTTACTCTAAGTCGCGAGCAACTCCTTGAAACAACCCGGCGTGTTTCGCTCCTCTCGTCTGAAAAATCGAACTCTGTGAAGCTCACTTTCGGGCAGAACCAAGTCGATGTGATGGCCAACAGTCCGGATATTGGTGAAGCCAACGAAACCCTGGAGGTGAAATATGAGGGGAAGGAATTTTCGATAGCTTTCAATCCTGAGTTCCTGATGGCGCCTCTCAAGAGTCTCGAAGAGGATGAGGTTCACCTTGATCTCATTGATGAGATGAGTCCCGGGGTTCTCCGGACCGAAGATGCTTTCCTCTATGTTCTCATGCCGATGCGGGTAACCGGATAGGGTGGGTCGTTCATTTTTCTCGAATCAAACGCGCCTCTTTCTTCTGAAAGGGGCGTTTTTTTCTGGAACAATTAGCGATCTGGGGCCGTTCTATTTGGTCACTCTTTCGACAAGATCGCGGTTCCATTGAACTGACTCAGAAAGAAGACGGGTCTGTTCCTGTATCCCGCGATGGTCTTTGCAGGCGGCCTTGCAGTCCTCCCGGTTTGAGTTGAGGTTCAGGAAACGTCCAACCTCCCGGAAAATTTTGGCCTGCTCTTCATGGAGAAGGCCCAGTTCGGCCTGGAACTTGGTGATGTCGCGATTCGCTTTGCTGATTTGGGCAAAGGCTTCGGTTGCTTCTCCTTTTGACCCCTTGAGTTTTTCGCTGATCTCTTCCTGAAGTTTGGGGAGTTTTTCCTCGAGCGAGTCAATCTTGTCGTTGGTTTCGATAAGCTGCTCTTTGCTTTCGGTAAAACGGCCACGTAATTCTGCCAGGCTCTTGCGGCATTCATCGATCTTCTTCTGGTCCTTGCTTTCTTCTTCCTTGAGAACCTTGGCCTTCATTTTCAACGCGGAATGTTTGCGTTTGATCTGCTGCGCCTCGGTCATGAGGTCATCTCGCTCAATGTTGAGTTTCTCGATCTTTTCAAAGAGGTCATCTCTCTGCTGAAACAATTCCTGACCGATGTCCTTTGAGCGGTCCACGAGGCTCGCCCGTTCGGTTTGGGCGTTGAAAAGGGTTCTCTCTGCTTTGTTAACTTTTTCGGAAAGTGCGGTCTCCTCCCGTTCAAGCTTTCGGAGATTCCAGTATTCCATTGAGAGTTCCTCGATCTCTTCGATACTTGGCCAGCAAAACGCGCCGAGAATCTCCTCGCCATCCTGCATGAGATGCATTTCGAAGGCGGCATCAGTGAGCCTCCTGTTCTTGCGCACGACTCCGAAAGATTGGAGTAACACGGCGATGGCGTAGCGGGAGCGAGTCATATGGAAGGGTTATTTTTTTAGCTGTGCCTGAAGGTCAGCAATGACCTGTTCATCTTCAAGAGTGGTAATGTTCCCGGACACTTTTCCGGTTGCCACCAGTTCCTTCAAAAGTCGACGCATGATTTTACCGGAGCGAGTCTTTGGAAGGGCAGGAGTAAAGTAGATCTCGTCGGGTTTGGCAATCGCTCCGATCACTTTTCCAACGTGATTTCTGAGTTCCCTGGCAAGGGCATCGGAGGTCTTCACGCCGCCCTTGACGGAGACAAAGGCGACAACGCCCTGTCCTTTGATTTCATGGGGTTTGCCAACAACCGCTGATTCCGCAACAACCTTGTGAGAAACCAAGGCACTTTCAACTTCAGCGGTTCCGAGACGATGACCCGAGACGTTGAGAACATCATCTAGGCGTCCAACAATCCAGAAGTTGCCCTGCTTGTCGGTGCGGGCACCATCACCGGCGGTATACATGCCTTTGTAGTCGTTCCAGTAGGTTTCGCGGTAGCGCTTTTTGTCTCCGTAGATTGAGCGGAGCATGGAAGGCCAGGGTTTGCGGATGACAAGTTTTCCGCCTTCGTTGGGTCCGCATTCCTCGCCGGTTTCGTCGAGAATAGCTGCATCAACCCCAAAAAAGGGAAGGGTGGCGGTGCCAGGTTTGGTGGGAGTGCAGCCGGGAAGGGGGGAGATCATGATGGCTCCGGTTTCGGTCTGCCACCAGGTATCGACGATCGGGCAACGTCCGCCGCCGATCTTTTCATGATACCACATCCAGGCTTCAGGATTAATTGGCTCGCCCACGGTGCCGAGGAGGCGAAGTGAGGAAAGGTCGCGTGATTCGGGGAATTCATTTCCAGCCTTGATAAAAGCGCGGATGGCAGTGGGAGCAGTGTAGAAAATGGAGACGCTGTATTTTTCGACAATGTCCCAGAAGCGGCCGAAGTCGGGATGGTTGGGAGCTCCTTCATACATCACCTGGGTCGCCCCATTGGCGAGGGGGCCGTAAGCAATGTAGGAGTGTCCGGTGATCCAACCGACATCGGCAGTGCACCAGTAAACGTCATCCTCTTGCATATCGAAGATGTATTTGCAGGTGGCATAGGTCCCGGTGAGGTAGCCGCCGCAAGTGTGGAGGATGCCCTTGGGCTTTCCGGTGGAGCCGGAGGTGTAAAGGATGAAGAGAGGGTGCTCGCTGTCGAAGGCTTTCGCTTCGTGCTTGGAGGAGACCTTGGCGGCTTCCTCGTGCCACCAGACATCACGGCCACGCTTCATTTTAACGGGAGCGCCCTCGGAGCCGATTCGTTGGTGAACGATCACGGTTTCGACGTCCTTGTATTTTTTGAGAGCGTCATCGACGTTCTGTTTGAGGGGGACGACGCCGCCACGACGATACCCACCGTCGCTTGTGATCACGGCTCTGGCCTGGCAATCTTCAAGGCGGTCGACGATCGAGTCTGCGGAGAAGCCTCCGAAAATGACCGAGTGAACAGCGCCGATGCGGGCGCAGGCGAGCATGGCTATGACCGCTTCGGGTGTCATGGGCATGTAGATCATGACGCGGTCCCTGGGCTTAATACCTTTTGCGATCAGGACATTGGCGAACTTACAGACTTCGCGGTGAAGTTGGCGATAGGTGAGGGTGCGGTTTTCGCCCGGCTCACCTTCCCAGATGATGGCGGCTTTGTTGGCCCGCCCTTTGGTAAGGTGTTGGTCGACGCAGCTTTCACAGACATTGAGCTTCCCTCCGACGAACCACTTTGCGCAGGGAGCCTTCCAGTCAAGAGCTTTGGTCCACTTCTTTTGCCAGGCCAGCTCCTTGGCTTCGCGAGCCCAAAAAACGCCGGGCTTCTCGATTGATTCCTTATACATGCGCTTGTACTGCGCCATGCTTTTAATACGGGCTTTTTTTGAAAACTCCTTGGAGGGCTTGAAGATACGATCTTCGCTGAGGTGGCTTTCGATATTGTTGCTCATGGGATTGTGAGAGGACGTTAACCAGTCATGCCCCTTCCCGACAATTCCCGAATCGCAGGATTATCGCTGATTCTTCAATTTCGATGGCTATTTTCGATTGCCCGGTTTCTTGCCGGAAAGGGCCATGAGGGCATCGCGCTCTGATTTCTCGAGAAATCGCCATTTTCCGGGCTTCAGGTTATTGATGGTCAGGTCGCCGATGCGAATGCGAACGAGTCGTTTCACGCGATGTCCGACGGCCTGAATCATGTAACGGATCTGACGCTTGAGGCCGGTGTTGAGGACCATTTCCATGCGACGGGATGAGAGGCGTTTGACGGAAACGGCGCGAGCTTTTCCAACTTCGGTGAAGACTCCTTTTTCCAGCTGGGAGAGAATGGAATTTTCGAAGGCATTCTCGGTCGTGACCTGATAAAGCTTCTTGACCTGATGACTGGGGTGCGTGAGGGCCTGGGAGAGCTCGCCGTCGTTGCTCAGAATGAGGAGACCTTCGGAATCGAGATCAAGTCTTCCCACGTGGGCAAGATGGTGGAGGCGAGGGGGGATGAGTTCGTAAATGGTGGCACGGTTGTTCTCATCGCTCCGGGTGCAGACGAGGCCCGGCGGTTTGTGCAATACGATGGACTGGACTTCGAGGGGCTCAATACGTTTGCCTTGTGCCCGAATGAAGTCGCCAGGTTGGACCCGGTATCCGGGGTTGAGACAAGGCTCGCCATTAACGACGACTTCGCCCTGCAGAACAAGGGCGTCGCAGGCGCGACGGGATCCGACTCCAGAGGAGGCGAGGTATTTATTGAGGCGGATGCCTTCGGGAGCGTTCATGAGAAAAAAAAAGACGGAGCCAAGGAAATGGCCCCGCCGTAAAATGTGTCTGAGAAACCCAGATGGCGGGGACTAACCCTCGGCCTTGGTTTTTGGGAGGCCAATGGCGCTCTGGCCATCTTTCCATTCGCCACGCTCTTTCATGAGCTTGACGCGCTCGAAGCGCTTCATTACAGAGCGTTTACCGGTTGCGCCGCCTTTACGTTTGAGAGAGTTGTGCTTGGACATAAGATCAGGGATGGGTTGAGGGCGCGGAAGCTAGAAAGGACCCGCGGCTTTGGCAAGGATGAAGTTTCGATTAATTTAGGGATAATTTCGGTGGGTCTAGCGAGTGCGCCTTCTTTGGCGCTGCCCTCCGCTGGAAGCCCGTGTTCGTCCTTGGTTTGACCCTCCGCCATTGGTGTGGTCTTGTTGACGACGACCTCCTCCGGCCTGGCGGCCACGTCCACCACCGCCTCCGCCTCCGCCTCCCGGGCGTTTATTGCCTCCGTTGTCGCGGGTGGACTCGGAAGACCTGATACCGCGGGCATGGAGGGAGGCAAGTTCCTCGTGATGGTAGGGATGGTCGAAATCAACCGGGATCTTTTGCTGGATGAGTTTCTCAATATCCATGAAGAATTCGTGTTCTTCGGGCGAGCAGTAGGAGACGGCATGGCCGGTGGCTCCGGCACGTCCGGTGCGGCCGATGCGGTGGACGTATGCCTCCGCTTCGTTGGGAATGTCGATGTTGATGACGAGGGTAACGTCTTTGACATCAACTCCACGAGCTGCAACATCGGTGGCGACCAGAATGGGAAGAGCTCCTTTCTTAAACTTTTCGAGGGTGCGCTCCCGTTGAGGCTGCGACCGGTTGCCATGAATGGCTTCGGCTTCGAAACCATGCGAGTTGATGGACTTGCAGAGTTTGTTTGCGCCGTGTTTGGTGCGAGAAAAGATAATGGTCAGGCCTTTCCCTTGTTGATCTTTCAGATGTTGGAAGAGGAGGTCTTTTTTGGATTCCTTGTCGATGAAGCAGACTGTTTGAGCGACTTTTTCCGCGGTCGTTTTTTCCGGGGCGATGGAAACCGAGGCGGGGTTGTGGAGGATTTTGTGGGCGAGTTCCTTGATTGCGGGAGCCAGAGTGGCTGAGAAGAAGAGGGATTGCTTCTTTTGGGGAAGAGCTGCGACGATTTTTTTGACATCCCGCAGGAAGCCCATGTCGAGCATGCGGTCGACTTCATCGAGGACGAAGTATTCGATGCCGGAGAGATCAACGTCACCTTCGTTCATGTGATCAAGGAGGCGACCGGGGCAGGCCACGAGGACATCGACTCCGTTCTTTATGGCGCGGACTTGAGGGTTCTTACCGACCCCGCCAAAGATGAGGGTTTTGCTGAAGCGGAGGTGTTTGCCGTAGGTATCGAAACTCTGTGAAATCTGGGTGGCAAGCTCTCGAGTGGGGGTGAGGACGAGAACCCGGGCGGATCTCCGGAGTGGTCTCCGGGGCGTCTTGTGGAGCGCGTCAAGGATGGGCAGGGAGAACGCCGCGGTTTTCCCGGTTCCGGTCTGGGCGATGCCAATAAGGTCTCTTCCCTCGAGTAGGATCGGGATCGATTGAGCCTGAATGGGGGAGGGGATTGTATAATTTTGCTCGGCGAGAGCACGTTTAAGGGGAGCCGCCAAGGCTAGCTCCTCGAATGAGGTTGGTGTCATATTGTATTGAGAGACCAGGTGGCGAAAAAAGGGCCGTCCGGTGGGGCTCGACGAGTTGTTTTAGAAAACCCGGAACCAAGTCTATCATCGACGTAGATTGGAAGGGGGGGAGGGCTGTTCCCTCCGAAGTTATTCTCAGCGATATAGGAGAGTTGAAAGATAGCAAGGTTTAATAGTTTAAACCTCGTTCCTGTCAAGGGCGATTGGCTTGAACCTCCTCATCGCCTACGTAGCGGGGAAATATTTT
>CALFSW010000442.1 GCA_937916505.1 uncultured Verrucomicrobiales bacterium | reverse complement strand
AAGTCTAAAATTCAAAAATATCCATCACTCTAAGTTTTACGCAGCACTAGGGCACGATGGCGCTCTTGAATTCACCCAGTGAAGAATCAAAAAATCCTTTTTGGAAGCGGCTTTTTTCGCCGGGAGGATTTGAGTGGGCCTTTCGGATGCGTAAGGGAGATGCTAAGTCTTTTTTCGCTCGGCAGGATGAAAGCGGTGAGCTTTTACTGAAACGAAGTTGTCAATTAGAAGAGAGCTTTGAGCGCTATTCGGCTTGTACTGAAGAAGGAGAAAATCTAGTGGAAGAGGCATGGGATCTAGCTCTGGAATGGGAGCAGGTTGTTGCGAAGGAACCACGTAATCTCAAATTGCTCTCGAAGCAATGGGAGGCTGATTTACTCTTCATGGATCGCCAAACGAGCCAAGTGGCTGCCGGGTCAGTGTGTTTTCCGTCTTCGTGGGATCTACGACATGCTATCGGGAAGACGCTTGATCAAGTACATGGAGTCGTGCCGCGGTTGAATCCGCAGATTGGAGAAATGATCAAGCGGTTTTTGGAAAAACTGGAGCCAGGAAAATCATATTGTCGAGAGAATTGGAGTTTCACTCGAAGTGATGCTCTTGATTATCATCCGGATCTGAATCGCAAGCGTCTCGATGAAACGTTGAGTTTAGACGAAGTCTATTTGCGTATTGAGCATCAGCTCTTCACTGGTCTTTCTGATGGTGTTCTCATGGGGATCCGAATTGAAACAACTCCTTTAAAGGAACTCGCAGATGATCCTAGGGTCTGGAATACAACCGCTGAAAAACTCCGAACAATGCCGGATGATGTGGCGCGTTACAAATCGATGGATGCTGCTATTCCAACGATCCTCCGAGAAATGAAAGCTTATCGGAGCTTCGAATAAGAACTACTTGTTGAGAAAGAGATCGCTTTTAACGACGAGGTGAACGAGTTCGCGCAGACGATTTTCTTTTTTACCAAGTTCTTTGATAATGTGATCTACCTTTCCACGGTCGGGTGCTTCTAGTCTTCGGCCAGTCCCGTAGGTCAGCATTTTTTCAGTGAGGCACTGAACAATTTGAGATTCGCGTTCTTTGAGCATATCCTTGAACTCAATGATATCAGCAATCTCTCTCCCGTTGGTGGTCGTTGATTTGGTATCGATGGGTTCGTTGACACCCCGGTAACGGTCACGCCAGCGACCCACCACATCGAAGTTTTCAAAGGCGAAACCCATGGGGTCGATCTTTGCATGGCAAGAAGAGCAGGACTCGTTTTTACGATGCAGATCCAAACGTTCGCGAATCGTGACAGCGCCTCGGGTGTCAGTCGGGAGAGGTTCAATATCCGGTGGGGGAGGTGAGGGAGGAGTTCCGAGGATATTTTCGAGAACCCAGGTGCCTCGGATGACAGGCGAAGTGTCGACTCCGTTGGCAGTCGCGGTCATGATTCCTGGTTGAGTGAAGATGCCGCCCCGGCGGGGATCGTTGAGTTTGACCTTTCGGAGGCGACTGCCCCGGATGTCTTCACGACGATAGATCCATTTGCCTAAGACCTGATTCATGTAGGTGTAGTCGGAGTCGATGAATTGCGAAATACGACTATTGGTGTTGAGGATTTCTTCAAAATAAGTGGTGACTTGTTTGAGGAGCATGGGCTCAACTTTAAGGTTCTTGTAAAATTGGAAGTCGCCTCCGGATGGAGGCATTTTGCCAAGCTTGTCGAGCCGTAGCCAAGCGGAGGTGAAATGGCGTGTGAAGGCGGCGGCTTTGGTATCTTTGAGCATGCGCTCGACCTGCCGGTCGAGTTCCGCAGGATTCTGAAGTTTACCCGCTTTGGCTAAGTCAAGGAGTTGCCCGTCTGGCATCGACGACCAGAGGAAGTAACTCAGCCGTGATGCGATCGCGAAGTCATCGAGGGGCCCTGGTTTTTCTTTTAAGTAGAGAAATTGCGGTGAGCAAAGAATCGCGGCATAGCCATCTTGCATCGCCCTAATGAGGGTAGGAAGAGTCTCTTTTTTAGGTTTCCGATTCTCCTTTTGGCGAAGGCTTTCGACTGAAAGTTTGGCGTGGTTAGATCCTGGTTCGGTCCAGCCGGCCCGGAATCCGTTGGGGGCGCCATAGGCGAGATACTCGACACGGATATCGTGAGGGCCTTCCTTAAGCTCCACTTTTCCTTTTCGTAATTCCTGTCCGTGGAGGCCGTCGTGTTCGACGACCTTCTTTCCATCGATGAGAATTCGTGCGCCATCATCAGAAGCCATTTCAAAAGTGTATTCACCGGCTTTCGGAGCATCAATTTTACCCTCAAATACAATGCCATAATACTCGTTACGTTTGGCAGCTTTGATGTCGAGGTGGCCTTTGGGAAGTTTGCCTTGGGCGACCGGTTCGAGAGTGTCGAATTCAGGAAGCTTGCTCCATTTTCCCTCGTAAACCCGATAAGTGAGATCCTGAATGCCTCCTGCCATTTCCACGAGAGGATCGACTTGCTGGCGCAGGACGAGTTGGACAAAGGGCTCAATCTCGGAGTCAGTCACCGGACGCCGGAAGGCGCGCGTGGCGAAGGCCTTTATGAGGTCGCGAATCTCGGCCTCCTTGCCTGAGCCGCTTCCATAAAGTGTGGTGTGACTTGGCGGTGGCCAGGCCTCAATGATGGGTTCCAGAGTGAGGCTATGGATGCGCAGGTGAGGGCCGGGGTAGCCGTTGCGGTGCAGGATTTTGGCAAGCTCAATGGGCCAGCGTTCGTGGGCTTCTTTATCGGTTTTTTTGTCAGGACGTGGGGTGAAGTCGTTCGGAAAATGTTCTTCGACGAGTTTTTCGGCGCGAAAGCGTCGGGAGGGTGGGCCATTTTCCCATCCGATCCAGGGAGTCCAGGTTTTATCGATCCAGGTGGTGTGGGTGAAGGTGTGTTTTTTGCCATCGGGCGGGATGGACCAGAGGGCGAGCGGGGTCGAGGTAATACCAGCGATGCCGCCTTGTTTGGTGTCGGCGATGTTGAGGCAGAGTTGGAAAGGATCTTTTTCGTGGAGAGGGAGGGTTTCAGGCCAAGGGTGGTCGGGGTTGTGAGCAGAGGCGGTGATAGTGAGGCGGTATTTGGCGGAGGTGCCGACACCACCTCGGAGGTCGAGGGGAGAGAGCCGGCCGTAACGTTCGTAGCCGACCGCGAGCATTTCAAAGTCGGGGTTGAGTTCGCGGGAAGCGGTTTCGACGAGGTGCTCGCCATTGCTTCGGCCTTTGTGGAAGTGGCCGGAGATGGTGCGGGCTTCGACGTCGGGTTTTGGCTCGAGATGAGTGGCTTCAGCCAGTGTTTCCTCCACCGCGCCGAGGGTGAGTTTGAGGAGGAAGTCGGACATGACCAACTTGTCACCGATGTTGAAGAAACCATCCTCGGCTTCGTCTTCGGGGAAGAAGCGAAGGGGATCATGACCGGTGCGCTCGATGCTTCCGTTTCCGTTGTTGTCGGTCAGTCGCGAGCCCGCGGAATCGGGCCGGTAGTGGGCTCCGTTGAGATGAAGGAGATCGCGCAAGGTGTTGCGGAGTTCGTGTCGGTTCAGACGACGTAGCACCGTTTGTCCGCCGGTGCTACGGGCTTTTTGGTAGGCGGCCTTGAGTTCTTCGTTCAGGAGTTCCACGACAGGTTTGACGTCGTTCGCCTCGGGTTGCGGTGCCTTGCGGGGAGGCATTTCGCCTAGGTTGAGCTGATCAAGAATCCCCTGCCAGATTTCTAGATTTTCAATCTTTGTAAGGTCGTCTCCAAGGGTATCAAATCGAACATCTCCTTTTTGTTTTTTGACGCCGTGGCAGTCATAACAATGAGTTTCAAGAAAGGGTTTCACTTTCTCAAGTGGACCGCCGAAGAGTCCCCACGGAGTGCAGAGTAAGCCCAGTGGAAAGAAGCGTATTTTCACAGAAAAGAAGGATCAGGCTTTGGATTCAAGACCGCTGAGGGCGCCTGTGCTAGATCCGAAGCGATCAATTTTCAGTCCTGAATTTTGAAGGATAGAGAGGAGGAGATTTGCAGCGGGAACCCGATTAGAGTCGTGATCAGGATAGACTTTGTGCTCTCCATGTTTGAATCCGCCACCTGCGAGAACAAGAGGAAGGTTTTTTGTCTGATGGGTGCCTGCTGCCATTCCACAGCCGTAAAGGATGGAGGTGTGATCGAAAAGGGTGCCACCATTGACCGGGTCTTCCTGCGCTTTGAGGAGATCGATCAGATAAGACATCATTTGAATTTGGTAGCCTTCGATCTTTTTCAAAGCAGCGACGGGGTCGGGTCGTTCCCCGTGGTGGGAAAATCCATGATAACCTCCGTTGAGTCCAAAGTCTCCGTTGGCAAACCCAGATGACAGGGTGATGGCGCGCGTTGAGTCGGTTTGTAAAGCAAGAGCTATTATTTCGATGGTGGCTTTGAGCTGCTCCGCGGTGCCGTTACCAGGATTGGGTTCCGGAACATCGGTTTTTGGCTTGGGCCGATTGATCCAGGGTTCCTGTTGCACGATTTTCTTTTCGAGGGTGCGGACGGAGTCGAAGTATTCCTCGAGCTTTTCTTGGTCTTGTTTCCCTAGCTCTTTGTTGAGTGACTTAGCCTGATCTTTTACGACATCGAGGATGCTACTGTGACGTTTGAAATTTTCGGCCGAGCTTGTTCTCTTTTCGGCGGAGTCTTCGAGAAACATCGCGCGGTAGGCGGCGCGGAGATCAATAGAGGGAACTTGGACGCCGGTTCGGGTGAAGCTGAGGAGGTTACGCTCGCGGCATCCCAAGGTCAGTGAAGAAAACCGGGTCGCGGCACCATGATGCTCTGCGAGTTTTTGATCGAGGCTCATGTTTCCCTCGGCATAATTATGAGCGAGGATAGGGCGAACGCCACTGAGCAGGACGGGGACACCTTGGTGACCGCCGGTGAAACCGTGATCAAGATTTTGGAAAACCGTGAAGTCCTCACGATGTTTTCCCAGAGCTTTGAGGGTTTCCGGAATATCATAGTCTTTCCCGGCTTGAGTGGGATCTGGGAAAAAGGCTTTTTGGTAGACCCCATAGTTGTTGGAGAGACAGACAAAGCGCTTGATCGGCTTTCTCTTTCGGGTGGCAGCACGTCCTACCGGAATCATTGCTTCAAGCAAAGGGAGTGACATGGCTACGCCAGTGCCCCGAAGCAAAGTACGTCTATCCAACATTTTAGGCATAATGGTAATTAACTCGAGAATTTCCTTAGATCTTTCAAATAGCAATTATTTTCGATGACAGTGGCTTCAAGTATCAACCCCCATTCTCCCCCCTCCGCTCCGGTCCAAAGGCGGCTTCAAGGCACTCCCGCCAAAAGCAAATTCCTAGCAGTAACACCTTCGCGAGAGTCCCCGTGAACGGCAGGGCCAGCGCCAGGCAGGCACTGA
>CALFSW010000441.1 GCA_937916505.1 uncultured Verrucomicrobiales bacterium | reverse complement strand
GGCTGATCGAAGATTTTTGAAGGCTTCTCCGAGATAGGCCCCGGTGGAGGTGGCCGAGAGTGATTCCTCCGATTCGACAGCAAGTGCGAGTTCCGAGGCGCGACCGGCCAGCCAGCATCCGAGTTTCGCCGACTCGATTGGTGAAAGTCCGCGAGCCATCAGGGCCGCAAGCAAGCCGGAGAGAAGATCACCCTGTCCGCCGGTGGCCATCCCCGGGGTCCCGGTTGTGTTGTAGGCAAGCGGGGAGTCTCTTTTGGTCACGATGGTGCGGGCACCTTTGTAAAGGAGAGTGGCTTGAGATCTTTTTGTGAATTCACGGGCAATTTCGGCGCGGGTCGAGCTTTCTTTCCCAAGGGCAAGCATCCGTGACATTTCACCGGGATGTGGCGTCACCAACTGGTTGGGCCGGAGGGTTGAGAGACTCGAGCGACGGGTAATCAGATTGAGAGCATCAGCATCGATTACCGTTGGGCCTTTGAAGTCGCGAATCACGGTGAGGGCGTCCATTCCTGCCGAGCCGAGCCCCGGACCAATGGCGAGGGCATCGAGGTTTTCACCCAAGAGATCACGATAGCCGGACACCGGTTTGACCATGACTTCAATGGGGATAAGAGGAAGAATGAGGGGGTAGTCTTCTTCCTTTACAAAGAGCGTGATCAAACCCGCGCCTCCTCTGAGAGCTCCGAGGGAAGTCAGGGCGGCGGCCCCGGCCAGTCCACGGGATCCCGCGATAATTCCAACACGTCCGGCCTGGCCTTTGTGAAACCCAAAAGGACGTTTTAACGATTCGAGGGGAAGAGTGGCCGGAGTGATCAGGTGGTCGCTGGTGAGATCCCAATTGCTGAGTCCCTCGAGTTCCAACAGCGTCAATCCTCCCACATGCGCGGTGGCTTGATCCGCAACGAGACCGGTCTTGGGTGATCCGAGCGTGCAGGTAAGGTCCGCTTTGACGGTGTTTCTCCCGCAAGATCCGGTGTCGCAATCGAGACCGGAAGGGACATCGACGGCGACGACAAAAGCAGCACCTCTTTCCCCGAGGTCGTTAATCTCACCTGCCAATTCCGCCAATGGTTCCCGAATCTCGCCCTGCGTCCCGATTCCGAGGAGTCCATCGAGCAGAATGAGTGGCCCCTTGCCAGGAAAATCGTTGAGCTTGGAAAGCAGGGGGACATCCCCGAGTTCATGCCATTTCTTCGCCGGCAGGCCACCCATTCCGGCCGGATCTTCGGAGCTACGCACGGCAACCTTCCATCCCGCTTCCCTGAGATGACGCAACGCGACCATGGCATCGGCTCCATTATTGCCCTTGCCGATGACCGCGATCGCACGCGCAACCGGGTCTTTTTCGAATCGACGGAGAATCTCGCGAGCAATCTTTTTGCCAGCTTGATTCATGAGATCTTCGACTGGAACTCCGGTGGAGAAAACCGCTTCCTCAGCGGCATACATTTCGCGGGCAGTGAGAAACATGGCTTTCTAGGCTTCGTCGATTCCAAGTTGCTCGCAGATATTGGCGAGTTTTTCTTCGAGTGCGGCGACGCGTGCTTCGAGATCCGATCTCTCTTCGACTTTGTGGTCAGTTTCAAACCGGGTGTCTGTCTCGAATCCCTTTTCGCCGCCTAATAAATGTCCGTAAGTTTTTACGCGACGGCCACTTCCAACCGGGAGTTCTTTGACCAAAGGTCCGTAGGAATACTCCATAAATCCCCTGAGGATTTCCTCGATCTGACCCACGCTTTCGAATGGATGCATGCGCTCGGTGCGTTGTTTGATTTCTCCTGCCGTTTGGATGCTACGGAGAAGAAGAACAGTCATGACGGCATTCTCAGCGGAGGTCATATCGAGGATTTCGGCTAATTGGTGTTCGTATTTTGGAGCGCGAGATCCTGAGATGTGGACCTGCATCAGGAGTTCTTTTCTGCGCATGCGCTGGACCGCTTCTTCGACTTCTTCGCTCGTTAAGAAGGTGACCGGATGCCGGTTTGATGATTGATTACAAGCGGCTTCAATCGCCTTGAGCGTCATCGGATAGTAGTCGGGCGTGGTGGTTTCTTTCTCCAGGATACAGCCAAGCACCCGGCTCTCCACGAAGTCCAACTGCAGCCCGGGAAAACGAACAATTTCACTCATGGACGCATGATAAGTCCCGTTGGTGAAAATGGGGAGAGTGGATTTCATGAGATTTTCGATTGATTCCCGGAGAGACGGGGATCAAATGAGAAGGGTGTGGTTTCCAGCACATCGGCCCCCTGAAAATCGGGATGTTGCGGGTTAAGAAGGAGGTTGTGCTCTTCCGGAACAATGACGGAAGGAACCAGAACGCCAGCAGTTTTACCCACTTCCAGCCAATCGTCTCCCTGATCGGTTGATCCCTTTCCTGGTGGATCTTCCCGCCACCCCTGATCTTTCGAAAGTTCTCCTCCAATGATTGTCCGGGGGACTCTCACCTGAATGAGTGATCGGGGAATGCGGCGAGAGGCAACGGTTGTTAAATGGACCAGGAGTTCCAGGGCTGCGAGAGAGCGACTGGTCGAAAGATAGACCATGGGGCGGCCCGGCGAGTTCCATCGCCCGCCATAAAGGCGGGCCCCTTCTCCTGACAAGGCGGTTCGGGTCCACTTTGGGGCGACGATCCGATAGGCCAGGATGAAATCGGTCTCTTCTTGATCAGTCATTTAAAAAACTCCGTGATCAATGCGGCCAAGAAGATTTTCTACCTCGCGGGCGCCAAATTCCGTATCGGCATAGCTAAGCGGACTTTCACCTGCGGTCCCCGGATTTTCAGTTTTAAGCCATTCGCGTGCCGCTGTTTCATCTCCAAAAACTCCATAAGCAATCCCGAAAAGGCGGGTGAACCGCACCAAGCGCTCACTTTCGGCTTGGGAAAAACGGCGTGATTTCTTGCGGCGATGAAGGGTGGCATTTGACATCCCCAAGTAGAGACCAAGGGTTTCTTCGGGAATGTCCAAAAGGTTCCGAAGGGTCGCGAATTCACGAAAATAGAGACCCTCCCTAATTCTCTCCACAACCGGAGTTTGGGGCTCCGTGGCGGTCTCCGTGACGATGTTTCCAGGAGCTTGTTCCTGATTCCAATCATTCGGAAAAAAGAAGTGGGTGAGCGGTTTATCGCTGTATTTCATGCCTGAAATCTAGATAACACCTCTTCGGGAGTCAATCAAAAATAGGTCAACTATCCTACATTTGTAGGAATATTGAGATTGAGTCGGATTGCCGTGATGCGAATGGCGGCGGTGACCGTCGTTGTGATGAGAATATTCAGGCTGGTGGAGAAACCAACATGGTCCAGCGCCAGGTAGACCAGTCCACCGATCAAGGCCGCTGTGGCATAGATTTCTTTCCTGAAAATAAGAGGGACCTCGGTGCGAAGAAGGTCGCGGATGACGCCTCCAAAAGTCGCAGTGACCATGCCCATGCCGACGCAGGCCCACCACGCGAGCCCATTGGCCTGGGATACCTGCACTCCGATACAGACAAACACTCCGAGTCCGAGGGCATCGAAGAGCGATACGACCCGCTCGCCACGCTCCCAGATGGGCTCGGCGTAAAATGACGCCACCGTCGCGATCGCCGCTACAAGAACATAGGCCGGATCAGTCAGGACAGGGGGAGGAGTGGCTCCGATGAGAAGGCTCCTCAGAGTTCCTCCGCCCACGCAAGTCACGGTCGCCAGCATGAACATTCCAAAGAGATCCATTTCCTTCTGTCGCCCCGCAATGGCCCCCGAAACGGCGAAGACAAAGACTCCGATGAGGTCGGCGAGATAGAGAGGGGAAAGCACGGGAGAAATGAGGCATTTTCCGGTGGTTCTGGCAACTCTAGTGAAAATCGTGAGAGACCGTGGCGAGGTCGCCCGAAACGCCCAGCGGTTGTATCGACGTGACGTAAACCGTCGGCTGCCGGCCTTCGGTGATTTGCAAACGTCCCTGCACGAGAAGAAAGGACTCGCTTACGATGATCAACTTGTATGCGTGGAAGGTCTTTCGAGGGATGAAGAGGTTGGCGATGCCAAATTCATCCTCGAGCGAGATGAAACAGTGACCTTTGGCCGTGCCGGGTCGTTGTCGGCAAATCACCAGGCCCGCGATGACAAGAGGCTTGCCGTGGGGCATTTCAAAAAGGCTGGCCGACGTGGTGAGGTTAAGGTCCTGGTCGCGTCGCCAAAGCCTCATGGGGTGAGGACCAGTGGTGGAGCCTTGCAGGGCGAAATCGGTGTTGAGTCGCTCGGCGGGCGTCATCATTTCGAGGACCTTTTCCGTTGGAGGCGGGGCGGCAAAGAGGTCATCGAGCGGTAGTTGTTCGGCCTGCCAGAGGGCATCGCGGCGGTGCTCGACTTCCGGGAGATCATTGAGTGCTCCGGCGGCGGCAAGAAGGCGGCGTTCCTTCACATTCGGCCGGACCCGGCGAAGAAAATCCTCCAGAGAGGAAAAGGCGGACTTGGAACGTTCTTCGACGATGTGCTCCATCGTGTTTTGGCGCAGCCCTTTGAGACGGTGAAAGCCCAGTCGCAAGAGGTGGTCGTCGATGACCTCGGTCGAGATCATGGAATGCACGATCGAAATTGGTTTGGTGCGTACGCCGTGACGCTTGGCGTCCTGCATGAGGGTGTTGACCGAGTAAAACCCCATCGGTTGGTTGTTGATGAGGCCACAGTAAAACTCCGCCGGACGATGCACCTTCAACCAGCACGAGGCGTAGGCAATCAAGGCAAAGGAAATCGCGTGGGATTCCGGGAAACCATAGAGGGAGAAAGAACCGATGGAGTCGATGACGCGTTGTTGAACCCCGGGCGAAACCCGGCGCTCGTTCATGCGGGTTTTGAGTTTTTGGACGATGGCGTTCATGCGCTCGTCGGATTTTTTAAAGGACATCGCCTTGCGGAGGAAATCGGCTTCCACTCCGGTAAATCCCGCGATCACCATGGCCATACGGAGGACCTGTTCCTGGAAGAGCGGGACGCCGAGGGTGCGTTTGAGAATGGGCTCGAAATCAGGATGGATGTATTCGATCTGCTCCCTTTTGGTGCGGCGATTCAGATACGGATGGACCAAATCACCCACGATGGGGCCGGGTCGGATGATTGCGACCTCGACGGCGAGGTCATAAAAGCAGCGCGGCTGCATGATGGGAAGGGTGGCCATCTGGGCGCGTGACTCGACCTGAAAGGTACCCACGGTGTCGGCCCGACAGAGGAGGTCGTAAGTCGCGGGATCGTTTTTTGGGATCTTGGCGAGGTTGACCGGACGACCACGCCGTTCGCAGATTTTCAAGGCGTCCTCCATCGCGGCGAGCATTCCGAGACCGAGGAGATCGACCTTTACAATGCCCAGATCCTCACAGTCATCTTTGTCCCATTGCAGCACCGTGCGATTCTCCATTGCGGCCGGCTGGAGAGGGACAACGTGATCGAGTCCGTCATCGCAAAAGACCATTCCGCCCGAGTGCTGGCCGAGGTGGCGGGGACAGTGGAGGACCGCGTGATAGAGTTTCAGAAGGGGTTCAAAACGGGGGTGGGAAGGGGGGATTCCCGACCTTTCGATGGTCCCGGCTAGCTCCACGACCTTGTCGCCGGGGTAGTAATTACTCATCGAGAGTTCATCGCTCGCCGGTTCGCGCGAGGCGTCGTGGACCTTCGGAGAGGCGCAAAGATCAGTGAAGCGGTCGGCAATTGATTCCGGAAACCCGAGGATCTTGGACATCTCACGGAAGGCTGAGCGCGGCTTGTAGGTGATGACGTTTGCGGTCATGGCCGCTCCACGCGGGGCATACTTTTGGAAGACATATTGGATGACCGCTTCGCGGCGATCGCCGGAAGGGAAGTCGATATCAATGTCCGGCCAGGACTGTCGGTTTTCAGAGAGGAAGCGCTCAAAAAGGAGACCGCTTTCGACGGGATCGACACTTGTTACGCCAATTGCGTAACAGACGAGTGAGTTGGCAGCCGAGCCCCGACCCTGACAAAGAATGCCTTGTGAACGGGCGAAGCGGACAAGATCCCAGACAATGAGGAAGTAGCCCGAGAAACCAAGTTTTTCGATGGTTATCAACTCTTGATCAATTTGTTGTCGATGTTTTTTACTTAAATTAAGGAACTTTTTTTTCAGGCCTCGCTCCACGGTGTGGCGGAGATATTCACATTGTTCATGACCTGTGAATAACTTCCCGGTATTGGGGTCCCGGTAAGAGGGGAAGCGGTAGCCCAGGTTCTCGAGCGAGAAGTCACTGCACTCTTCGGAGAGGGCTTGAGCGTTGTTAGCAACCTGTGGATGAGTTATGAACAAGTTGTGAATCTCTTTGGGGGACTTGAGAAAGCGTTCCCCGTTGCATTCCAGAAATCGGCCGGAGTCGTCCAGGGTCTTGTGTTCGCGCAAACAGGTGAAAGCGTCGGCGAGGAGGCGATCGGAGCGCTGTGAATAAGTCGGTGAATTACTCGCAATGATCGGAATTTTGAGAAACCCGCCAAGGTCGCGGAGGAGACGGTTGGTTTTCTCCTCGCCACGGCGAAAGTGGTGAAAGAGGGCGATGGAGACATTGTCGGGACCGAAGTGATCGAGGAGTTTTTTGGCGGCACGGAGCAGGCTCTCCTTGGTGGGATTATGGAGGGACTCCGGAGTGAGGATGGCGTGATTTCCGTTGAGATCATGACCGGATAAGTTATTCACATTTTGCTCACAATGAAGACTGGTGAGGAGCCGGGAGAGATTTTGGTACCCGGAGCGAGATTTGTTAAGAATCGTCAATTGATGAAATCCCAAAACAGATTCCAGAGTGGCCCCCGTGATAGCTTTGATGCCGACCTTTTTGGCCTCGGCATGCGCGCGGGCGGAGCCGTAGAAGCCCATGTGATCGACGAGAGCGATGGAGTGATGTCCGAGCGCGGCGGCACGTTGAACGAGGCTCTCCGGCGAACTGGCGCCACGAAGGAAGGAGAAGTTGGATTTGGCGAGGAGTTCCATTAAAAAAGGGGAGGAGCGTCGAACTCCGAACACCGGGTTTTGAATTTTGAATGGCTTGGTTGAGGGGAGCGCAAAAACGGGGATTTTTGGCTATGGCGGGCTTGTTTAGGCGTAGATGCCGGTGAGGTGCCATTTCCCGGGGGTGAGGAAGGCGAGTTGGATGAGGAGGGAGTCGTCGAGTTCGACGTCCCACTGGGCTTGTTGCCAACCGTTTTCCCACCAGGAACCGGAGAGGGGGAAGGGGCCGCGGGCGTGGCGAATGGGGCCTTGGTGAGGGCCGGTGAGGAGGGCGAGAGGGTATTGATAGTGGCCGCGTTTTTCGGAGGCGACATTGATCGGGATGGGGGGACGTTGGCGTTTGAGCGGGAGATGGCTGGCGGGATGAATTTCGGGAACAAGTGGAGTTTGAAAATCGGGAGTGATGGGTGAGAGGGAGATGACATCGGGACGATGGGTGTCGAGTTGATGTGGGATACCGAGACGGCCGGGGCCGACGATGCCGGAGAGGCGGCGGAGGGTGTCTGCGAATTCGTTGGGATCTTTGAGGCCGCGTTGGAAGAGTTGATGCTGGGCGTGGCGTGGCAGGGTGGGGATGAGTTCGAGGTGGAATTCCCCCATGGAAGCGGGGGCTTTGACGGTATCGAGGTGAGTGTGGAGAGAGCGGAGGAGGGCATCGGGCGAGAGAGTGGGTTCGGAGAGGACGAGTTTACGGGTGTGGGCGGCGCCGTTGTCGAAAGCGAGAGTGAGGCGAAGTTCGGCGGCGGCGCGTTGATGGTGCTCCAGACGGTTGCAGAGGGTTTGCAGGAGGCGTTTCGCCATGAAGAGGAGGGGCTCGTGACTGTCGACAGGAGGTTCGAAGGTGTGGGTGACGCGGTAATGATCTTTGGCGCGGTAGAGCTTGAGGAGGCGGTGGTGCTTGCCGTGAGCGATGTCGTGGAGTCGGGCGAGATTTGAGCCGAGGCGCTCGGCAAGGCCCTGACGAGGGAGCCGGGCGAGATCGGAAAGAGTTTGGAGTCCCCAGAGTTGGAGAACGTGGGCGTGCGGGAGGGGAAAAGTTTTGGAGAGGAAGAGATCGGCGATCTTGAGGGAAAGCGGGTCGGATTGGCGTGGGCAGAGCGAGGCGAGATGGGCGAGGTCGGGGGTGATTCCGAGGCCGATCTGGAGGGGCAGGGAAAGGTAGGTGGAAGAGTCGATGGTTTGGGCGACCCAGTCTTCTTCCGAAGCCATGAGGAGGGTGGAGAGATCGAGGAGGTGGGTTTCGGGCGTAGTGAGTTCAAAATCGGGGACGAGGGAATCAACGAAGGCGAGAGTTTCGGCCTGCGCGGATTTTTCGGTGGTGGGATCAGGGTCGAGAAGGAGGAGGTCGGCGCAGCGGGCGAGGCCGCGGGTGGTGCGGAGCCCGGGATGGATTCCGAATTGTCGGGCGGCGAGGTTGACTGCAGTGAGGTGGGATTTTTCTCGCTCGCCGGTAGAGAGGAGGGCGGCAGGTTGGTCGGGCGGGGTGCCGTCGCGTGCGAGGAGGCAACTGAGGGGAAGGTCCCGGAAATGGAGAGCGGCGTAGTTCATGCTTTTCCTGCCAGTTTCTGGCTTTCCGGGTTGTGAAGCTGGAGAACGGGAGATTTCAGTTCGAGATGGTCGAGCGAGAAACGTCCGGTGAGAGTGAGGCGTCGGTGCGGGGTCGGCACGATCTGGCGCGGGGTCATGGCGACAAGGGCGGCACCAGACTCACGGGCCTGGATTTTGAGGCGATGCCAGAGAGCGGCGGGGATCTGACGGAGTTCGCGTTCGGAAACGAGATGGAGGTCGAGAAGGATGAGGGGGAGGTTTCCATCGCCGAGGAGGAGGTCGGCGCATTGGATCGCTTGCTCGGTTTTAGAACAACGGACCCAGATGAGACGGCGGCATTTTTCATTACCGTAAGAAGCGGGGTCGAAACTGTCGCGTCCATCGACGAGGGCGAGGGGCAGATCGCGTTTTTCTTCGAGGAGTTCGGAAATGACGAGGGAGGCTCCGGATGATTGGCGTGGGGAGATGATCTCGCTGAGCTGGCCCGGGGAGAATTCGAGGGGAGCTTGGGGGAGAGATTCCCCGGGAACAGGGAGGGGATCGCGATGAGCGGCCGGGAACTTCTCACGAAGTTGGCGGCGGAGTTGGTCGATTTGGAGAACGCTCAATGAATGTTCATTAGAACAGTTTTTTGGGAATGGTCAAGAAGAGAGGAGTAGATCATTGGTCCTGGTTGAGGGGAGGCTCACGTGGAGGAGCAGAGACGCGGAAGTTTTTGGGGCTTGGTTGAGGGTGCGGGAGGGATTATCTCGGCTGCGGATGGCTGTGGAAATTGTTGAACTTGTGCTGACTCCGGCGGAGGCGGTGGATGAGGGAATTTGGGCGGGGAAGATTGCGCGGAAGCTGCGGGTGAAGCCGGAACGGGTGACGGGATATCGACTTTTGAAGCGGTCGCTGGATGCTCGAAAGCGGCCGGTGAAGTTTCGACTGCGGTTTGAGGCGGGCATTGATGAGGTGTTGCCGGAGGAGGCAAAGGCGACGTGGGATGTGCCTACATTAAAGGTGGAGCCGGAGGAGGTGGTGATTGTGGGCTGTGGTCCGGCGGGGATGTTTGCGGCCTTGCGATGTTTGGAGCTGGGTTACAAGCCGGTGGTGCTGGAGAGGGGGAAGGACGCTTCGTCGCGGCGATTTGATTTGGGGCCAATTTTGAAAGAGGGGCGGGTGATCGAGGAATCGAACTATTGTTTTGGCGAAGGAGGCGCGGGGACATTTTCAGACGGAAAACTTTACACACGGGCAACGAAACGGGGGCCGGTTGCGGAAGTTTATCGAACGTTGGTGGCTCACGGGGCGCCGGAGAATATTTTGGTGGAGGCGCATCCACACATCGGATCGAACTTGCTGCCGAAGGTGGTGATGGCGATGCGGGAATCGGTGAGGGCGGGGGGGGGCGAGGTCCACTTTGGCGCGAAGGTGACGGAGTTTTTGATGTCGGGCGGGAAGATCGAGGGAGTGGCGACGAAAGACGGACGAGAATTTCGAGGAAAGGCCGTGATCCTGGCGACGGGACATTCGGCGCGGGATATCTACGAACTGCTGAACGAGCAGAAGATTTCGTTGGAATCGAAGGCCTTTGCGGTGGGAGTGCGGATCGAGCATCCGCAGCCGTTGATTGACCGGGTGCAATACCATTTGCGAGAGGGGGAGGAGCGGGGAAGAAGCCTGCCGGCATCGCGCTATCGACTGGCGACGCAGATGAAGGGCCGGAGCGTGCATTCTTTTTGCATGTGCCCGGGGGGATTTGTGGTGCCGGCGTCGACGATGAACGACGAGGTGGTGGTGAACGGAATGAGTTTGTCGCGTCGTGATTCTCCCTTTGCGAACAGCGGGATGGTGGTGGGAATCGAGCCGGAGGATGTGCGGGGATTTGGCGGAGACGATGTATTGGCAGGAATTCGTTTTCAGAAACACATCGAACAGCTCGCGAAGAAAGCGGGTGGTGGTGGTCAGGTTGCGCCGGGACAGAAGGTGACCGATTTTTTAGCGGGAAAAGTGTCGAAGGAATTACCGAAGACGAGTTATTTTCCGGGACTCAATTCGGTGCGGCTGGATGAGGTATTGCCGAAAGAAATCGGCGGACGGCTTGCGGGTGGTTTGCGTAAATTCGGAAAAATGATTCGCGGTTACACCGGGCCGGATGCGCTTTTGATTGGTTTTGAAACGCGGACGAGTTCACCGGTGAGGATTCCGCGGGGGGAGGATCTGCAGCACCCGGAGGTAAAGGGGCTCTATCCCTGTGGTGAGGGCGCGGGATATGCTGGAGGAATTGTCTCGGCCGCGTTGGATGGACGACGGTGCGCGGAGGCGGTGATTCACGCTGAACTTTAATTACGATGGAAATTCGAAATCGCGAAGAACAGGAACCGTTCAGGACGAAAGATGGTTCGACGATCCGGAGCTTGCTCGATTTGAGCAATGCTCCGGTGAAGCAGCAGAGTCTGGCCGAGGCGAGTTTGCCAAGAGGGGGCTCAACCAAGCGACATTATCACAAGGTGAGCGAGGAGCTTTATTATCTGCTCGAAGGGCGCGGGGTGATGGAGATCGATGGTGAGGAACGCGAGATCGGGCCGGGCGATGCAATTTTGATTCCTGCAGGAGCGTGGCACGAGATTCGGGCGACAGAGGAGATGAAGTTTCTCTGTTGCTGTGCACCGCCTTATGCGCACGAGGATACTTACTTTGAGTGATTCATTTCAGGCACGGAATACCATTCATGGGGAATGTCGTGCATGAAAAGAGCGTGATCAAAAGCGATGGAACCTGGTGGGGGAATTCCCGGATCCGGATCTCACGACGCAAAGGTTCCCAGGGTTTTATCGTGATTTTCATGAGTGTCTTAAGGTGAGAGGAAAGAGCTGATTTTTTGTTCCGCACTTTCTCCTTTGCCGCTGACTTTCTCTTTTCCGCGCAGAC
Organism: uncultured Verrucomicrobiales bacterium; assembly: GCA_937916505.1. Classification (GTDB taxonomy): domain Bacteria; phylum Verrucomicrobiota; class Verrucomicrobiia; order Verrucomicrobiales; family Akkermansiaceae; genus SW10. The sequence continues at coordinate 186 of CALFSW010000441.1, read as the reverse complement.
TGAACCCCCGAAAATCCATCGCTGCCTTTGATGATTCCAAAGACCGGTTCGACGGTGTGGTTGTGACTTCCGGACAAGGCCTTAACCTCCTCCGTGCGTAACATGTTTTCGGATTTTCACGGCCCGCTGGTAGCTGCCGTTCCGGGCGATGGGCACTTTGGCCTTCAGACAGGTGCCGTGCCAGTT
>CALFSW010000440.1 GCA_937916505.1 uncultured Verrucomicrobiales bacterium | reverse complement strand
GGCGTTTGACTTAGGCGTATTGCAGTGGAGCACATTGTTCGCCAAGACGTTCCCAACTCTCCGGATGCCTTCAATCTATCAGGATCAGTTCATTGCTCAATTCGTCCTCGTCCTTGTTTTGTCGAGGCAAAACCCCGCCGAGAATCTCGCCGCAGCTTGCTACGGCGGCCTCAAGGGCTTCGGTCGGTCGCTCGACTTTTAAGCCGGAAACGATCTCGGCACAAAGCATCCCCCAGTCTTGCTCAGGCAATTTCTCGAGAATTGCGTCGTCCGGTAACACTATGACACGGTGCTCATAAAAGCTGACGAAGATAAGGATGCCGGTTCCTCCGGCTGTATTACGGATTCTTGAAGTCATGAAGGCCTCCCGCGCGGCGCGTCGTACTTCTTCTTCCAATTCCTTTTTGGGTATAAAGGGGAGCCGCAGCACTGGCAGCCGGGATGCCAGAGCGCTTCCTGCCACGAAGCCCACCACCATCGAGCCTAAAACCGGGATAAGACCCGATACTGAAGGTCCCGATTCCCAAACCGATTCCGAGTGGAATGCGGGGCAGATCAGCCAGCCGGTGGCCACCGCCAGCAGTGCGGCCAGAAATCCAACGATGTCCTCCGCCCGATCGTACCGGCCCGATGCGGTGGTCACGACGGTTACAATTTCGGCCGACGTTTTCTGCTCAGCCTCTTCAATGGCATCAGCGATGCGCTTTCTATCGTCTTCCGAGAACAATTGGCTAACTTTCTTCATGATGCTTTTCCGTTTGATCGCCTACCAGGAGCCCGAAGCGCCACCGCCGCCTGAGGACCCTCCACCGAACGAGTCCCCGCTGCCTCCGCTCGATGCAGCGGCGCGCAATATGAAGAAGATGACAACACCAATCCCGACGATCAGTGCCCACCCCCAGCCCGACCGCCCGCTCTTGAAAAGGGAGACAATGACCATGATCACCAGTATGGTTCCCAGGATCATGGCGGGGAGAATCCACCATGGCGCTTTTGGTTTTGGGAGGGCGAGGCCTCGGGCCATCTTGTCCAGTGCGTTGACCCCTTCCCTGACGCCTTCGGAAAAGTCGCCTCGTTTGAATACCGGAATGATCAAGGAATCCATGACGTGCTTGGCGTCTGCGTCATGCTTGCCGCCCCACGCCTTGCCCAGCTCAATCCTCGCCTTGCGGTCGCCGGGCGACACAAGTAGGAGAATGCCGTAATTGCGCTCCTGGGAACCGATACCCCATTCGTCGAACAATGCGGCGGCGTAGGAATCGACCGTGTAATCGGTCGCCTGGAAGGAAATCAGGGACGGGATCGTGACCACGAGAATCGGGATGTCTTGCTCCGCCAACAGGCTCGATGCGATCTTGTCGATAGTCGCGGCGTCGTCCGGCGAAAGCAATCTCGCCTGGTCAACATAGAAGTGCTCATTCGGGGGCTTCTCTGGAAAGGTGACGGCTCCAGAGTGACCTAAGGCCAGCAGGCTGAGAAGGAAAACCGTTAAATGTGGGAAGAAGCGGGTGGGCATCATGATTGTCGGTTTCTTGTCTCCGATTGGCGTGTCAACTTAGGCGGTGGGCTGCTTTTTTGAACGGGAGCGCTCCTGATAAGAACTCGCGATACTTTGTTGTCCTCCAGCGTTGGAAAGAGTGAGACCAGTTGGAAAGGCGGTGTCATATTTTAGCAGATTGAGGTAGGGACACCGATTACTCGGTGCCCCCCCTCGCAGATCCCGGCGTGCGGAATTACCGCACCGGGCTCCTCGCAGGACGCGCAAGCAGAGCAACGTCAATATCCAGTATGTTTCTGATTTCTATCATGCAGGGCGGTTCTCGTTTGGCAAGTTCTCTCACAGCGGCTTTTCGACGACATGAGGCAGAGGCAGATCCCAATTTTTCAACCGCCGGACGAATTGCGTCCAGGTCATGGACCGACGCTGACTCCGCCGATTGAGCCATTTGAAGAGGATCGCCTTCGCCTTGAGGTCGAACTTGGCCAACATGCGCGAGTTTCCCATCACTCCGTAGTAGTTCCAATATCCTCGTAATTTACGACGAAGAACCGCCAACAGATCGGGGAGCTTCACGTGGCGCGACTTCTTGATCCATTCCTTGAAGGCGAGCAAAGCCGCCCGGAACTTCTCCATATTGGTCGCTCGTTTCACGACGATGAAGTGCGGATTGCGTTGCGTTCTCGCCCAGTAAAAATCAAAGCCAAGGAAGGCGAACCTTCCACTCTGATCGGGCTTCCAACGCTCGAAGCGCACCAGCGCACTCTTTTCTTCAGCGAGCTGAAGATTGAATTTCTCCAGTCGCTTGGGCAGAGCTTGCAAGTAAGCGCGCGCATCGCTTTCGAGTTCAAAGCACACCTCGCTATCATCGCCGATCTTGGGGCGCATGCCTGCTGCTTTTTCTTGTGGAGATTCTCGGCATTACGGACATCGTTTCGTCTTCCTTGCCAAGATCCTTTTTGGCAGCGTTTTTTTCGCGGGCTTCTGAGACACTTGACTCTCAGGAGTCGTCGAGGATCTACTCCTTGATGGCCTGCCAGAGTGGCTCGATGGTCCGCGAGGACCGATGGAGGCACGATCAGCGTCTACGATGCCGAGGGGAAGCTCTTCAAGACCATCGTGGTTGCTCCCAATGAATCCGGCGAAGATGGTCTTGTGCTGCCTTCGGTGTGATCGAAACCGATGTTGCTCCTGGAAAGGTCTGATATTTCGATGATTATCGAGATCGAGGCTGAAGTTTCCGGCCAAGAAATTTACGTTTCCCCTCTGTTTGATCGTGATCGATGCCGTGAACGATGTCATCGACGAGAATTTTTCCGCAGTCTGTCGGTGGTCTCGAAAAACCAGTGACCAGTTTTTGACCAGTTTTGACTAGAGAAATGGCCCGAAACGGGCCGAACTGAGTCAGTGGACAACTTGGGAGGGAATTGCCTTTTTCACGCTCTGTCCCTTATTCTGTAAGGGTTTGAGAGTGGCAGGCCCGTAGGGAGTCGAACCCCAATCTATGGTACCGGAAACCATTGTTCTATCCATTGAACTACAGGCCCTCCATCAATTATGAGCCTAGTCCGGCGAAGATGGAAGTCAAAGCGCAAATTCATCCGGCTCTTTCACTTGCGAATTGGCGTTTATGTTCGAATTTAAGAATGATGGATCAAAAAAGAGAACATTTAAATACGATGCGCTCTACTTTGCTTGAGGTCAGCCGCGCTGATCTGGCTACCGTCTATCGACTGGCATATGTCAGTGAGACGAACGATTTTTTTGGCCCGGGCGATCTCGCTGACATCGAACAGAAATCATTGTCCCGCAACATGGGGTTGGACATCACCGGGATTTTGGTAATGGACGAGGGAAAGATTCTTCAAATCCTGGAAGGGGAGAGGCAGTCCGTGGTTGATCTGTTTGATCGAATTTCCAAGGACCCCCGTCATGAGTCGGTGAAGCAGGTTGCGGGCAGTGAACAGCATCATCGGCTTTTATCCTCATGGAGTCTTGCCGCCGGTCAGGCCTCCTCGGCGCCGGAAGGTCTGCGTGACGACTTTCGCCAACTTCACGGCAGGCTTTCAAGTCGCGATCGACTTGAGGATATTTCGGCTGAAGAGGTGGAATTGTTGAAAGTGATCGCTCTTTTTCGATCGATGCCGATTTGATCGGGAATTTCCCTGATGTCCGGTGGGGAAAAGCGTGCCGTCAAACAAGCTCGAGGCTTCAAAGTCTGTCGGAACGCCTGAGTAAATAGCGAAGTCATCGAGTGATCGGGCCAAGCCGCGATTGGTATTGCTGTTGACGTTGAAGGCTCCCAAATACGGTTGGGAATCCCACGAGACATCAAGGACAAGTCCGGCAGGGAGGGTTTCCTTAATCTCCCCGTTGAGGTAGATCTTGAGGTCGCCACCAGGAACGAAGGTGGCAGTGATGAA